>JAWRIT010000061.1:0-17665 GCA_040268355.1 Atopobiaceae bacterium | reverse complement strand
GACGGCCACCGTGCCCGACGAGACGCGCATGCCCGGACCGACCACCGTTGCCGTGCGTCGCTCCGCCAGCTTGACGACCTGCTCCGCCGCACGCGACGAGAAGGAGCCGTCCGCCTCCGCCGGCAGGGCGATGACGGGGATCTCCATCATGCGCGCCTGCACCATCGGCGCGATACTTTCGGGCACGGCGAGCGTCACGTAGCCGGCACCGGCCCGAGCGGCGGCGAGCGCGGTCATCATGGGTGCCCCGACGAAGCGCGTCGAGCCGCCCACCACCAGCACCGAGCCGCGGCTGAACTTGTCCACCGCCGTCGTCGGCGGCGTGATGAGCGGCTGGTAGTCCTCGAGATCGCAGCGCCAGGCCACCGGATCGGCGTCGATCGCGACCTGCTCGGTCTGCTCGGCGAGCGGTGCCACCACAATGGCGCCGCACACGTCACGGCCCTGGTCCGAGAGCAGTCCCGGCTTGAGCGTGAGCATCGTGATCGTCTCGTCGGCCACCACCACCGGCCCGGCCGCGTGCCCCGTCTGCGCCGAAAGGCCACTCGGAACGTCGACTGCCAGCACCCGTGCCCCCGAGGCGTTGATGCAATCGATCCAGATGTCGAAGGGCGTGCGCGGGACGCCATGGAAGCCCGTGCCGAGCATGCAGTCAACGATGACGTCGGCTCCCTCGAGCAGCTGCTCGATCTCCATGCGGGGCGGGGCGACCAGCACCTCGACGCCGGTGGACTGCGCGCTCTGCGCCACGACACGCGCGAGGTCCCCCTTGATGTCCTCGATGGCGAGCGGAGTGATCACCGTCACGTGGATGCCCCGACGCAGCAGCTCCTCCGCGCAGACCCATCCGTCTCCGCCGTTGTTGCCAAACCCGCAGAACACCACGACGGACTCGAGCCCGTCCATGCCGAGCACCTCGCTCGCCGCAGCCAGTCCGGCGCGGTGCATGAGCTCGGATATGCTCACGCCCAGCTTGGTGAGCCGGTCTTCCACCGAGCGGACGTCCTCGACGTTCAAGACTGGTTGCATGTGCTCTCACTCCTTGCGAAACGTGTGGGCGCGAGACCCCCCCTTGCCTGCGATGCGCAGGTGAGAGGGTCCGCACCGCTCTCACTCCATTGTTGCCGACAGATCCCCCTGCAGGCGCTCCAGCTCGTCGATGACCGTGCGCGCCTCCCGGAACGAGCTCATGAACTCCCGCTCGGGGTCGCGCTCCTCCTTGGGCCTGGGGCGCACCTCGTCGGTGACGAGCAGCGCCATGGCGGTCGCGACCTCGTGGGTGATGGAGAGCGACAGCGCCACCTCGACCACCTCCTGCCGCTCGGCCGCCTTTTGCACCCGCCCTGACAGCACCGCCCTCGGACGCCCCTTGTCATCGACCGTCACCGAGACGTCGTGCAGGCCCACGCCCTGGCCGCCTTCGCAGCCCAGTGCCTTGAGCACGGCCCGCCGCGCCGCAAAACGCACCGCGTAGTGCTCGGCAGGACGAGCGGTGCCCTCACAGGTCCGGCACTCCTCGTCGGTAAACACGCGCCGCGCAAAGGACGGACGCCGCGCGAGCGTCCGTTCCATGCGTGCGATCTCCAGGATGTCTATGCCAACGTCGGCGGCGGCCACAGGCTACTCCACGGTGACGGACTTTGCCAGGTTTCGCGGCTTGTCCACGTCGTAGCCCCGGTCGCGGGACACGTAGCGGGCAAGCAGCTGCAGGTGGATGACGGCCGCGGCCGGGAACAGCAGCTCGTCCGGGCAGGGCGGCACCCACAGCACCTCGGAGCACAGCTTGGCGACCTGCTCGTCGCCGTCGGTCGCCACGCCGATGACCACGGCGCCGCGTGCCAGGCACTCCTGGATGTTCGAGAGGGTCTTGTCGTGCACGTGGTCGGCCGGGATGACGGCGACCACCGGGAAGCCGCCCTCGATGAGCGCGATGGGGCCATGCTTCATCTCACCTGCCGGGTAGGCCTCCGCATGCAGGTAGCTGATCTCCTTGAGCTTGAGCGCGCCCTCGTAGGCCGTGGTGGCGTTGACGTTGCGCCCCAGGAACAGCGCGCTGTGCTTGTCGCGGAACAGGCGCGCGACCTGCTTGTCCTGCCAGCTTCGGGCAAGCACCTCACGCATGATGCCCGGCAGCTGCTCCAGGTCGCGGAAGTGACGCTCGACCTCGTCGGCGCCCATCGAACCGTTCGCCAGCGCCAGGCGCAGGGCCAGCAGGAAGGCAGCGACCATCTGCGCGGTGTACGCCTTGGTCGAGGCGACCGCGACCTCGGGACCGGCCTGGATGTACAGCGCCCCGTCGGCCTCGCGGGCAGCGGTGGAGCCGAGCACGTTGGTGATGGCGAACACGTTGCAGCCCATGCCGCGCATGCGACGGGCGGCGGTCAGGGTGTCGGCCGTCTCGCCCGACTGGGTGATGACCACGCACATGGTGTGGTCGGTGACCAGGTACTCCTCGTTGTAGTTGAACTCGGAGGCATACTCGACCGCGACCGGGATGCGCGCCCAGCGCTCGATCGCCGCCTTGGCAATGAGCCCCACGTGATAGGAGGTGCCACAGGCGATGATGACGATCCTGTCCACGGCGGCGAGCTCCGAGCTCGTGAGGCTGAGCTCGTCCAGCTCGATGCCATGCTTGCCCAGACGATCCTTGAGCAGGCGCTCGATGGCGTCGGGCTGCTCGGAGATCTCCTTGGCCATGAAGTCGGAGTGGCCGCCGAGCTTTGCCGCCGAGGCGTCCCAGTCGATGTCGATGGAGGCGGGGTTGTCCACCACGCGGCCGTCGCGGTCGCAGATCTCGATGCTGCCGTCGGCGCGCAGCGTGGCCACGTCGAAGTCGTTGAGCTGCAGCACGTGCGAGGTGACGCTGGCGAGCGGCATGATGTCCGAGGCGGCGTAGGCGCCGTCCTCGGTGGAGGCCACCACCAGCGGGGAGCCGTTGCGCGTCACCACGATCTCGCCGGGGAGGTCGGCGCAGATGACGGCCAGGCCCCACGAGCCCTCGAGGCGGTCGCAGGCGTTGCGGACGGCGGCGGCCAGGTCGCCCTGGGCGGGGCCGTTCCACGACTCCTCGACGAGGTGCGCGATGACCTCGGTGTCGGTCTCGGAGCGGAACTCGTGGCCTCCTGCCATCAGCTCGTGACGCAGCTCCTGGTAGTTCTCGATGATGCCGTTGTGGACGACGGCGATGCGACCGGAGCAGCTCAGATGCGGGTGGGCGTTGCGGTCGGTGGGAGAGCCGTGCGTCGCCCAGCGGGTGTGACCGATGCCGCAGGTGCCGACGGGATTGGCCGCGGCAGCACGCTCGCGCAGCGTGGCCACGCGACCGGCGCACTTGACCCCGTGGAGGTTGCCCGAAGGAGAGACCACCTGAATGCCTGCAGAGTCGTAGCCGCGATACTCGAGGGTCTGCAAGCCGTCAAGCAGCCACTCGGCCGCCTGCTTGGGGCCGGTGTATCCAACAACACCACACATGGAGTCCTCCTTGGGTTTGGTCACGATTCACGGTACCGTTGAGCCAAAGTCTACCAGTAAGAGGCGAGGCCAGAGACTCCCGGCCGTCCACCGCCACATGCCGCACAATCGCCACCGGCAGCAGAATGTCGACTCGTGCCCTACGCGTCGCCCTCCGGTGGCAGGCGGCTCGCCCCCGAAAGGCCGCACAGGGCGCCGTGCCCCGCCAGGCCTGAGACCGCAGCTCCTTGCACAAAGCGGCCCTGCCGCCACGCTGGCAGCAGGGCCGCTTGCTCGCAGTCACACGAGCCCGTGTGACGATCGCCTAGTAGTAGTCCACCACGTCGATCATGGAGAGCAGGAAGTCCCGCTCGGTCACGCGACCGCGCGCGAGTTCGGCGGCGGCCACGATGGACATCCAGCCCTGCACGTAGGCCACGGTGCAGCCCTGGCGCTCGACATAGGCCTGGAGGTAGCGCTCGGCGAGCTCCTCCTCGCCGTTGAGCTTGAGGTGCAGGTAGGTGGTCGCGCAGTCCGCGCCGCCGTTGCCTTGCGTGGCATGCGCCCAGTCGCAGACGCACATCGTGCCGTCCTCGCGCATGATGATGTTGGAGGGCACGAAGTCGCCGTGGCACACCTTGTTATGGTTGGGCATGCCGTCCAGGCGCATGAGCAGCTCGTAGCGCGTCGCCTCGTTGATGAGGTCGCCCAGGCTGTTGATCATGCGGGCGTACTTGTCCTTCTGGCGGTTCATGAGCGGGTTGGTGTGCGCATGGATGGCCAGCTCGAGCTCGACGAACTGCTCCATGCGGTCGACGTCGGGGTCCTCGGTGATCAGCTGGCGCATGGTCTTGCCCTCGACCTTCTTGGTCGAGATGGCCCAGTTGACGCCGACCCTTCCTATCTCGATCAACTCCGGAACGTCGATGCCCGCCTGGTCGGCACGGGCCAGGTTCAGCGCCTCATTCAGGATGTCAGCCGCGGGCTTGGTGCGGTTGAAGACCTTCACCACAGTGTCGCCGCAGTCGTAGACGATCTTGTTGTGACGCTCGACGATGACCTGCTTGTCTTTAGGGAGTTTCATGGTGTGCTCCTCTTCCCGGAGGCGCCAAGGGTCGCCCCTTGGTGCCCCCACGCAGATGCCCTTCTCTCATGCGCGCCGGACGCGTCGTCCACCCCTGCGACGCGCCCGGCAGCGCCTTCGTCACTAGTCCTCGTAGCTGCTGGCGGGGCGTCCGTAGTAGGCGTCCAGGTACAGCTCCTTGATCTCGCTGATGAGCGGGTAGCGCGGGTTGGCGCCCGTGCACTGGTCGTTGAAGGCCTGCTCGCTCATCTCGTCGAGGGTGTCCAGGAAGTACTGCTCGTCCACGCCGAACTCGGCGATGGTCTTCTTGACGCCCACATGCTCCTTCAGCTCCTCGATGCCGGAGACGAAGTTCTCGAAGACCTCGTCGTCAGTGGCACCGGTAAAGCCGCAGGCGCGACCGAACTCGGCGTAGCGCGCCTTGGCGTGCGGGTACTCGTACTGCGGGAAGGTGCCCATCTTGGTGGGCCGCTCGGCCGCGTTGTAGCGCATGACGCGCGTGAGGACGACCGCGTTGGCCCAACCGTGCGCGATGTGATGGAAGGCGCCCAGCTTGTGCGCCATGGAGTGGTTGACGCCCAAGAAGGCGTTGGCGAAGGCCATGCCGGCGAGGCAGGAGGCGTTGGCCATGTGGTCGCGGGCCTCGACGTCGTCGGGGTTGTCGTAGGCGCGGGCGAGGTACTTGAAGACCAGCTCGCCGGCGCGCAGCGCGATGCCGTCGGTGTAGTCGGAGGCCATGATGGAGACGTAGGCCTCGAGGGCGTGCGTGAGCACGTCGACGCCGGAGGCGGAGGTCAGGCCCTTGGGTTGGCTCATCATGTTGTTGGTGTCCACGATGGCCATGTTGGGCAGCAGCTGGTAGTCGGCGAGCGGCCACTTGATGCCGGTCGTGGCGTCGGTGATGATGGCGAACGGCGTGCACTCCGAACCGGTGCCGGAACTGGTCGGGATGGCCACGAAGTAGCTCTTCTGCCCCAGCTCAGGATAGGTGTAGACGCGCTTGCGGATGTCCATGAAGTTCATGGCCATGTCCTCGAAGGCTGCCTCGGGGTGCTCGTACATGAGCCACATGATCTTGGCTGCGTCCATGGCCGAACCACCGCCCACCGCGATGATGGTGTCGGGCTCGAAGGCTTTGATCTGCTTGACGCCGTCCTCGGCGCACTGCAGTGTGGGATCGGGAGCGACGTCATAGAAGCAGGAGTGGACGATGCCCATCTCGTCGAGCTTGGCCTCGATCTGCTTGGTGAAGCCGCTCTTGTACAGGAAGGTGTCCGTCACGATGAAGGCGCGCTTCTTGCCCATGACGGTGCCCAGCTCGTCGAGCGCCACCGGCATGCAGCCCTTCTTGAAGTAGACCTTTTCCGGTGCGCGGAACCACAGCATGTTCTCCCGCCTCTCTGCGACCGTCTTGATGTTGAGCAGATGCTTGACGCCCACATTCTCTGAGACGGAGTTGCCGCCCCACGAGCCGCAGCCCAGCGTGAGGGAGGGAGCAAGCTTGAAGTTGTACAGGTCACCGATACCACCCTGGCTCGACGGGGTGTTGATCAGGATGCGGCAGGTCTTCATGGCCTCGGCGTGCATGGCGCGCTTCTCGGTCTCGGCCGGGTCGATGTAGAGCGACGCCGTGTGGCCGTAGCCACCGTCCGCCACCAGGCGCTCGGACTTGGCGATGGCCTCCTCGAAGGTGGCGGCGTGGTACATCGCCAGCACCGGGGAGAGCTTCTCGTGGGCGAACTCCTCGGAGATGTCCACGCTCTCGACCTCGCCGATCAGGATCTTGGTGTTCTGCGGCACCGTGATGCCCGCCATCTCGGCGATGTCCGTGGCGAGCTGGCCGACGATCTTCGCGTTGAGCTTGCCGCTGATGAGGATGGTCTTGCGGACCTTGTCCAGCTCGTCGCCTTTGAGGAAGTAGCAGCCACGACGCTCGAACTCGGCACGCGCCTCGTCATAGACGTCGTCGAGCACCGTCACGCTCTGCTCGGAGGCGCAGATCATGCCGTTGTCAAAGGTCTTGGAGTGGATGACGGAGTTGACGGCCATGCGCACGTCGGCCGTGCTGTCGATGATGACCGGCGTGTTGCCCGCGCCCACGCCAATCGCTGGCGTACCAGAGCTGTAGGCGGCCTTGACCATGCCAGGGCCGCCCGTTGCCAGGATGATGTCGCACTCCGCCATGAGGTTCTGGGTATTGTCGAGCGACAGGGCCTCGATCCAGCCGATGATGTGCTCGGGCGCGCCCGCGGCGACGGCGGCCTCGAGCACGATGCGCGCGGCCTCGGCGGTGCACTTCTTGGCGCGCGGGTGCGGGCTGATCATGATGGCGTTGCGGGTCTTGAGCGCGATGAGGCATTTGAAGATGGCCGTCGAGGTGGGGTTGGTCGTAGGGATGACCGCGCCCACGACGCCGATGGGCTCGGCGATCTTCTGGATGCCAAAGACCGGGTCGTCCTCGATGACGCCGCAGGTCTTGGTGTCCTTGTAGGCGTTGTAGATGTACTCGGAGGCGTAATGGTTCTTGATGACCTTGTCCTCCACGCAGCCCATGCCGGTCTCTTCGACCGCCATCTTGGACAGTGGGATGCGGGCCTTGTTGGCGGCCATGGACGCCTCAAAGAAGATCTTGTCGACCTGCTCCTGGGTGAAGGTCGCAAAGACCTTCTGGGCCTCGCGCATGATGGCGAGCTTGTCGAGGAGCTCCTCATCGCTCCTGACGACGAGCGCCGGACCGTCATCGATGATGACGGCGTTGGTCTCATTGGACATCGGTATTCCCCCTTCTGTCATTTGCGGAGCAAACACGTGCCTTGTAGCTTACCGGAGGACGCCCGGGTTTTCAGGGTACAACATGCGGGAAAATGTAACCTCGCGCACGCGTCCCTGGTGCGGCAGCCTACTTCTCGACGATGCGGATGACCGTTCCCACCTCGATGATCGGCATCGACTTGCGCTCCACGTAGATCGTGCCGGGAAGCTCGACCTCGGTGGCGCCGCTGAAGTTGACGGTGCAGTGGCCCAGGCCCGCAAGGGTCACCGGGGCCTCGGGGCCGACGGCGGTGATCTGATACTCCCAGTCGTCCACCTGCAAATACTGCCCGGCCTTGATCTCGCCGTTGATGGGGTTGACGCTCACGCTGTAGCAGTAGTCCTTGAGCTCTGCGGGGGCGCTGTCCCCAAAGATGATGAACATGCCGGCATCGCGGAACTCCTCGACGGCGACGCCCAGTTCCTTGACCTGATTCTCATAGATAACCTTCACGATGAAGACCCCCTTACCGATGGAACACACAGGTGCTCTCAATGTAGCCAATCCTTGGTGCCGATCAAGCTCGTGGCGCCCGACCAGACGACACGGGGGCCATCGGCGAAAGACCGACGACCCCGCCGAACGAGACGGGGCTACATGCCCGCGTACAGGCCGGCGCTCGCGACGACGGCCAAAAGGATGCGGACCCAGCTGGTGATGAAGCGCGAGTACATGACGGAGACGACACCGACCTCGACGGTCTCTGCCTCGGCCTCGGCGAGGCCCAGGCCGACGGGGATGAAGTCGCAGGCCGCATGGCAGTTCAGGGCGAACAGGCCGACGAGCGCCAGCGATGGGGGAATGTTGCCCACCGCGATCTCGGCGCCAAAGATGCCGCCGAGGATCTGGGAGATGACGGCGCCCGGGCCAAGCAGCGCGGACAGGCCAGGGATGGAGCAGACGACGCCCAGCACGAGCAGGCCGCCGATGTTGCCCAGCAGCGGCTGCAGCAGGTTGGAGAACGCCGCGCCAAAGCCGGAGCCGTTGATGATGCCGATGAGCATGGACACGAAGGCCATGAAGGGCAGCAGCGTGTTGATGCAGGTCTGCACGGCGTCGCGCGCGGCCTGGTTGAAGGTCGCGACGACCTTGCCGGCACCCAGGCCGATCCTGGTCATGAGGTTCGCGTTGCCGGACTCGGCCATCTGCTCGGAGATCTTCTTGGTGGAGTCGTACTTGGGGGCCGCCTCCTCGGCACCGGCGACCTCCTGCGCGACCGGCGCCGCGGGGGCGTCTGCCAGCGTGATGTTCGCGTTGGTCACACCGGAGACGTAGATGTCCTCGGTGATGTACTGCGCCAGCGGACCGGCCTTGCCGACCGGGTTGATGTTGATGGTCGGGATGCGCTTCTTGGGGTACAGGCCGCAGCGCAGGGTGCCGCCGCAGTCGATGATCGCCAGGGCGATCTCCTCCTCGGGACAGCTGGTCTTAAAGCCGTTGACGGGCTCGAGACCTGTCAGCTCGACGATCTTGTCCAGGATCTCGGGGGCGACGCCGCCGCCGGTGATGTACATGACCTTGTTCTTTTCGGGCGTGCCCTGGATGGTAAGGGGACCACCAAACCCGCCGGAGCCCTTCTCGACGCGAATCGCGTTGAATTCAGCCATGGTGTTTCCTCTCTTTCTTACGGTCGCACGCTGTGCGGGAGTTAGTGGTTGGCCTTCAGCTCACGGCTCAGCTTGATGCCCTGCTGCCTCTCGACGAACGCCGTCGTGAAGTCGGTGGCCCAGCCGGAGATGAAGTTGGCGACGAATCCGACCAGCATGTAGCGCAGCGCGAGTTGGGTGGCATCCAGGCCCAGCTGGGTGACGCCGTTGGCGATGCCCAGGTAGATCAGGATCTCGGCGGGGTTGATGTGCGGGAAGATGCCGCTGTTGGTGTGGCAGTGGTAGCTCGCCGACGCGTAGTAGCTCGGCTTGTAGAACTCGGGCATGAACTTGCCCATCGAGAGCGCCATGGGGTTGCCCAGCATGAAGGCGCTCAGCCAGGGCAGGACGGCGTAGCGCAGGACGGGGTTGGAGGTGCAGACCTTGGCGATGGTGTCGACGCGCTCCTCGCCGATCAGGGCGATGATGGCGTTCATCATGACCATCAGCATCAGGATGGTGGGGATGATGCCCGTCACCCAGCCGACGAACTGCTCGCCGCCCAGCTGGAACACGCTCATGAACGCAGAGGCGAAATTAACAAGGAAATCCATAGTGACTCACCTTTCTCTTGTCTCGGACCGTCGTGCACGTGCCGTTTCGTACCGCCTTTCTTCTCTTGTGCTCAACCGGGCGCGGCCTTGCGGGAGGCCGTCGCCCGAGCGATGCCTACTTGGTGGCGGCCTGCTTGCGGCCGAGGCCGGCGAGGCCGGAGGCGATCCGCTGGAAGGGAGACGGCGGGTCGGCGATGGTCTCCCCAGCGGTGTACGCGCGATAGGTCAGGGCGGCGTCGGCGATGGCCGCACGTAGGTTCTTGTGGTTTTTGGGCCCGTCATCGGCGGTGAGGTCGCCCACGAAGCGCCCCTCGAAGCCATCCAGGGGCTGGGTGCGCGCAAAGGCGGTAATACCCTCGAGCTTTCTGCCCTCCTGGATGATGCCGTCGTCATCGACCAGGAACATGACGACGGCCCCCGCGTGGAACCCTCCCGACTTCCTGCCGAAGGCGACCTTGCCCCGACGGCGGAGCTTGATGAACTCGTCGGAGAGATGCCTCATCTGGGCGAAGCTGAAGATCCCCTGGAGCAGGAACGCCACCCCTGCCACGATGCACAG
Organism: Atopobiaceae bacterium; assembly: GCA_040268355.1. Lineage (GTDB taxonomy): Bacteria > Actinomycetota > Coriobacteriia > Coriobacteriales > Atopobiaceae > UBA1367. The sequence goes on along the minus strand of JAWRIT010000061.1, from coordinate 7,560 downwards.
CTCTAGCATGCCTCATCCCCTTCTCTTCGCCTTGCTGGCGCGCCCCTACTCCGCGTGGCGGAACAGCGCGCGACGCAGCTGCTGGTAGTCCCGGGCCGCCACGATGCGCTCGCGCAGCTCGTCGTTCTGGCTGATCGCGATGACCTCGTCGTAGACCCGGATGAGGAGGTAGTCGTTCTCCTCGATGTGCTCGGGAAGGCCGAGCAGAAAGACGATGCTGACCTCGTCGGAGCCGTAGCGCACCGGACGGGCGAACACGCCGACCGCGAGCACGATGTGGTCGCTCGCGTACTGGATGACGTGGGGCAGGGCGATGGCGTTGCCGAAGGTCATGGAGCCCTGCTCGACGCGCCTGTCGAGACGCTCGGCAAAGCCGCCGTCCACCAGGCCGTCCTCGCCAAGCTTGGACACCATGCACCTGAGGCCCTGCTCGTAGGTGACGCCTGGCTCGAAGCGGAAGAACTGCTCCTCGCCGAAGAGCCCCGTCATGACGAACGAGCCCCCGTCCAGCGTCGGGGTGTTGACCTGGTCGTAGTAGCGCGCCCGGTCGATCATGCGCCGCAGCTCCTGCTCGCGCACGATCTCGGAGATCTGGATGACCGGTCGGTGGCAGCCCTGCTTGAGCTCGACGGTGGTCAGGACCAGGTCAAACTCGTCCAGGTTCTCCGTCGTCGCCTCCTGCTCGGGGAGCGTCGTCAGCTCGGTGCCGCCGCCCACGATGCGCTGCAGCTGCATCTCCAGCAGGCGCGCCGTGACGCGCCCGGTGGTGTAGACGGCCGCGATGCGGAAGCGGCGCTCCATGCGCAACTGGCTCTCGGTGAGGAAGACCCCGAAGTAGGTCGCCAGGTAGGCCTGCTCGTCTTCGGTGACCTCCAGGGAGCACTCCCGCGCGATGACGTCGGACGCGATGCCCGCGACCTGGTAGGCCAGCGGATACTTCTCGCGCATGTCCTCCGCCATGGGGTTGGTCTGCCGAATGCCAAAGCGCAGCCGGTTGATCATGAACATCAGGTGGTACAGGAACTCCTCGGTGTAGTCCCCCAGCGAGATGTGCAGGTTCAGATCCTCGTGGATCCGCCTCACGATCTTGGGCAACAGGGGGCGAACCGACTCGTCCAGCTCGATGGAGCGCATGCCCCGGATGTCGGCGGGCGTCCGCATGCCGATGATGGGCATGAGCGCGAAGAGCTTCTCCTCTGCCGGAAGCGTCACCCCCAGGCTCTCGCCGATCCTGCCCACGACGTCGTTGACCGCCGCGAACTCGGCGCGCGCGACCAGGTCGTACGCCTCGGCAGAGAGCTTGCCGATGTAGTGGCCGGTCAGGAAGCGGTCCAGCATGAGGATGACGAACCGCCGGAAGTTATGCTGCACGCTCGGGTCGAGCATCTGCTCGCCGAAGTACTGGCGCAGCAGCCCCTCCACCTCGCGGTCGAGCGGGTAGGAGTGGTAGATGGACTCGAAGTTGGTGTCCAGCACGTAGCGGCGGATGTCCGACTCGTTGCCGTAGAGCGTCAGGCCTTGGCTCGTCTTGCCCTCGACCCTGATGTGGTACGCCTCCAGCTCCTGGCGGAGCCTCCTGAGGTCGTTCACGAGCGTGGTGCGCCCCACCGACATCTCGTAGGCGAGGTCGTCGGTCAGAAGCGGTCGATCCGCGCGCATGAGCTTGCCAAACAGGTAGTCCATGCGATTGCGCGGGGAGTTGAGCAGGTCGTCCGCCTCGGCCATCTCGGAGAGGATCGCGTTGAACCGCTGCCCGTCGAGGACCTCGAGCGAGTAGCGTCCCTTGCGGCCCTCGATGAGCGCGCAGCCGGCAAGCGTCTGGTTGAGGGACTTGATGTCGTTGCGGATGGTCCGGTCACTGACGCCGAGCTTGGACGCCAAGGTCTTGACGGTGACGCTCTGCATGTTCTGGAACAGATGCAGCATGTTCGCCAGGCGATTGTCGCTGAACAGGCTCTTCACGGTGTCAGATCCCTCCCTTCCGGTCCTGCGTCCTGCCCCTTCCGTCTTGCCCGCCGGCCGCCTGCGGCAGACCTAGCCCCTCGTCTTGCCGCCGGAGATGTTCACCGTCGTGCCGGCGATGTATCCGCCGCGGTCGGAGACCAAAAAGGCGACCAGGTTGCCGACCTCGTCGAGCTTGCCGTCACGGCCGACGGGAATGACCTTGCTGTAGTCGGTGGAGAGGTCCTCGGGCTTGACGCCGCGGGTGTAGGCGAGCGCCTCGTTGTAGACCGGCGTGCGCAGACCTGTGGCCTCCATGATGCCAGGGGCGACGGCCACGACGCGGATGTTGTACTTGCCGAGCTCCTTCTCCCAAGAGCGGGTCAGGGTATCGCAAGCGCCCTTGGTGGCCGCATAGGCGGACTGGCCCTGCGAGCCCTCCTTGCCGGACTCGGAGGACATGTTGACGATGACGCCCTTGCCCTGCTTGAGCATCTGGCGCACGCACGCCTGGGTGCAGAAGATCAGGCCCTTCACGTTGATGCCGAACATGAGGTCGATGGCCTTCTCGTCCAGCTCGTACTCGGGGCGTTCCCCCTGGATGTCGACGAGCAGGCGCGGCAGGTTCACGCCGGCGTTGTTGACCAGTGCGTCGATCTTGCCAAACTTGTCCACGACGGAGCGAGCCATCGCGTCGACGCTGTCCTTGCTGGTAACGTCACACTTGACGCAGAAGATGCCCTCGAGCTCGTCGCCCGTCTCGACGCTCACGTCGGCAATGACGGGGGTCGCACCCGCGTCCCTGAGAGTCGTGGCCACATGCTTGCCGATGCCGGAGGCACCTCCTGTGACGATGACGACAGTACCGTCGATGCCCAACCAGTTCTGACTCATCTCGAACTCCTCCCAAACGATTCTTCTCCAGGGTCATACCTCCCCCTTGGATAGCACGATAGCGGAGGTACGGCTCAAGTTTAATACGCAGCTTTTCAAGCAGGTGGAAACTGGTTAGTGCGGAGCATTTCCCCTTCGTGGAAGAAGTGTGTACTATTTCAGTGTTTATGCAGAAAGCTCTTTTGGCCCAAAGCCGGCACGCGCCTTCACGCAGGGCGCCCGAGGGCCCTCCCTTGCGGGCGCGCGGCTCGCATGGCGGGGCGCGTCGAGGCGGCTCGTCTAGAGCAGCGTGACGCCAGCGTCCTTGCAGGCGGAGGCGAAGTCGGACGAGAGGCCGTCGTCGGAGACCAGGGTGTCCACGTCGCGCAAACCGCAGATGCGGAAGGTGGACGGGCGCCCGTCCTTGCTCGAGTCCATGAGTACGACCGTCTCGTGGGAGCGCTCCACCAGCGTCGCCTTGAAGACGGCCTCGTCATCAAAGCCGCAGGTGAACCCCTCGCCATGCCCGTAGCCAGTCACCCCTAAAAACGCCTGGTCAAAGGTCAGAGAGCGGACCGACTCGACGGCGCGGGCGCCGGAGGTGCTCAGCGAGTAGCGGTTGAGGCCACCGCCCACGAGGTAGGTCTTCACGCGCTCCAGCCGTGCGAGCTCGGAGGCGACGGTGAGCGAGTTGGTGAACACGAGCAGGTCCATGTCGTCCATGTGTGCGGCCATCGCCGTGGTGGTGCTGCCCGAGTCGATGAAGATGGTGTGCCCAGGGGTGACAAGCTTCGCCGCCTTCTGGGCGATCGCGGTCTTCTCGGCCGATCGACGTCCCACCCTGCGGGTCAACAGGTCATCGGTACCCACGGCAAAGCCCACGGACTTGGCTCCACCGTGCACGCGGATGATCTGACGCTGCTCGTCGAGGGCCTTGAGGTCGGTGCGAAGCGTCATCTCGCTGACGTTGGAAAACTCACGCTTGACCTGGGCAAAGGTGACACTGCCCTCGCGGTTGATGAACTCGACGATCCGCTCCCTGCGCTCCGACATCACCACGGTGCCCTCCCTCCGTCCCATCTGACGAGCCCCACCAATCTAGCAGAAGCCTCGCGCGAGCACCGGGGGACGCCCCAGTGCCCGGCTTGCGCGTGGCGGCCCGAACCCGCACGCTCGGAAGGCGCCGCACGGAAGGCAGTCGTCCGGCAGGCGTCTACTCGGCCCAGTGCTCAAGCAGGTAGCGCTCGGCCGCCGGGCACCACAGGCCGTTGTTCGCCTCGACGATGTCGGCCAGACCCGCAAAGCGCTCGTCATGCCCTGCCTGGGCACGAAGGTCATCGAGCGCGGTCAGCGGCAGGGAGATGTGCGTGTAGATGAGCTTCTTGCCGCCGGGAATGTCCGGAAGGGTGCAGGTCGCCTCCGCCGCCGCGTCAAGGCCACCGATGTGGGTGACCATGACGGCCGGATCGATGCGGCCGGCCGCCGTCAGCTCGAGCGACTCGAGCATGTCGGCCGTGTTGCCACCCGTGGTGCCCATCACGTGCGTCGAGTTGTAGTGCACGTCATAGAAGTTGATGGGGGCCTTGAACTGCGTGTCGGTGGGACCGGCAAAGAAGTTGAGGCAGCCGTCGCGCCCGAGGATGTCGGCCGACTGCTCGATGACGGACGCCACCGGCGCGTAGCAGAGCACGTCGTCGTAGCCGGCTCCGCCCGTGAGGGCACGCAGCTCAGCCACGGGGTCGTCCATCTGCCCCGTGTTCACGAAACGCAGCTCCACACCCGTCTCCTGCCTGACCTGCTCGGGCGGGAAGAGCTGCTCGGCGCGGTCGAGACGCTCCTGGTTGATGTCGGTCACCACGAGCAGGGCCGGCTTGCGATCACGGTGCAGCGCGTAGGTGATCGCCCCCAGCCCCATCGGGCCCGCGCCCGCCGTGATGGCCAGGTTGCCACCCTCGCGAATGCCCATCTCGTGGGTGTAGACCCCCATCTTGGTGTGGTAGGCGGCGTTGAGCGCGCCGATGGAGCAGGACAGCGGCTCGGCGAGGGACGCCTGGTAGTAGGCCTCCCCCTCGTACACCAAAAAGCTGTCGGTGGCAAAGATCTCCTGGGGCAGGATGCAGTAGGTGGCGTCGCCCCCGCAGAACTCGTAGGAATAGCCGGGCGAGTCCATGGAGCCCTGGTAGTTGATGGCCGGCTGGATGGTGAACTTCTGGCCAGGATGGTAGCGGTCGGCGTAGGCGGCCCCCACCTCCACGATGTTGCCAGCGAACTCGTGGCCGGTGATGGGTGGGTGCTCTGCCGCGTCGGCGTGGACGCGCTTGTGGTCGGTGCCCAGCTTGGCCATCTTGTAGGTAGACATGCAGATGGAGTCAGAGATGACCTCGACCAGCATCTCGTCGTCCTTGATGGGAGGGAGCTCGAACTCGTCGAGCCGAAGATCCATTGCGCCGTGGAGCCTGACCGCCCTTGCCTTCATGGTCCCAGTCCTCTCTTTGATGCGTGCGCGCCCCACAGGGTGCGTCTCACGCGCCTGTCGCTGTCGTCGTGCGAGATGAAGTTGTCGTTTCAACACCTTTACCGTGATTATAGACGTGATTCCACCAGAATCAATTCTCGGTTTCCTTTGTGCCACTATTGGCACAATACCTCCGTTTTCTGCGGTAATCTAGGGTAAACACCAGCCATTCAGGGGAAAGTTCCTGCCGTTCGCGGCTCATTCCCTTCTGACGCGTAACTTTTGTTTCTACAAATCTTACTCTGTATATTGTCGTTTCAACAGTTTTGGTAAGCGTTCGTTCCTTGGAGAGGAGAGCGACAATGGCAGACACCAGAGCGAGTATCGCGCGATTCGGCAAGTTCCTGAGCGGCATGGTCATGCCCAACATCGGCGCCTTCATCGCATGGGGGTTCCTCACGGCCCTGTTCATCGAGACGGGCTGGTTTCCCAACGAGCGGCTGGCTGAGATGGTCAGCCCCATCCTGAAGTACCTCATCCCCGTCATGATCGCCGGTCAGGGCGGCAATGCCATCGCAGGACAGCGCGGCCGGGTCATCGGCTCGATCGCCGTCATGGGAGCCATCGTGGGCTCCGAGTACACCATGCTCATGGGTGCCATGCTCATGGGCCCGATCGCCGGGTTGATCATCAAGCGGTGGGACGAATGGGCCGACACCTGGAAGCCTGCCGGCCTCGAGATGCTCATCGACAACTTCTCGCTCGGTATCCTGGGCATGCTGCTCGCCATCGTCGGCTACTTTGGCATCGGCCCCGTCATGGGCGCCATCTTGGTGGTCCTGCAGGCCGGCGTCGAGACGCTCGTCAACGCGCGTCTGCTGCCGTTCCTTTCGATCTTCATCGAGCCGGCCAAGGTGCTCTTCCTGAACAATGCCATCGGCAACGGCGTCTTCGTGCCCATCGCCACCGAGCAGGCCAAGGCCGCCGGGCAGTCCATCATGTACATGCTCGAGTCCAACCCCGGTCCCGGCCTGGGAGTGCTCCTCGCCTACTGCCTGTTCTGCAAGGACAAGGCGACCAAGCAGTCTGCCCCCGGTGCTGTGATCATCCACTTCCTCGGCGGCATCCACGAGATCTACTTCCCCTACGTGCTCATGGATCCCAAGGTCATCATCGGCCCGATCGTAGGCAACTTCGTCTCCATCCTGTGGTTCTCCATGACCGACTGCGGCCTGGTGGGACCTGCCTCCCCTGGCTCGATCATCGCCTTCATGGCCATGGCCCCCGCGCCCAAGATGCTCATGATCCTTGTGGGCGTGCTGCTGGGCGCCGCCACGTCCTTCCTCATCTCCGCCCCCATCGTGCGCAGCTCCACCGCCACCGACCTCTCCGCCGCCCAGGGCGCCGTCGCTGACATGAAGTCCGGTACCTCCACCGAGCCGGTGAGCTCGGCCTTTGGTGACAAGATCATCTTCGCCTGCGACGCGGGCATGGGGTCGTCGGCCATGGGCGCCACGCGCTTCCGCAACCGCGTCAAGCTCGACCGACCCGACCTGATCGTCGAGCACGCCTCCGTGGACGAGGTGCCCGCCGACGCCAGCATCGTGGTCGTGCAGGCCAACCTCGCCGAGCGCGCCCGCAAGAGCGCCCCGCAGGCGCAGTTCGTGACCATCAACAACTTCCTTTCCGATCCGGAGCTGGATAAGCTCTACACCTCCCTCGTCGCGGCGTCTGCCGAGGCCGGCGTCGGAGAGACCGACGTGGCCACCGTGACCGAGAAGATCGAGGCACCCACCACGCCGCGCATCGCCATCGACCGCGACGGCATCAAGCTGGGATGCGCGCCGGTCGCCAAGGAGGACGCCATCCGCGCCTCCGGCGAGCTGCTTCGTGCGCACGGGGCCGTCGACGAGGCCTACATCGACGCGATGCTCGAGCGCGAGCGCGTGCAGACCGTCTACATGGGCATGGGCGTCGCCATCCCGCATGGCACCAACGAGGCAAAGGACTCCGTGAAGAGGACCTGCGTGACGCTGCACCAGTACCCCGACGGTGTGCAGTGGGGCGAGGAGAAGGCCTACCTGGTGTTCGGCATTGCCGGCGTGGGCGACGAGCACCTGCAGGTGCTCGCGAACGTGGCGCGCGCCCTTGAGGACGAGGAGGTCCTCGAGCAGATGCGCACCACCACCGACGTCGACTGGCTGCTGCGAATCCTGAGCTAGGCGCAGGAGCACCGAACTTGGCTCGCGCGCCGGCTCGGACACGAGCGGGGGGGGGGGGGGGGGGGGGGG
>JAWRIT010000060.1:0-8863 GCA_040268355.1 Atopobiaceae bacterium | reverse complement strand
ACGACTCTGTGAGCTGGCGGGCCAGCGGGTCGTCCGCGCGCACGCCCAGCTCGTCAAGGGCGGCGATCAGAGCGACGGTCTCCGACCAGGTGAGGCGGATGGGCCGCATGCCGGTCTCCACCCCCTCCATGAGCGCCAGCTCGTCATAGGAGTCGGACGTGATGACCGGGAGGTAGTCGATGGACTCGCCGCTTCCCAGGCAGACAAGCGCGATGAGCCGCCGCGCCTGCACGACGTCGACGCCCAGCAGGTCGGCGACGTCGTGCGCCGAGAGCGCCTGTCCGTCGCTGGTGAGGTTTCCTGCGAGCGCGATGAGCTGACGGGCGACGGTCGTGCTCCCGGTGCGGCCGACGACGCCCTTCGGGGCGCGCGCCGTGGTCGAGGGTGCCGAGACGAGGGAGGGATCAGCCTCGCACGGCACCGCCGCGCGCAGTGCCTGCTGGTAGTGCTGGGTGACCTCGGGTGGATCATGGGGAACCAATCCGACGCCGACACACCATGCCGCGAGGGCCTCCGCATCGGCATAGCCGACGGACCAGCTCCGTGCGCCCCGCCTTTCGCCCACCGTTCCGTACGTGCGTGTGGCCTGCGTCGCCTCGTGCCCCAGCTCCGAGGGAAGCTCGATGCGGGCGGTGCCGACAAGGTCGCCCATCTGGAAGGGGAGGCGCTCGTAGTCTGAGACGGAGAAGTCGAGGGGGATCTCGTACGTGCGTCCACGCAGCTCACGAACCTTGTCGAAGCGATCGAGACGATAGGTGCGCACCGAGTCGTCGACGAGGCGACCATCTGGGTCGACCAGGCAGGCGACAAAGTAGGTGCGCTTGCGCAGCCCGAACGAGCCCAGCAGCGCGAGGGTGCGCGTCGAGGTATTGTGGTGGGCGTCACTGTAGGTGACCTCGACGGGTCGTCGCAATCCCATGGCCGTGACCAGGGTGGACAGGATCCTGTGCTCGGCCTTGGAGGTGGGGTCGCGGTGAGGGACGGTCGTCGGCCGACAGATCCGAGCGATCTTTGCCAAGGCCATGCGCAGCTCGTCACGATAGGCAAAGGACGAGTCGAACACCAGATCATGACAGAGCACGTAGAGCGTGCGCGCGTCGTCGGCGCCAAGGGGTGCCCCCTCGATGTAGGACGCCTTCTCGTCCACGGCCCAGAGCGCCTCCGCCTCGTCCGAGGCAACCTCGCGAATGACGAGGCCAAAGGTCGCAAGCAGCTCGCGGTCGCGCAGGTACTGACGACGGAAGGAGCTGGCGTCGAGGGCAGGGTAGAGGTCCAAGGAGATCTCTGAGGACGAGAGGGGACGGCGGGCGCCAAAGAACTTGACGGCAAGCGTGAAGACCCTGCTGGCACGCAGGTCGTCGCTGGTGAGCCTCGGGAAATCGTCATCGGTTCGTGGCATGCATCCTCCTTTTGAGGGATCTCGACGAGGGCGCGCCGTGCCCCTTGGAGAACATCGTGTTCGCGAGCGAGTCTTCATCCTGATCGAACGGAAGGTCGACGCACGTCCGTAGCTGGCCCGCCGCCGTCGCATCGGTGGTATTGCGTATTCTGCGAGCTGGTTTTCCCACGGGGGTGCAGGTAGAAGTATACTCATAAAACTAATGCCCGAACACGCAACCGCTAGGCGAGGTGCGCACCATGGCGACGACGCGCGAGTATACGGACTACCTCAATGACCAGGTGGACATTGCACCGGTCAACAGCCAGGAGGAGCTCCAGGCTGCCGAGCTGATCGAGAATCTGTTTGCCCAGCATGGGCTTGAAACCCAGATGCAGGAGTTCGAGGCTCCCATCGCTACGGGGTTCATGTCAAACGTCTATCTCGTCCTGCTCTTCGTGGGCGTGCTGCTCTCTGGGTTCGTCGGCACGGTGGTCATGGTGGTCGGCCTGATTCTGGCGGCCTCCTCCTTCGTGCTGTATGCGCTTTCCCGGCAGGGTCAGGATCTGCTGGGCGGCATTGGGCCAAAGGCCCGCAGCCAGAACGTCATCGGCGTCCACCATGCGACTGGTCCCAACGTGGTGAAGGGAAACCGCCCCATCGTCATCGTGGCGCACTACGACACCCCGCGCGAGAACTTCTTGTACGGCCTTCGGTTTGCCAAATGGCAGCCATTGATCAAGCGCATGAGCTGGCCCATCGCCATCGCGGCCCTCGTGATGGCGATGGTGCAGCCCATCCCCCTCATTCCCATGCTCGCCCGCCACGTCATCTGGATACTGGGCGTCGTCGCGGCGCTGCCGCTGCTTCTCGTGGGTGCCTCGGCCGTGTACGAGCGCTTTGCGCCCTGCACGACGGGGGCCTCGGACAACAAGGCCTCGGTGGCGGCCATGCTGGGGGTTCTCGACAAAGTTCGTCCCGCACACGACGACGCAAAGGAGTGGGCGGCGACGCATCCCCAAAGCGTGCGGCGTCCGCTCGAGGAGGACCTGGCGCCCCTCCCTGACGAGGAAGACCTCGATGACGAGTACGGGACCGAAGACCTCTACGACGAGCAGGTCGACGTTGCCGAGCCAGACGGCGAGGCGCCCGGCGAGGACGGGGAGCTTGACGGGGACGGAAGGACTGTCTCCCAGTACGAGGACGAGACGGTCGATGTGGGCTACGCCGACGTGGAGATTCAAGAGCCAGAGACCGTACGTCGCGGCGCCGACCTGCTGCAAAGCCTGCAGGTGCTTCCCGAGGACTGCGAGATCGTGTACGAGGGGCTGGTGCCCCGCGAGGAGCTCCTGTGGGAGATGGAGCAGCTCGAGGCCTCGGAGACCCTCGATGAGGACGTCGCCACAGGGCTCGATCGCGTCAAGGACGCGGGCGCCGCGCTTGGCGAGGACATCGGATCTGGTCTGGCGACTGCCCGTGACGGTCTTGCCGGCCTCGGGGATCGCATCTCCGGCTTCTTTGGCGGCCTGGTCGCCCGCATCCGCGGCGAGCACGGGGTGCCCGACATCGAGAAGGCGGACATCGAGGAAGAAGAGCCGATCGAAGTGCCCGTCGCGCCGGAGGACCTTGACGAGGACGGCGAGCTGACCGAGATCTTTGACACGCTTGACGAGATTGCCGAAGCCTCAGACGCAGACGACGAGCTGACCGAGATGTTTGACGCGCTTGACGCGGCAAGCGATCAGGATTCGGCTGCCGACGAGCAGGCTGAGGTCGCGGCGGACGAGGAAGGGCCGACGTCTGAGGAGGCGCCCACCGAAGACGCCGAAGAGTTGGACCAGGGCGCCGATCAGTCCTCTGACGATGTTGCCGTCGAGGCAGGGGAGGGCACCGTTCCCGCAGAGGAGCCGACGTCCGAGACGGGTGACCGCGAGCAGTCTGATGATGCCTTCGACGAGACAACGCCCGCGACTGAGGCTGAGGAGGCCGGCGACGAGACTGAGGTCGTCGAGGAGTTCTCCGATGCCGTGCGCGAGGAGGTGGCCGATCTTCCGGACATTGCGCCGACGCCCATCCCTGACTTCCTGACGCCGTCCGAGGAGGCTCCTGAGGCGTCCGACGTGGAAGCGGTCGACGAGCTCGCACAGGGCGAGCCTGACAAGCTGACGGTGCTGGACGCCGAGTACGAGGTGCTCGATGGTGACGAGCCACAGGATGCGGCCGGCGTTCAGGTCGAGGTGGTCGACATCGAAGGCGGCGGACCCCAGCCTGAGGAGGTCGGAGTCGCACCGTTTGTTGAAGACGTCTTGCCACGAGATGAAGGAGTGGCCGAGGAAGCGACGCCGTCCTCTGTGGAAGATGGGCAAGAAGACGAGCTCATCGGTCTATGGACCCCCTCCGAGGCCGTTCAAGACGAGCCTGTGGGTGAGGGAGCGGGCGACACGACGTCGTTCGCAACCCCTGTCGCCAAGACAACGGCTCAGCAGGAAGATGGCGGCAAGACCACCTCAGAGGTGTTGCACCAGATGTTCCTGACCGGCCCAAGCCGCATGGTGTCCGAGGCCAGAGTGTGGGAGCAGGGTCCTGTGACCTCGCCTGCCGCCGACGCGGAGCCCGAGGTGCAGGAAGCGACGCCAAGGTCCGTGGAGGCTTTGGACGCACAGGAGCCGGATGCCACGGTGGAGGCCGCGCGCGAGCCGGTGTCTTCGGAGCCAGAGCCCATGCCCGAGGCGGCGCCAGTTCCCGAGCCGGACGCCGAGCAGGCGCCAGAGGCGAGCCCGCAGGCGACGCTTGAGCCCACGGCGGAACCCGAGCTGGACGCCACCGTGGAGTCCGAGCCGGCAGAGCCCACTTCCGAGCCTGAGGTACCGGTCGATCCGAACGCGACGGTCGTCATGGAAACCCTTGAGGGCGTCACCTTCTCCAGCGAGCAGGATGTCGACGAGCACGAGCTTAAGACGAAGGACGTGAGCGGGCTTACGACGGTCTCGGTCGAGAACGAGGCCGACGTCGAAGACTCGATGCCTGCCGTGGATGAGAGCATTCCAAAGCCTCGGGCGGTCGATGACCCAGAGTGGGGCAAGAGCACGTTCAAGCCCTCGGGCGTCTCGGCCGGACGACGGGCTATGCTGCTCGACCTCCCCGACCCCTCGGTGCTCTCGCTCGACCCCCTGGGCTCCCCAGGAGAGGGTGCCGCGACCGACGCCACGGATTCGGCTGACCAACATGCCGCACAGCGCCTTGACCTTCTGAAGAAGGTTCCCTCTCCGACTGACGGCACGACTGAGAAGCTGCATGAGGGCGAGTCCTCCTCGCGCCGTGACACGGACGTGGTAGACGCCCCGTCCGCCGGCACGGGCAGCGCCACCACGCCTGAGGACGAGGCCGCCGCAGCGGCGAACCTCCGGCCATACAACCAAGGGAAGGCGGGCGGCACAAGGACTTCGCAGGACAGCGCCGCCTCCAAGCGCAAGCGCCGTCTTGGCAAGAGAAAGAAGGACCAAGAGGAACAGGTGGAGTCGATGGGCGATTGGCTGGGCCTGGGCGACGACTTCGATGCCAAGAAGGACGGACGGCAGATCGGCTCCTGGGAGCACTTCTCAGACGACGAGGACGACACACGGGGTTCCTGGAAGGGCGGCGCGACGTTGCGGTCCGACCTGCGTGGCGATGACGGGTCCGTCGAGCCGGAGCCCGCGCACCTCGGCACGCCAAACTTCGACGCGCTTGACCTTCGCGGTGACCCTTCTATTGGCGGCGCGCGGACAGCGGGGGAGGACGATGCCGCATCGGTGACCAACAGCGCTGACGAAACCATCGCCGCACAAGTCATAGAGACTGACGGGGAGACGATGGAGGAGCTGCGCGAGGCCGTGCTCCGGCTCGGAGACGACGACCTCATCGCCCACGACATCTGGTTCGTGGGCGTCGGGGCGTCGACGATGGACCATGCGGGAATCAAGGAGTTCCTCAAGGAGCATCGTCGCGACATCCGTGGCGCGTTCTTGGTCAACCTCGACAGCGTGGGAGCTGGGACGCTGACGCTGCTCACGAGCGAGGGCGCAGGCGCCAAGCGTCGCGCCGACCGCCGCCTCGGACGGATGATCACCAACATCGCCGACGCGCTCCACATCAACATCGACCACGCCAACTACAGCTGGGGCGAGACGGACGCCACGCCCGCCCTCCAGCAGCGCGTGCGCGTGAGCACGATCATGGGCATGAGCGAGGACGGCGTCGCCGCGCACTCGCGCACCGCCCTCGACGAGCCAGAGTACCTTGACGACCAGCAGATCGCCGACGTGGCGAACATCGTCGCGGAGGTGATCCGTCGGGCGTAGCGGGCGTCCTGCCAGACCAGGCGCACGACACGGATCTGCTCCGTCGATGGAACGGGGCGTCTGGTGGAGGCAGGCGCGCGTCCTGTGCTAGAATCTCTCCACGTGCGGGTGTCGCCAAGTGGTAAGGCCCCAGCTTCCCAAGCTGGTATCCGCGGGTTCGAATCCCGTCACCCGCTCCAGGCAGCTCAAAGGGCCCTTCGGGGCCCTTTTTGTTTGCCTGCGTCGCGAGGACGCCCTCGCGTGCCGCCGTCGTAGGACGTGGCTGCCCATCCACGCCGTCCGCGCCCACGTCCAGGGGGCGAGCCTCAAGAAACGGCATATATCATGAAGACCCGGGCCAGCAGACAGGCCATCGATATAATGGCACTGCACCGCCGGACGTTGCTACCGCCACGACCTGCGGAATTGACAAAACTAGCGGCACTGTTCGAACCCGCAGCAGGTACGCAGGGCCCACACGGGCCCTTTTCTATGTATGAGAGAACGACAGCGGCAGAGGAGCTGACTATGAGCCTGAGTATGAGTCCGGCCGAGGCCGACCTCGCCATCAAGGGCCTTACGAACCAGATCGACCGATACGCAGAGTTGCTGGTGAAAAAGGGCGTCGCGCTTCGACCGGGTCAGGAGCTCGTGGTCCAGGCCACCGTCGAGTCCGCGGACTTCGCGCGCCGCCTCGTGCGCGCGGCCTACGCCGCTCGCGCCGGGCACGTGACGGTCATCTGGCACGATGACGCCATGACCCGCATGGAGTATGAGAACGTGGGGCTGCCCTACTTCGAGCAGACGCCGGCCTGGAAGGTCGAGCAGCTCAACGGGCTCGCCGAGAAGGGCGCCTGCTTCCTGTTCCTTGAGGGGGCCGACCCGGACGCCCTGACCGGCATCGACCCCGCGAAGCCGGCCGCCGCCTCTCGCGCGCGCAACAGGGACTGCCGCGCCTTCCGCGACGGCATGGACTTCGGGCGCAACGCCTGGTGCATCGCCGGCGTGCCCGTCGAGAGCTGGGCCGCCAAGGTCTTCCCCGACTGCCCAAGTCACGAGGCGCTCTACCGACTCTGGATGGCCATCCTGCAGGTGGCACGCGCCGACGGCGAGGATCCTCAGGCGGCTTGGGAGACCCATGACGCAACCTTCGAGAAGAACAAGCGGCTGCTCAACGAGGCTGCCTACGACGCCCTTCGCTACCGCTCCTCCAATGGGACCGACCTGGTGATCGGCATGAACGCCGGTCATATCTGGGAAGGAGGCGCCGCCCGCACGGTCAACGGGACGACGTACTTCCCCAACATACCGACGGAGGAGGTCTTCACCACGCCCGACCGCCAGCGCGCGGAGGGGACGGTCCACTCGGTGATGCCGCTCGTGCACCAGGGGCAGATCGTGGACGACTTCTGGCTGCGGTTCGAGGGTGGTCGCGTGGTCGACTACGACGCGGCACGCGGGCGCGAGGTGCTGCGCCACATCATCGAGACCGACGAGAGCTCGTGCCGTCTGGGGGAGTGCGCGCTCATCTCCAAGAACACGCCGATTCGTGAGACGGGCCTGCTCTTCTATGACACGCTCTACGACGAGAACGCGAGCTGCCACCTCGCGCTGGGCATGGGCTTTCCGGAGTGTGTCGAGGGCGGCTATGACATGACCCCCGACGACCTCGTGCGTCGCGGGGTCAACCGCAGCCACACGCACGTCGACTTTATGATTGGTGCGGACGACCTTGACATTTACGGTGTTCGAGACGATGGCACCGAGGAGCCGGTCTTCGTGAGCGGGCAGTGGGCCTGGGAGAACAAGTGACTGGAATCGGAGTGGTGCCTGCACTATTCTGGTAGGGCGGCGCCGAATGGCGCACGAGGCATGGGCCGTTAGCTCAGTTGGCAGAGCAGGGGACTTTTAATCCCAAGGTCCAGGGTTCGAGACCCTGACGGCCCACCAGAGACGGATGGCGCCCCCGGCAGCGGGGGCGCTTTTCATTTTGGCCACCTGCTCAGGTGGTGTCGGTTGGGTACCGGCGTCTCGTGCGGTTCTTCCCGGCCCGCGCACCTGCGTTCGCCTTTCGTCAACACCGTCTGCCGGGGTGTGCGTCGTATGGTGGCAGGTTGGGCAATGTTTCCAAAGCGCGTCAATGCGGAGCATCGCGTTGCACCGATATGAATAGGTGGGGTACGGTACCTCCCGTACAGCAGGTTGAGCGCCATACGCGGCGTGAAAGGAGGGCACTCCATGAACACATTCGTACAGCAGGGATCCCTTCGACGCCAGGACCGACGTAGCACGCTGCGACGCCAGGGTGTGTTGTTGTAGGTCCATGGGAACTCCCACAGCTCAAAGTGACCACACGGCACCCGGCACCGCCGGGTTTTTTCTTGCGCATGCATCGTGGGGAGATGCCGTACCAGCTCCTATGCGCAGCGCAACATAAAGGAACAAGGACAATACGAATTCGTGAATCACACGACATGAGGGCGGAATATCCGTACGAAGGGATGGTCGACATGGCAGGCGCAGAGAAGGAAAAGGTTGTCCTCGCCTATTCTGGCGGGCTGGACACGTCCGTTATGGTCAAGTGGCTGCAGATCGAGAAAAACCTTGACGTCATCGCCATTTGTGGCAACGTCGGACAGGATGCCGAAGACCTCGAGTGGGTCAAGCAGAAGGCCTATGACATGGGCGCTATCTTTGCAGATGCCGTCGACCTGCGCGCTCCCTACGCGCGCAACGTGCTGACCAAGGCCATCGCGGCCAACGGCATGTACGAGAACACCTACCCGCTGCTCTCGGCCCTCTCGCGCCCCATGATCGTGCAGTACCTCGTCGACTACGCCCACAAGTACGGCGCGAGCTACATCGCCCATGGCTGCACGGGAAAGGGCAACGACCAGGTTCGTTTCGAAAGCTGCATCCACGCGCTCGATCCCGAGCTCAAGATCCTCGCACCGGTGCGCGAGTGGGACCTGCTGACCCGCGAGCAGGAGATGGAGTGGGCGGAGGAGCATGGCGTTCCCGTGCCCACGACGGCCGCAAAGCCCTACTCCATCGACGACAACCTCTGGGGTCGCGCCATCGAGTGCGGCGTGCTCGAGAACCCCTGGAACGAGCCCCCGACCGACATCTGGACGATGACCGTCGCGCCCGAGGAGGCGCCCGACCA
>JAWRIT010000059.1:0-9452 GCA_040268355.1 Atopobiaceae bacterium | reverse complement strand
GCCGCACGATTCGTGCCAACCACGGGCGGGGCGGTCTCTCGACCGAGCGTCTTCGCAGGCCAGAACCCTTACGCAAGGTCCTCGCCGTTGCTGGCGATGACCTTGCGGTACCACTCGAAGCTCTTCTTCTTGTAGCGCCGGCCGCTTCCCTCGCCGCCGTCGGCGATGTCCACATAGATGAAGCCATAGCGCTTGCGGTACTCGCCGGTGGTGAAGGAGACCACGTCGATGCAGCCCCACGGCGTGTACCCGATGAGGTTCACCCCATCGAGCTCCACGGCCTTCTTCAGCTCGCGGATGTGACCTCCCAAATAGTCGATGCGCGCGTCGTCCTCGACGCTCTGCCGCTCGTCGAGCTCCTCGTACATGCCGATGCCGTTCTCCACGATGAACTGCGGCATGCCGTCGTAGCGCTCGTCGAAGACCTTGAGCATGTAGCGCAGGCCCTCCGGGTCGATGGTCCAGTTCCAGTCCGTTGCCGTCAGGTAGGGGTTGGGGACCTGGTGGGGGTTCGAGGCCTCGACGACCTCCGAGAGGTCGATCTTTGCCGTGGAGTCGACCACGTGGCTCATGTAGTAGGAGAAGCCGATGTAGTCGACCCCACCGGCCTTCAGGGCCGCAAGGTCGTCGGGAGTGATGTCAAGCTCCCAGCCCCGCCGTTCGAACATCTTCTTCGCCCAGTTGGGGTAGGTGCCCCGCACCTGCACGTCGGAGAAGAACAGCGTGGAGTGGTTGGCGTCGCTCGCCTCGAGCACGTCGGCCGGACGGCACTCGCGCGGGTAGGTGGGGCCTGCCGCCACCATGCAGCCCACCATGAGGTCGGGGTCGATCTCGTGGGCCGCGACCACGGCCTTGGCGCTCGCCACGAACTCGTAGTGGGCGCACTGGTACATCATCATCTCGGGATCGTCATACTCACGGAAGATGACGCCGGAGTTGGTCCACCCGAAGATGTCGTTGGCGGTGTTGAACTGGTTGCCAATCTCGTTGAAGGTCATCCAGTAGCGGACCTTGGTGTGGTAGCGCTCGAAGCAGGTGCGGGCGTAGCGCACGAACAGGTCGATGAGCGCACGGTTCGCCCAGCCGCCGTACTTCGTGGCGAGCCCGTAGGGCATCTCGAAGTGGCTGAGCGTGATGACCGGCTGGATGTCGTGTTCGAGCAGGCAATCGAACAGGTCGTCGTAGAACTGGAGCCCGGCCTCGTTGGGCTGCTCCTCGTCGCCTTGGGGGAAGATGCGGCTCCAGCTGATGGAGGTGCGGAAGCACTTGAAGCCCATCTCGGCGAACAGGGCGATGTCGTCACGGTAGGTGTGGTAGAAGTCGATGCCCTTGTGATTGGGGTAGTACTTGCCCTCGACCACGCCGTCGGTGATCTCGCGGGGCACGCCATGGGCGCCGCCGGTCATGACGTCTGAGACCGACAGGCCACGCCCGTCCAGGTCATAGCCGCCCTCGAGCTGGTGCGCCGCCACCGCGCCGCCCCACAGGAAGTCCTTCGGTAGTGCCATGGTGTGCCTCCTTCACGATGAGCCAATGCGAGACGCTTCCATTATTGCAGGTCGCACCCACGGCAGACCGCAGCATCCGCCGCGTCCCGACCAGCGTCGCCGGCTTGGTGGCACCTGCCCAGGGCGCTCCCGCCGTCTCGGAATGCGCGGAATTGATGCATGGGAGGCCAGCTGGTCTCGCCCTGTCATGGTTGCCCTAGGATGGTCCGTACCTGGCGATATGGGCCGCGCCTCGACTGGTGCGTCCGAGTTCCGCCGTCAGATCACCCACCAGGTTCCAGGCGCAGGGGCGCAAGGGAGGACGTATGCACGGCCTGCACGCACGGCTGCCAAAGAACTTCGTGCTCGAGGAGCGGCTCGAACGCTATGCCGATGCGATCGAGCTGCGTCCGCAGTGCTATGTGGGTCGCTGGCGCGACGCGTGCCACCCGCTCGACGCGGCATGCGTCCGCGGCTACGAGCGGCTGCACGTGGACCTTGGCTGCGGCAAGGGCGCCTACGTGATCACGGCCGCCGCCGCAGCCCCCGACACGCTCTTCGTGGCCGTTGACGCCGAACCCATCTGCATCGCCTACACGGCGCAGCATGTCATGGAGGCGGGGCTGGCCAATGTGGTCGCCGTGCCTGCCGCAGGCAGCGCCCTGCCCCGCATCTTCGCGCCCGGCGAGGTGGACGCCCTCACGCTCAACTTCCCCACGCCCTTCCCGCGCAAGAAGGACGCCGCCGGGCGGCTGACCATCCTGGAGCGCCTGATGGACTACCGGCAAGTGCTGGCCTCCGGTGCGACGGTGCTGCTCAAGACCGACAGCTATCCGCTCTGGCGCTTCTCGCGGACGCAGTTCGAGCTCGCGGGCTACGACATCGGCTGGCTTTCCGAGGATGCGATGGCCGAGCGGCCGGACGACCCGCAGACCGAGTATGGCGTGCGCCTGTCTGCCCAGGGCGCGCCCATCTATGGTCTCGAGGCGACGCCAGGTGCCGACCCGGGCGAGGTCGCGCAGACCGCGTCGCTCAGCCTGGTCGACTACCTCCCCGATGACCTCGAGTCGATGGCCTACGTCCCCCATGGCATGCAGGGCACCGTGGTGAACCTGCGCAACCGGCGCCGCCATCGCGTGGCCTAGCACCGTCTCCACCCCGCTCGCCATCCACACTTGTCGCCGCCTCGAGGCCGGCCCGCCGTACCGTCCTCGTCCGTCTCGCCCCGCACGACCGGCCCGTGCCGATACAATCGAGGGAAGCCGACAGGCCCGTTCGGGGGAGGGGCGTGGCGTCGCACCCTTCCACACACAGGAGGAACTTCATGGCATTGCGATACGACCTGGCGCGGTTCGAGGCGTCCTATGGCACGGCGACGGGCATCCCCGAGGTGAGCCTGCCCGAGGTCTCCTTTGCGGGGCGCTCGAACGTCGGCAAGTCCTCGCTGCTCAACAAGCTGGTGGGTCGCAAGGCGCTCGCGAAGGTGTCGAGCACGCCCGGCCGCACCGCCAACATCAACTTCTTCGAGGTGGACGGCATCTACCTGGTCGATCTCCCCGGATACGGCTACGCCAAGGTCTCCAAGGCCGAGCAGCGCCGGTGGGCGAACCTCATTGCGGACTACTTCGCGCAGGAACGCAGCTTCAACCTGGTGGTCGCGCTCGTCGACATCCGCCACGACGCCCAGAAGCTCGACGTGCAGATGCTGGAGTTCCTGCGCGAGGCCGAGCTGCCCTTCGTCGTGGCGCTCACCAAGGCCGACAAGCTGAGCCGGGCCAAGCAGGACCAGCAGCGCAACCGCCTGGCCAAGCAGTTCGGCCTCCCGCGCGAGCAGCTGATCGTGACCTCGGCGCAGACGGGCCAGGGCATCGCCGACCTCAAGCGCCGGATCGAGGACGCCTGTCTGTAGCGCCTTGCGGCGGGCGACAACGACATCAAAGACGACCCATTCGCGGTGCCGTGACCCACCTTGGCCGACTGCGCTCCGTCCCGCCTGACGCGGCCTCGATGTGAGGACGCGTTCCAAAGGGCACAGGGATGTCACGAGCGTGTTTCCGCTTCGTCACCAAACCACCTTGACCGTGGTGCATGCCGTATTTTACAAGGGCACATTTATGCTCGCGCAGCGTCCTCTGCGCACAACCACGACCAACAATCGAAAGGATGTGCATCACATGAGCAATTGGACACGTCGCTCCTTCTTTGGCGTGGCAGGCGGCACCGCCTCGCTCGCCCTTGCTGCCTGCGGCGGATCCGGTGACTCCGGAGACGGCGGTGCGGGAGTCCCGACGGGCGGCAAGAACCTTGGGGTCATGCTTGGCACCAACGTCATGTCGCTCGATACCGACCTCGCCACCGACGGCGACTCCTTCGAGGTCATCGCCGACTGCATCGACGGTCTCATGCAGATGGACGCCGAGGGCGCCGCCATCCCCGCGCTCGCCGAGAGCTACGACGTCTCCGAGGACGGCCTCACCTACACCTTCCACCTGCGTGACGCCCAGTGGTCCAACGGGACGGCCGTCACCGCCGCCGACTTCGTGTTCGCGTGGCGGCGCATCTGCGCCAACGCTGGCGAGTACGCCTACATGATGGACGAGATCGCCAACATCAAGGGTGCCGCGGCCATCATCGCGGGCGACGAGAGCGACACCTCCACCCTGGCCGTCACCGCCGACGACGACAAGACCCTCGTGGTCGAGCTCGAGGTGCCCGTCTCGTTCTTCCCCTCGCTCATGTACTTCCCCACGTTCTATCCCATCAACGAGGAGTTCTACAACAGCCTCGAGGACGGGACCTACGGCACGAGCCCGGAGACCTTCCTCTCCTGCGGCGCCTTTGTGCTCTCCGACTACCTGCCGGGCACGGCCAACCTCACCGTGTCCAAGAACCCTGACTACTGGAACGCCGAGAGCGTGCAGCTCGACGGCATCAGCTACCAGGTCGTCGGTTCGTCCGACAACGCACTGACCGCCTTCAAGAACCAGTCGCTCGACGTGGTCATGATCAGCGGCAACCAGGTCGCGGCGGCCGAGGAGGACGCCGACCTGTCCCAGAACCTCGTCGTGACCGGCGCCGGCTACATGTGGTACCTCTCGTTCTCCCAGACCGAGAAGAACGCCCAAGGCGGCATGCTCGCCAACCAGAACCTGCGCCTGGCCATCACCAACGCCATCGATCGCGAGGCGCTGGTCGACAACTACGTCATGGACGGCTCGCTGGCCACCTACACCGCCGTGCCTCCCCAGTTCGCCGCCAGCGCCAGCACCGGCGACGACTTCTCGGCCGACCAGGAGATGTTCGCCGACTACGTGGGCTACGACGTCGAGAAGGCCCAGGCGTACTTCGAGGACGCGAAGCAGGAGCTGGGTGCGGACAGCTTCGAGTTCACCGTGATCTACGGCAACAACGAGGGTGACGAGGTCGCCAAGGTCGCCCAGGCGATCAAGGAGCAGGTCGAGGGCAACCTGGCCGGCCTCACGCTCAACCTGCAGCCCATGACCAAGGCCGAGCGCCTGGACAAGATGCAGAACGACAACTACGACGTGGCGCTCACCCGCTGGGGGCCCGACTACGCCGACCCCATGACCTACCTGGGCATGTGGGTGACCAACAACTCCAACAACTACGGCTTCTGGAGCAACGCGGACTACGACGCGCTCATCGCCGACTGCACCACGGGCGCCTACGTCTCTGACTACGACGCTCGCTGGAGCGCGCTCTACGAGGCGGAGGCCCTGGTCATGCAGGAGGCCGTCATCGCCCCGCTCTACACCAAGGCCAACGCCAACCTGATCGCCTCCGGGGTCGAGGGCATCGACTTCCACCCGGTCGCCATCAACCGCGTGTACAAGTCTGCCTCCATCGCGTAGTCCAGACAAGACGCCGGGCACAGCTGGGTGCCGGGGCGCGGCAGAGCCCGCCCCGGCCCCTTTTCTAGGAAGAGTCCGCCTATGAAGAAGTACATCCTCAAGCGCATCGCGATGTCGCTTTTGACCTTGCTGCTCATCACGTTCGTGCTGTTCGTGCTGGTGCGCATCATGCCGGGAAACCCCTTCCCCTCGGAGCGCATGAGCGCCGAGCAGATCGCCAGCAGACGTGCCGAGATGGGCCTCGATGACCCGATCCTGGTGCAGTTCGGCCGCTACATGGCGGGCGTGCTGCAGGGGGACTTCGGCAAGGGGACCTCGCTCTACTACGGCGCCCCGATCAAGACGGTGCTGGGCCAGTGCATCTCCAACTCCTTCAGGATCGGAGGGCTGGCCATCGCCTTCGGAACGCTGGTCGGCCTCGTGCTGGGCATCACGGCGGCGCTCAACAAGGGCCGCTTCCTCGATGCCTTCTGCACGGTCTTCTCCATCGTGGGGGTGTGCGTGCCGGGCTACGTCTTTCTGATCTTTTTGCAGTACTACCTCTCCTACCGGGTCCACATCTTCCCGTACTTCTTTGACAGTTCGCGCTTCCTGTTCTCGTCGGTGCTGCCGTCGGCCTCGCTGTCGCTGTTCACCATGTCGACGGTGGCGCGCTTCACGCGCAACGAGATGGTGGAGGTCATGGACAGCGACTACGTCCACCTGGCCGAGAGCAAGGGCCTCTACGGACGCCAGCTGGTCTCTCGCCACGTGCTCC
Source organism: Atopobiaceae bacterium (assembly GCA_040268355.1). Taxonomy (GTDB): domain Bacteria; phylum Actinomycetota; class Coriobacteriia; order Coriobacteriales; family Atopobiaceae; genus UBA1367. The sequence goes on along the minus strand of JAWRIT010000059.1, from coordinate 3,336 downwards.
GCAACGCCCTCATCCCCATCGTCACGGTGCTGGCGCCGCTGGTCGTGGACCTTTTGACCGGCGCGCTCGTCGTCGAGAAGATCTACGGCATCAACGGCATCGGCAAGCTGATGGTCGACGCCATCGCCGGCGAGGGCATCGACTACAACTACGTGCTCGCGCTCGGCATCCTCTACTCCGCCCTCTACATCGGCATCATGCTGGTCGTCGACATCCTCTATGGCCTGCTCGACCCGCGCATCCGCGTCGCATCGTCTGGGGAGGGGGATGCCTGATGAACGAGGGTACCTACACGCCCGTCGCCGAGGACTTCGAGTTCCTGACGGGGCGCGACATCACCACCGACAAGAACTTCGCCTCCCAGAGCTACTGGAAGGGCGTCGCCATCCACTTCTTTGGCAACCGTCGTGCCGTGATCGGCGTCGTCATCGTGGCGACCATCATCGCGCTGGCCATCTTGGGGCCGCTTGTGAGCCCCTATGGCTACAAGGACATCGTCTCGGTGGTCGACGCGGCCGGCAAGCAGGTCGTGGCACGAGGCCTTTCTCCGCAGCTCGGGCTCTTCGGTGGCGCTGACGGCCCCTTTGCCGATCGCACCTTCCTGTTCGGTACCGACGACCTGGGGCGCGACCTGTGGACGCGCACCTGGCAGGGTGCCCGCGTCTCGCTCGTCATCGCCTTCGTCACGATCTTCATCGACATGATCATCGGCATGAGCTACGGGCTCGTCTCGGGCTACTTCGGCGGCGCGGTGGACAACGTCATGCAGCGCGTCGTGGAGGTCGCCAACTCCGTGCCGCGCCTGGTCATCGTGTCGGTGCTGGCCATCTTCATGCCCAAGGGCATGGGGCTGGTCATCGTGACGCTGCTGCTCACGGAGTGGATCGGCATGAGCAAGATAGCCCGTGCCGAGATGCTGCGCATCAAGGAGGAGGAGTACGTGCTGGCGAGTCGCACGCTGGGCGCGCGCAGCCTGCACATCATCTTCAAGCAGATCCTGCCCAACACCATCGGACCCATCATCACGCAGATGATGTTCTCCATCCCCACGGCCATCTTCACCGAGGCCTTCCTGTCGTTCGTGGGCGTCGGCATCGTGCTGCCGCAGTGCTCGATCGGCTCGCTCATCGAGAGCGGCTTCAACAACATCACGACGCTGCCCTACCAGATCCTGCCGCCCATCATCGTGCTGGCGCTGCAGATGCTGGGCTTCAACTTCATCGGCGACGGGTTCCGCGAGGCGCTGGCCCCCAAGCTGGAAGACATGTGAGGAGGTTGGCATGGACATGAGCGAAGAGACGATTCTTTCGGTCGAGGACCTCGACATCTCCTTCCGTACGAGCGCGGGCGTCATTCACGCCATACGCGGCGTGGACCTGAGGCTCACCCGCGGGCAGACCGTCGCCGTCGTCGGCGAGTCGGGATCGGGCAAGTCGGTCACGGCCAAGGCGATCGTGGGCCTGCTCGACTCCAACGCGACCGTCAACGCCGGGCGCATTCGGTACCGCTTCGAGCAGGACGGCTCACCGCGCGAGGTCGACCTGCTGCAGCTCTCCCGCCGCGAGCTGCGCCGCACGATCAACGGCCAGCACATCGCGATGGTGTTTCAGGACCCGATGACGAGCCTCGATCCGACCATGACCATCGGCAAGCAGATCATGGAGGGCATCCTGCTGCACACCACGCTGGACAAGCGCGCCGCGCAGGCACGTGCCGTCGAGCTGCTCGATCTGGTGGGGATCGCCGAGCCCGAGCGGCGCATGCGCAACTACCCGCACCAGCTCTCGGGCGGGATGCGTCAGCGCGTGGTCATCGCCATCGCGCTCTCGTCGGACCCGGACGTGCTCATCTGCGACGAGCCGACCACGGCGCTCGACGTGACCATCCAGGCGCGCATCCTCGAGCTGATACGCGACGTGCAGGAGCGCCTGGGCCTCTCGGTCATCTACATCACGCACGATCTGGGCGTGGTGGCCAAGGTCGCCGACTTCGTCAACGTCATGTACGCCGGCAAGATCGTGGAGGTGGGAACTGCCAACGAGGTCTTCTATGACCCGCGCCACCCCTACACCTGGGGCCTGCTTGCCGCGATGCCTGACCTCGAGATGGACGACGACCGCCTGAGCTACATTCCCGGCAGCCCTCCCAACCTGCTGCACGAGCCGGTCGGCGACGCCTTCGCGCCGCGCAACGCCCTCGCGCTCAAGATCGACGAGAAGCTGGCGCCACCGCTGTTCAAGATCAGTGACATCCACTACGCCGCGACCTGGCTGCTGCACCCCGACGCCCCTGCCGTCGAGGTGCCGGCCGAGCTGCGTGCGCGCCTCGAGCGCGCCCGAAAGGAGGCGGAGCAGTACCTATGAGCGAACCGTTGCTTTCGGTCAGAGACCTCACCCAGCACTTTTCGGTCTCGCGCACGTTCACGGTGAAGGCGGTCAACGGCGTCTCCTTCGACATCTTCCCGGGGGAGACCTACGGGCTGGTGGGGGAGAGCGGATCGGGCAAGACCACCATCGGGCGTAGCATCATCCGCCTGTACAACCCCACCTCCGGCAGCATCGTCTTTGAGGGGAAGGAGATCTCGGGCAAGCTAGACCGTGCCACCGAGCGCATGTTGCGCGCGGACATGCAGATGATCTTCCAGGACCCGATGAGCAGCCTGAACCCACGCAAGAAGGTCGGCGACATCATCGGGGAGGGGCTGGACATCCACCACCGCTTCTTCAACGTCGCCGAGCGCGACGAGGCGGTCGCCGAGATGCTCGACAAGGTGGGGCTCTCGCAGTCGCACGCCGAGCGCTACCCGCACCAGTTCTCCGGCGGGCAGCGCCAGCGCGTGGGCATCGCCCGGGCGCTTGTCATGAACCCCAAGCTCATCATCGCCGACGAGTGCATCTCGGCGCTGGACGTGTCCATCCAGGCGCAGGTCGTGAACCTCATGAAGGACATCCAGGACAGCATCGGCTGCGCGTATCTGTTCATTGCCCACGACCTGTCCATGGTCAAGTACATCTCCGACCGCATTGGCGTGCTGCACCTGGGCCACATGGTCGAGACCGGCACCACCGACGAGATCTTTGCCAACCCTGTGCACCCCTACACCAAAAGCCTGCTCTCGGCCGTGCCACTTCCCAACCCCGAGGTGGAGCGGCGACGCGTGTCCATCCCGTACGACCGTGCGGACGAGGGCGTCGACTATGCGCTGGGAACCGTCCACCAACTGGAGGGCACCCACCGCGTGCTTGCGACCGACGAGGAGCTTGCGAGGTGGACCGCCTGACGGCAGGTCGTGCGATCAAGGCGGCGCACGGGGCGACACGGGGGAAGAGGCACCTA
>JAWRIT010000058.1:0-10040 GCA_040268355.1 Atopobiaceae bacterium | reverse complement strand
CGCAAGCTTGGCCGCCGTCGTGAGACGAGCGGCTCCGCCACCAAAGGTGACGGCGCAAAAAAAGCAATGCTGGACTCCCGAGCCGCTGGAATCCTGCGTCAAACCTTCCGCGCGCTCAAGATCCGCAAGTATCGCCATGGCGTCCTCCCTCACGCGACCCCGGCCAGCTAGCCTAAATTGTACGCGCTTCCAGGAGTGTAGATAAAGGCCCGGCCAGGGCGCAGGCGGCCAGCCCCTTGCATGACAAGGCACGGGACCGTCCGCTGGTGCCGCGCGCACCGCGCCCTGGTGCGCGTATGATTGGGGCGAAGGATGCGAGGAAGAGGAGGGCGCATGGAACTGAAGGCCTGGACCTATGACGAGTTCCCGGAGTTTGACGAGGAGGTCCCCGGTGCCACCTGGCTCGACACCACGGGTGAGGAGATGGGTGCGACCTATATTCCCAACGTGGAGTACCAGTGCGTGGACGGCGTCTCGCGCGTGCTACAGATCCTTGTGCCCGAGACGCGCCGGACGCACGTGGGGGCGGTCAGCGCGACCTACCCCTGCATCGTCTACGTGCAGGGCTCGGCTTGGATGACGCAGAACGTCTACTTCAAGCTCCCGAGCGTGGCGCGGCTGGCCGAGATGGGCTACGTGGTCGCCGTGGTGCAGTACCGCGAGAGCAGCATCGCGAGCTTCCCGGCGCCGGTGGTCGACGCCCGCAACGCCGTGCGCTTCATGCGTGCGCATGCGGACGAGTACGGCGTGGATCCAGAGCGCATGGTCATCATGGGAGACTCCTCGGGAGGCCACGCCGCCGTCTATGCGGGCATCTTCTGCGACGACGAGGCGGAGACGAACCGCTTCCCGGGCATATCCGCCGAGGTCAAGGCCATTATCAATCACTATGGTTCCACCGACGTGACCTTCGACGACTCGAACCCCATCCAGGTGGACCACAACCTACCCAACTCGCCCGAGGGCAGGGAGATGGGCGGCATCAACCTGCGCGAGGACGTGGCGGCACAGCGGCGACTGACCGTGCGCTGCAACATCGACGAAGGCACGCGGCTCGCGCCGGTGCTCACGATCCATGGGACCAAGGACCGCACGGTCAACACGCGCTGCAGCGTGCTACTGCACGAGCACCTCGTGGCGACGGGGCACGACTCCACACTCTACCTTCTGCGTGGTGCCGACCACGGCGGCCCCGAGTTCTGGACGCCTGAGATCCTGCAGAGGGAGGACGCCTTCATCAGGCGCTGCCTGGGAGCGTAGCGCCTACGAGACCTGCATGGCCAGCTCCCGTGCCTCGGCATCGGTGAGGATTCGACTGACAAGCACCTTGTGGGCCCACTGCTCCCCGTTGTTGTCCACGGTCGTCCACTCGATGATCGTCTCGCGGAAGGAGGTGTCGGGTTCTTGGTCGGCATCCGGATAGCGCCAGCCGATGTCCACGGTACGTCCGTCATCGAGCTGCAAGGTGGTGGTCTCCTGCACCGATTCGCCGATGGCTGAGGGACCCCTCGTCACCATCGTGCCTGGCTCCTTGTAGACGGTCGCATAGGGCACGAGCTCCAGCCACCCGCCTGTGTAATACTGCACGAGCAGCATCCTGACGCTGTCCGTGTGCGCGCTCGGGAGCGATTGGAACAAGGTGGGCGTGGCCTCGTCGATCGACTCCGGGAACGTCGCCTCGAATCCCACGTCGGCAAACGCCTCCTTCGCGTCTGCGTACTCGGCACCAACGATCGACTTCGACGAGGACACCGCCGCCCCCGAGTCGAGCGACCCCACCTGTCCGTCGATGATCGTGGTGACGTGGTCCAGCTCGTAGCAACCCGACTCCAAAAGGAGGATGGCGTCTTCGTGGGACGCGCCCTCCACCAGGGTCTCGTTCGGGTAGGCGGATGACAGGGGGTCGAGACGCAGGTCGATGCGCTCGGCGTAGGGGATCAGAGACACGTAAGAAGTGCGGTGGGCCCCTTGATCGGAGGCGACCTCGACCACCGCCTCTATCACCTCGTCAAACGTGGCCTGGTCCCTCAGCGGGTAGGCGTTCTCAGTCGCGTCCACCTCAGACTCCATGACGTACACCTCGGAGCCGCACGAGAACACCTCCCTCCCGCCGACTTCCGGGAGGGCGGCTATCGCCTGACGGACGGCCTCCTCCGACGCGCGGGCCTCGTCCAGCTCCTCCAGCGCGCTGTCAAGCATGTGGTAGGCCGAGCGCTCCCATCGGTAGTAGCGAACCGTGGCGACAAGCCCCTTGGCCGCCCCTGTCGTGCATACGAGGCGAGTGGACACAAAGTCGCGCTCGCCCCTGGTGGCAGGCACCGGTATCGGCCCGTTGTCGGGGAACGGATAGGCGAAGTCGATGACATCCCAGCTCCGTTCGGTCTCCTCCTCGATCCATGCCTCCGCCAGCTCCGCCAATCGGATCCATGCCTTCGCCGACCAAGGCGACTGAGGGTCGCTCTCCCATCCCTCCCCGACATCCGGCCATCGTGAGGATTCCAGTGCGGAGACGTACTCGTCTGCGGACCTTGGGGCGCCCTCGCCGCCAGACCCCCTTTTGCCCAGCGCGTCAATCGAGCCCTTCAGGGCCTTCGCGACTTCGACGTCCTTCGCGGACACGCGCTCGTCCGACAGGAATGCCGCGACCTCCGGAGGGTCCTGTATCTTCGAGTCGCCGCACCCTGCGAGCGCCATCATGGCGGACAGGACAAGCACGACAGACAGCACGGCTCTCGAGAAGGCGCTTGCGCCGTGACGGGTGCCGCTGCGCCCATTGCCCAGCCTGCCTGCCTGTCTGTTGGCTCGCGCTGCGACGGGATTGGTGAGTCGGATGAGCGACATGGATCCCCCCCATGGGACGAGGTCCTTCTGGTTTCACTTTTTCACGTGGACAAGGTACTCCCGTCCCGTGGGGAAAAGCAAGGGATCATGTGGGGTGATGGCGCGCCCCCGCCGCCCTGGGGGATCGAGCGCGCCCCCAGCTGCGGGACGCATCACGCCTACCGTGAGGTCATTCGATTCGTGATGGCCTTCGCGACATTGAAGACGGCCGCGAAGAGCACGGCGGCAACGGGCCAGACGATCCAGGTGAGGTCCCATCGCATCGTCACAAACGACCATCCCAGATAGATCGTGATGACGACGCCCCAGTAGGTGGGCGACAGCCACGCGAGCCGCTTTCTCGCTCGCTTGTTCTCGGGCGAGTAGTCCTCGTCCTGCAGGAGCTTCTGGTACGAGCTCCACACCATCCCGTCGCTCACGAAGAGGTACACGGCGACGGCGACCATGACGAACAGGAGACAGGTGGCGGCGATCGTCAGTGGCTCGATGTGCAGAACGGAGGCGGCTATGAGGGGCACGACTCCCAGGATGCACAGGGCGACGCCGATCGCCACCTGTATGTGGTGCACGCCCTCCCGCGCGTCACGCCTTCTCACGACCGCCGCCTCGACGCCATAGTCGAGGACAAGCTGCTCGTCCTCGAGATGCCGGTAGCGCCTTGTCGTCGAGCTGGTGATGATGAGGGCGGACACGCCGACGGCGACCATCACGAGAAGCACGGCGAGTCCGATGGCCACGGCCACCCCTTCCTGGATGTCGCCCTTGCGCGCTTGGTACGCGAACGCTATCAGGGCGATGGGCGAGGCGACGAGCAGGGACACGGCGAAGCCCATGCGCCGGCCCGCCTGACGGAACGCGTCCAAGATGGCGGTCGCCTCGTCGAGCGATATGTGTCGGGCGTCGTCGTCTGTCGTACTCGAGCTCATGGGGACAGGTTGTTCCGTCTGCGGCGGCTGCTCCATGTCGTCGCGCAGCAGGTAGTCCGTGCTCACGCCGAACAGCTCGCTCATGCGCATGATCTTGTTGATGTCGGGCATCGATGCCGTCGACTCCCACTTCGAGACGGACTGGCGCGACACGCCGAGCTGGTTTGCGAGCTCCTCCTGCGACCAGCCGTTTCGCTTGCGAAGGCTCGTGATCTTGTCCGAGAGCATCATTGCGATTCCCTTCCTGGTGACCTCTGCTGACATGATAGAGCTTGAGGTCTGGTCGGGTTGCACACCACCAATCACGCTTGGAAATCTGTCAACCGGTGGTTGCGCACCCGTCTGACCTCGGAAAACGCGGCAGTCATTTTGTTGGGGTGGCACGTGACCCATGCGGTGGACGGATGCCTCTAGCTGTCCCGCCCGCTCAGGTGCCACCGCCGGCCCCTCGCCCGCAGAGGACCAGCTGTAGTACACTTGCCGAAAAGTGAATAGCGTCTTCGGGGTGTCGGCTTCTTCCGACTGAGATGGCGTGGCGAACGCGAACCCGTGAACCTGATACGGATCATACCGGCGTAGGGAAAGACCAGATACCGATTTCGGTTTGCCGCGCTGCCCCGTATCCGCAGCGCGGCAATTCTTTTTTAGGAGGGGTTTCATGCTTGGGATCTGCTTTGACAACATACGGGAGGTCCATCCGCTGGTCCACAACATCACGAACTACGTCACCGCCACCGACGTCGCCAACGTGATTCTGGCCAGCGGTGCCAGCCCCATCATGTCCGACGAGCCGGAGGACGTGGAGGACATCACGACCATCTGCGGTGGCCTCGCCATCAATATCGGCACGCTGAGCCAGCACAAGATCGAGGCGATGCGTCGAGCGGGAAGGAGGGCGCGGGCGCTCGGGCACGTGATCCTGCTGGACCCGGTGGGCGCAGGCGCCAGCAGGCTCCGCACCGACACCGCCACAGAGATCATGGACACCATCCATCCCGGTGCCATCCGGGGGAACGTCTCCGAGATCAAGACGGTGGCGTTGGGCGTCGGCACGACCAAGGGCGTGGACGCGGACGGCGCCGATGCGGTCACGGAGGAGAACCTCGACGAGATGGTGGCCTTTGCCAAGGCGTTTGCCGCGAAGGCCGGCGTCATTGCGGCCATCACCGGCGCTCTCGACCTGGTGACAGACGGTGAGACCTGCTACGTGATCCGCAACGGACGACCTGAGATGGGCAGGGTCACGGGCACCGGCTGTCAGCTTTCCGGCATGATGTGCGGCCTTCTTGTCGCAAATCCCGGCAACCATCTGGAGGCCGCCGCCGCGGGAGTCTGCGCCATGGGCCTCGCCGGCGAGATCGGCTGGAGCCGCATGCAGGACGGGGACGGCAACGCCACGTATCGGAACCGGATCATCGACGCCATCTACACCATGGACGGCGAGACGCTGAGGCGGGGTGCGCGCTATGAGCTTCGATAGGGAGTCGCTGCTGCTTTATGCGGTCACGGATCGGTCATGGCTTGGGGAGGAGACGCTGTCTGCCCAGGTGGAGAAGGCGCTGAGAGGCGGCGCGACCTTCGTTCAACTGCGGGAGAAAACGCTGGACGAGGAGAGCCTCTCTGCCGAGGCGGCAGAGATCCAAGCCCTCTGTGGAAAGTACGGCGTCCCCTTTGTGATCAACGACAACGTGTCCATCGCCCTTCGGACGAACGCCGACGGGGTTCACGTGGGCCAGGACGACATGGAGGCCGGGCGTGTCCGTGAGGTCCTTGGTCCCGACAAGATCATCGGCGTGTCCGTCCAGACTGTGGAGCAGGCCCTTCTCGCGGAGGCCCACGGTGCGGACTATGTGGGCGTGGGGGCCGTGTTTCCCACCGGAAGCAAGGACGATGCCGTGGAGGTCTCCCATGAGACGCTCGGGGACATCTGCGCGGCGGTCTCCATTCCCGTGGTGGCCATCGGAGGCATCACCAGCGGCAACGTGCGGCTTCTCCGGGGCACCGGCATCTGCGGCATAGCGGTGATCTCGGCCATCTTTGCGCAGAGGGACATCACAAAGGCCACGAGAGACCTGCGAACGACCGTGGAGGCGGTGGTGATGGGGTGATCCGGGGAGCCATCTTCGACATCGATGGCACCATTCTGGACTCCATGGGGATCTGGATGGAGCTGGGGGAGCGATACCTGACCGCTCAGGGCAAGACCCCGGAGCCAGGGCTCGGAGACGTCCTGTTTCCTCTAACGCTGGAGCAAGGGGCGGAATACCTGAGGGCGCACTATGGTCTTGACACCGCTCAGGAGGTCAAGGCTGGCATCCTTGGGCTGCTGGACCACTTCTATCGCCATGAGGTCGCGGCAAAGCCGAAGACGGAGGCGGTCATTCGTGACCTTCATGGCCGGGGCGTTCCCATGGCTCTCGCCACCACCGGATCGGAGGAATTGGCGGATGCCGCCCTCAGGCGGCTCGGTCTGCGACAGTGCTTTCAAGGGCTGCTCACCACCGCCTTCCTGGGCACCTCCAAGTCGGAGCCCCTCATCTACCAAAGGGCGGCAGAGCTTCTGGGCACCGCTCCGGAGGACACCGCCGTCTTTGAGGACACGCTGCATGCCGTGAGGACGGCAAAGGGAGCTGGATTTTACGTGGTCGGCGTCTTTGACGCTACCAGCGAAGATGTTTGGCACACGATCTGCGAGCTGGCGGACGAGACCATACGAACGTAGCCGCTCCTGCGCAAACCAGGAGCGCTACCTTCTGCTGCGCGGCACGACGACGGCTGCTGTCTGAAGGGGGCATGGGCATGAGAGTGGCATTGACAATCGCCGGAAGCGACTCCAGCGGAGGCGCCGGGATTCAGGCGGACATCAAGACCATGACCATGAACGGCGTGTACGCCATGAGTGCCGTCACGGCCCTGACGGCACAGAATACGACCGGCGTCACGGGCGTCCTTGAGGCAAGCCCCCTCTTTCTCGCGCAGCAGCTGGACGCCGTGTTCACCGACATCTTTCCCGACGCGGTAAAGATCGGCATGGTGTCGTCTGCCGAGCTCATCGAGGTGATCGGGGACAGGCTTGTCGCCTATGGGGCAAAAAACGTCCTGGTGGATCCCGTCATGGTGGCCACCAGCGGGGCGCGGCTCATCTCTGACGACGCAATTGACGTGCTGAGGAGGCGGCTGTTTCCCCTTGCGGACCTCCTGACTCCGAACATCCCCGAGGCGCAGGTTCTCTCGGGCATGGTCATTGAAAACGAGGAGCAGATGATGGAGGCCGCAAAGGCACTCGGCGAAAGCTACCACTGCGCCGTGCTGCTTAAGGGCGGACATCGGGTGAATGATGCCAACGACCTGCTCTATCGTGAGGGCCAGTGTCGCTGGTTCAGGGGCCGGCGCATAGACAACCCCAACACACATGGCACCGGCTGCACCCTCTCCAGTGCCATTGCCGCCAATCTGGCCAAGGGCTACCCCATGGAGGCGTCTGTGGACCGCGCCAAGCGGTACGTCTCCGGAGCTCTTGGAGCCATGCTGGACCTTGGCAAGGGTCGCGGCCCCATGAACCATGCCTTCGACCTTGTCGGAACCTATGCAGAAGAGGCGCTGTGACAGGAGCGGGTGAGTGACGCTTGCTGGGGTCAGCGTGAGGCCGTGCACGTAGGATGGCTACTTCGCCGCTTCGTGGCCGCCGCCTCTGACGCCACCCGCGCGTGCGAGCGGGTCTGTTGCTTTCGGGTACGCGACATGGCTGCACGAGCTCACAAGCGCATGAGCGCGCTGTCTCCCCCATGCGCATGTGACTGGGTCCGCTGCAGGATCACGCGCACGGGTGTGCCGTCCCGTCTGCGCGCGTGACTGGGTCTCTGCACGGGATTCCGCCCGTAGGAGCATCCCGAAGCGCCGGCCAAACACGGGCCCCTGCGCGCGAAGGGGATCCGTGGTGGCAGACGGGCGATTGGTGCCGCACTTTTCGGCCCCTTATTTCTCGCCTCGACCACAAAACCGCAGGATCCGAAATAAGACTTCAAACTAAAGCGATGTTATGGGGACGTTTTTCGCGGCCCGGGGCCGCCCATGGGCGCCATCCGGACCAGCAAAGGGCGAGGTGGGGGAGGGCGCGCGGGGGTGCCGTTCCCGCCGCGTGGGGAAAAGGCACTCGACTTTGGGGTCCCTGACCTGCGCATCTTCGGGTGACCTCTCCCCACCGTGGGGAGCCGCGTCCGGGCCCCGCGCGCGTCGACGCCGGAGATGGGCCATCTACCTGGGCGAACGCCTGAGAGGCCCCACAGGGCCCTGGGGGCGCGCACGACGCATGATTTGTCGTCGCCGCCACCCGGGAGGCCGCAAATCGCCTCCTGCTCGGCGGCGGAAAACCCGTCGGGGCCAGTCCGATGCCCGATCACGCCGAGGGCCAAGAAAGGGCCAATGGCATCCAGGGAGTCCGCTCGTAAACCGGAGGGTGATTCTGTAGACCACCCGGACAGGTCAGTACGAGCCACCGCTTGCGCAGTAGTTATCCGAACATGACGCACGAACTTCGGTTAGCTACCCCTAAAGCCGCAAGCTGCCTTTTGTTGGTGAGGCAAGATGTTCAGATGGGAAAGTGAGCCAGCCTAAGCAATATCAACGGCGGCCATATGAAGCCATGAGAAGCGCATGCATCTGGTCCGCTCGCGGCGTGGGAGCCAGATTCCGGAAGAGCTCAACTCAAATGTGTCTCATCCTATGTGTAAACTGTGGCTATTCCGAAAGGCGAGAGACATGCCAGACGGATGGGGCAGAAAGGGTTGTCAAAGCGAGGGAGAAGCAGATGAAGGGTGTGACCAAGCTGTTGGACAAAGTGCGTCAGCTGTTCGGGGGGGGGTTGTTAGGGTCGGCGTCATTTGCATTACGCTCGGTTTCGTTCTCGGTGCTGGCGTAGCCTACGCATGGCAGCAAGGCAAGTTCAACGTCTCGACACCTGCTGAAGACAATACGACTGCGCCCGTCATCCTTGAGAGGATCGTAAAGCAAAACGAGCTGGTGTCTGCATCTCAGAAGTACGAGTCCGTCCGCAAGGCGGCAAACAGCAAGAAGTTCTTCGATCTTGTCGACATTCCTTTCACAGAGAACAGTTACTGGTACTGCTACGTGGGGACGATCAAGGCGGCCGTCGACCTGAGCAAGGCCACGTTTGTGGGACAAGAGGGAGACGTGATCACCGTCAGCCTCGAGGAGCCATACATCTCATCCAACACACCTGACATGGAGAAGTCAGGGGTGTTGGAGGAACATAACAATGTGTTGAATCCCATCACGGTCAAGGACATGGACGCCTTCAGAAAGCAGTGCGTGAAGGAAGCTGAGAAGGCGGCGACAACAGAGGGGGAGCTCTTCGAAGAGGCGAAGGAGAATGCCCGGACCAACCTGTCCAGCCTCTTCAGCATCGCACTCGATGGGGAGTACGAGGTGAAGGTCGAGTGGCGCGAGGCAGAGTAGCCGGGCAATAGGTGGAGGAGCTCAGGGGCGAGCAGGCTCGATATGGCACGGTTCGCTGGACAGGACCGGCGCTTCGGGCACATCCTCCATCAGATCGATCTCATCGAGGCCAACAAGGTTCGAGGTCCTGTCCAACGACTGACGCTGCTCGCGCTGCAGGCAGTGCAAGGACAAGCTTGGGTGTGTGGGGATCGGCTCTGCTCCTTGGGCACACCCTTAGGGGCGGGTGCGCGGTATTGCGCGCCCGCCCCACGTTTGTTGCCATGTCGTGAGGCATCTCGCCTACTACCCCAGTCGCGCCGTGAGGTGCCTCGCCACATTCGCCATGTCACTTGGCCATTACAGCGAGGTGCACAAGCAATGACAGCGGAGGCGACCGGTCGCCTTCTTGGCCTTACGTGCCACACGCGATCTCGTTGTGAATCATCTCGCAGAGCAGGAACTCCTTGCCTGGCTCCTGGAGGAGGGCGTCTTGAGGGTACGACCATCCTCTGTCGCCATCCACACGCTTCAAAGCATGATCTGATCGGCGGGACATGTAAGGCGGACGCTTTGGCCCGAGTGCCGCACTTTTCGGCCCCTTATTTCTCGCCTCGGCCACAAAACCGCAGGATCAGAAATAAGACTTCAAACTAAAGCGACGTTATGGAGACGTTTTTCGCGGCCCGGGGCCGCCCGTGGGCGCCATCCGGGCCAGCAAAGCGCGTGGTGGGGGAGGGCGCGCGGGGGCGCCGTTCCCGTCGCGTGGGGAAAAGGCACTCGACTTTGGGGCCCCTGACCTGCGCATCTTCGGGTGCC
>JAWRIT010000057.1:0-3340 GCA_040268355.1 Atopobiaceae bacterium | reverse complement strand
CCGCCCGCCTGGGACAGGGCACCGAACGCGGTGCGTCGACGCTCCTACTCGACCTGGAAGCGCGACTCGTCCTCGGTGTCGCCGCCAGCCGCATGGATGGCCTCCATGACCTCGGCGACATAGGTCTCGGTGTTCTCCTTGGCGTCCTCGAAGTCGTAGTCCATGACGTTGTCGGGATCAAGGCCAAAGTCGGCGACGATCTCGGGCTGCTGGGCGTCGTCAATCACCAGGAACTGGTAGGCACCCGCCTCGGCGGCACGCTCGACGCACTCGGGGCTCAAGGCATACTCGATCCACAGCTTGGCGGCGTTGGGATGCTTGCAGCCCTTGAACATGGCAGTGGCACCGACCTCGTAGGAGGTGCCGGAGCTGGGGATGACCAGGCCGATGTTGTCGTAGCCCTGGGTGATCTGGTAGATGGCGTCGTGCAGGAAGCCGATGCCCACGACGCACTCGCCCAGCCCGACGTTCTTGGACGGACCAGAGCCGGACTTGGTGTACACATGGACGTTCTTGTCGAGGTCGACCAGGTACTGGATGCCCTCGTCATGGCCGTACTTCTGGATCATCGTGTTGACGATCAGCTTGGCGGTGCCGGCGGTGTTGTAGTTGGAGGTCCAGATGAGGTCCTGGTACTTGGCATCGAGCAGGTCGGCCCAGTCCTCGGGCGCGTCGACGGACAGGTCGGCGAGCTCGTCGTTGTTGACCATGAAGCCCAGGATGCCCTTGTAGATGCCGTACCAGTTGCCCTCGGCGTCCTTGAAGGTGTCGTCGATGATGTGCGAGGCGTTGACGGCCTCGTAGGGCTCGAGCAGGCCCTTGGTCACCGCGACGTTGTAGGGGTCGGTGGTGCCGCCGAACCAGACGTCTGCGGAGGGGTTACCGTTCTCCTCCTCGATCTTGGCCTCGACCTCGCCGGTGGACAGGCGCTGGAACTGGACCTCGATCTCGGGGAAGAGCTCCATGAAGTGGTTGCAGCACGCGGAGACGTGGTCCTCCTCGCAGGAGCCGTAGACGATGAGCTGGCCCTCGTCCTTAGCGGCCTGGATCAGCTCCTCGTCGGCGCAGACGCGCGCAAGGCCGTCGGAGGCGGCGTCGGTGCTGGCAGCGGAGCCACCGCCGGCGTCATCGCTCGCGCCACCGCATCCCACAAGGCCAAGGCCGGCTGCGGCGGCAGCGCTGGCACCAAGAAAGTTCCTACGGGTAAGCAACATACAACCAACTCCTTTTCCAAGCCGCGTGCGCGGCACTTCCATGGCTGCCAGAGGTACTCACGGCACGCCATACCACCCTGATATCGTCAACAAGTCTCGGTCCAAATTTGACGCTCTCGCGAGAAATATCGATGAACGGGGTCACTTAGGAATTGAACGTCATTCCGCTCATGGGTAATTTGGATTTTTGGGCCACCGTTGTGGGACGACGGGGGCGAGAGGTGGTGAGACAAAGGCGAGCCGCAACCCCCTGTTCCACAAGCGCAGACGGACGAAGGGGACGCCCGTCGCGAAGGCGCCGCCCTGGCTGAGGTGCTCCCCTACACGAACACGAGCTGCACGAGCAGCATGTAGACGGCGGTACCACCCGCAATGGAGACCAACATCTGGTGCTTCCACAGGTGCAGGGCGACCGTGGCCGCGATGGCAATGAGTTCGGGTATGCCGTGGGTGCCCGAGAGAAGGCTCACGTCCTTCAGGCAGTACACCACGAGCATGCCAAAGACCGCGCTAGGCAGGGCACGTCCGAGGTACTGGACGTAGTCGGGCACGGGCTTCCTCTCGGAGAACAGCAGGAAGGGCGCAAAGCGCGTGACCATCGTGCCCACCACGCACAGGGCGATGGTGATGGCCTGCTGCGCGAACGTCATGTGAGCCCTCCCGCCCGATCGATGGGCCCACGCAGGGCGCTCAGCAGCGCCACGATGCAGGCCATGGCCGGCACCATGAACGAGTCCGCGCCGAACAGCGCAAGGCAGAGCGCCGTCGCGCCCAGACCCACGAAGGCCGTGATGTGTCGCCGCTCCTTGCGCCACTGGTCCATGAAGATGACGACGAACATGGCCGTCATGGCAAAGCCCAACCCGTCGGTGCCAATGCTCACGAGTCCCCCGAAGATGCCGCCCAGGGTGGCGCCCGAGACCCAGTAGAGCTGATTGAGCGCCGTCACCCAGAGCATGAACCATCCCCTATCGATGCCTTCGGGGATCTCCGCCGTGTAGTTGATGGAGAAGGTCTCGTCACACATGCCAAAGATGAGGTAGGGCCGCTTCCACCCCAATCCCTTGAAGCGCTCCAGCATCGAGATGCCGTAGAAGAGGTGCCGCGCCTGCACGAGCAGGGTCACCAAGAGCGTCTGCAGTGGCGCAAAGGGCGCCAAGAGCATGCTCACGGCAATGAACTCCAACGACCCGCCAAAGATGGTGAGGCTCATGACCAGGGGGTACACGAAGCTGAACCCGGCTGCGTTCATGTAGACGCCGTACGCGAGCCCCAGGAACCAGAACCCGGCGAAGATGGGGATCGTGTGGGGGAAGGCCGCCTTGAGCGCGGGCAGTGCCCTGGCGGTGCCGCTCTGTTCCGTGCCCATGCTGTGCGATCAGGTCCTTTCGTGGGGTGAGGGTCGAAAGACGAAGGGTCCGCCCCTAGGGCGTGTCGCGTCCCACCTGCGACAGCCACTCCTCCTTGGTCAGTACGCTCACGTGGCTCGTCCGCGTTTCGTGCAGCTGGGGAACGTCGATATCCTCGATCGTTCGTTGAAAGCGGAATCCGAGCTTCTCCTGCACCCGCTTCGACCTGACGTTGCCGTCGTAATAGGCGCACCAGATCCGCGTCATGCCAAGGTCCTCGAAGGCGTGACGACACAGCTCGCTCGCCGCCTCCGGCATCAATCCCGCGCCCCAGAACGGCTTGCCGACCCAAAAGCCCAGCTCGCACTCGTCAGCACGATCCGTGAGGCTCGTCTGCCCACCCAGACGCAGCCCGATGCTGCCAATCGCGACGCCATCCTCCTTGAGGCACAGCGCGTAGCTCTCCGGAACGCTGAGCACGGTGCGGATCACCTCTCGGCTCTCCTCGACGCTCGTATGTGCGGGCCACCCGGCGGCGGGACCCACCTCCAGGTCGCACGCGTACCGATACAGGCTCTCTGCGTCCGACTCTCGCCAGGGGCGAAGCGTCAGCCGTTTCGTTTCGAGCTTCATGGATACCGACCCCCCTCCGAGTGAATTTGCCCATTATGCACCATCCAGCCAACACGGACGGGAGCGGGCACCGGAAAACTTGTCGCGCCCGACACGGGGCACGGAGGGACACGGGGGAAGAGGCCCCTATGTGTCGCTGCTTTC
>JAWRIT010000056.1:0-5713 GCA_040268355.1 Atopobiaceae bacterium | reverse complement strand
TATCGGGCAGAAAAACAGCAGGATGGGAGACGGAGATACTCCGGAACGCCCGAAATAACGCCGCAAAAGTCCAATCTCTAGCCACGACACCCGACTCCCCTGCCGCATCCCAGGCTGAGGGAGGCCGACGGGGCACCAGGGCGGGGGTTGCTAGGGAAGGCGGCACAGGGGAAGAGGCACCTATGTGTCGTCGCTTTCGCGACACATAGGTGCCTCTTCCTCCGTGTCGCCTTCGTGTCAGCGGGTCGCCGTAAGAAGCGCCAAGAAATGCGTGTCCGCTGGACACAGCTCCCCATCGTCAAGGCCTGTGAGCAGAAAGCCCTCGTCGGTGACCCAGGGCCGGATGGTCCGTGCGAGCGAGCGGTCGGCGTCCTGAGAGGCGTGTCGTGTCGTTACGGGGACAACAGTGAAGCGCGCGCCCTCCGGGGACGCGAGAAAGGCCCGGACCACCTCTTCGTTCTCGACGCGCAGCGCCGAGCAGGTCGCGTAGGCGAGCGTGCCTCCCGCAGCCACACGCTCGGCAGCCGCACGCACAAGGGCGAGCTGCAAGGCGGGCAGCGAGTCGCTCGCACGGGCGTCGAGGGCGCGTGGCTCCAGCGCTGAGGCCACCTCGGGATGACGACGCATGGTACCCGTGCCGGAGCAGGGCGCATCTACGAACACGAGGTCGAACGGGCCAGACAGGGCCTCGGGAAGATCACTGCGCCCCAGGGTCCGCCCATCGAGCACGTGGCAGGTGACCGCATGCGAGAGACCCACGCGGGCCATGCGCTCGCGGGCGAGCTCGACTTTGAACGGCTCGCTGTCGACGCCGGTGAGGCGCAGGACCCCTCCCATCTCGTGGGCGCAAGACTGAAGCAAGAGGGTCTTGGTGCCCCTCCCCTGCCCGATCTCAAGGACACGGGAGCCCGGCGGTGGCGCCACGAGGCGGGCGACCAGCTGCGCGGCGACGTCCGCAACGATGACGTCGGTCGCCTCGACGAGGCCCGAGCCCGCAAGGCCGGCAGGACGACCAAGCTCGAACGAGCCGGGAAGCAGGCCCACCTGCGGTGCGAGGCCCGCAGCGGCAAGCAGCCCCTCGGTCTGGGCCGGCGTGTGCGCCATGCGGTTCGTGGCGACCGTGACGGGCGCCGGCTCGAGGATGCCACGCGCGATGGCCCGTGCGTCCGGCACGCTCCGGTCGTGCGCCAGGCGCTCGACCAACCACGCAGGAAGCGCCGAGGCGAGCCTGAGCTCCTCGATGGTGACATCGGCCTTCCCCTGTGCGCAGCGCTCCCGTGCCGCACGGATGCGGGGACGGTCCTGTTCGACGACGCGCCGCAGTACGGCGTTCGCCAAGCCGGCGGTGCGTGGCGCGACCGAGCGCACCAGCTCGACCCCCTGGCTCACCACCACCTGGGGCGGCGTCTCGAGCCAGCATGCCTCGAAGCAGGCGAGGCGCAGGGCGTCGCGCACCTGGGGCTGAAGCGACGAGGGGCGACGCGCGTACGAGTCGATGAGCTCGTCGAGCAGGCTCTGGGCGGCAACGGCACCCATGGCCAGCCGAAACGCGAGCGCGCGGTCCCGCTGGTCCAGCTCGCCCATGCGTCTTGATCCGCGCAGCAGCTCGCGCATGCGCGCCGAGCGACGCCGACGCTCGCCGACGAGCGCGAGGGCGGTCCTACGTGCCGGGGTGGGCGAGGCCACGCCTACGCCCGCTCCCAGCCAAGGTCGGTGCCGCGAAGCCCCGAGGCCCAGGCCGCGGCCTCCATGGCTCGCTTGCCGTCCGGCTTTACGCGATCGAGCTCGAGCGCACCGTCCGCGCACCCCAGGACCACACGCCCCTTGCCGACGCGCACGGTACCTGCAGCGAGCGGGGCCGACGCCTCATGGGCCGCCAGGACGCGCGCGCCCTTGCCAGCCACGACAAGCCGTGCCGGGGCGGCGTCCGTCGAGGCGCGCACGCGACGCACGTTCGCCGCCGCCGTGTCCGCGGGATCCAGAAGCATCTCCGCCTTCTCGATCTTGGCGGCGTAGGTCACCTGCGTCTCGTCCTGCTCGGTCCAAGCGACCGTCCCATCGGCGATCTCGTCGAGCGCCGCGAGCAGCTCGTCCGCGCCCACCTTGGCAAGCTCCGCCATGAGCGTGGCGCAGTCCTTCTCGCCCAGCTCGACCGACGCCTGCCGGCAATACGCGCCCGCATCGAGCTCGTGGACGACGCGCATGATGGAGACGCCCGCACGCTCGTCTCCCGCAAGCACCGCCCGCTGGATGGGGGCGGCGCCACGCCAGCGCGGCAGCAGTGACGCGTGCACGTTGACGCAGCCGTATGGGGCGAGCTCGAGGACGGCGTCGGGCAGCAGGCAGCCGAAGGCCGCGACCGCGATCACGTCGGGGCGGGCGTCGGAGAGAGCCGCCAGCACCTCGTCCGAGATCCGCCTCGCCTCGACGACCGGGATACCCAGCCTCTCCGCCTGCTCCTTGACGGACGAGGGGACCAGGGTGCGACCGCGGCCGCGCACCGCGTCGGGACGGGTGAGCACGAGGGTGACCTCATGCCGCTCGGCAAGCCCAAGAAGCGACGGCACCGCGAAGTCGGGCGTGCCCATGAACACCACGCGCATCGGGACCTCCCCTGCTAAGCCACGTCGCGCGCGGTGTCGCCCGGACGGGCCCCCGCGGCGAGCGCCTCGTCCAGCTCGCGCATCTTGGCGGCACGCTTGATGGGCCCGAGGTGGTCGACCATCGTGATGCCGCGCAGATGGTCGATCTCATGCTGCAGGCAGACGGCCATCAGGTTCTCGCGCGCCTCGTAGCGCATCAGCTCGCCGTCGAGGTTCTGGGCGTGCACGACCACGTGGCTCGGGCGCGTGACGTTCACGGTGATGCCGGGAAACGACAGGCACCCCTCCGGGAACTCGCGGTCCTCGCCGTCGAGTTCGACGATCTTGGGGTTGATGAGCACGTAGGGATTCCTCTGGCTCTCCGTGTAGTCGCAGTCGATCACGATCATCTGGACGAGCTCGCCGACCTGTGGGGCGGCAAGGCCGCAACCCTCGGTGGCGTACATGTTCTCGAGCATCCGCTCCGCCAGGGCGCGGATCTCCGGGGTTATCTCCTCTATGGGGGCGCATTCGGTGAACAGGCGCTCGTCGGGCGCAATGACAATGTCATCGAATTCGTTGGCCATGTGACCTCCTCGGTGGTAGCTGTTCTCTTGATGGTACTACCCATCCCCGCGCCCGGTGATACGCTGCACAAAATGCGCCAAGGGAACCCCACGCGGTCGCGTCCGCAAGCGCGCCGGGCGACGTGGGGTCGCCCCGGTGGGCGCGCCTATCACATGAGGTCGTAGCAGTCGACGTCCACGGCGACAGAGACGCCGCTCCGCACGCCCAGCGCGCGCGTCGCCGCGCCGAGCACGGCGCCAAGCTCCGCGCCCAGGGGCGCCTTCACCATCAGGTGGCGGCGCACGCGGTCCTTGGCGCGCGCCTTGAGGCAGTCGGCCGGCCCCAGGACCTCCCACCCCACGCGCCCCCGAAGACGCTCCCGCAGGTCGGCGGCCAAATCGTCGAGGGCCATCGCGACCGCCCTGCCGTCGCGCCCCGAGCACACCACGTTCGCGAGCCGCGCGAAGGGAGGGTAGCCGGCGCTGCGGCGCTCGTCGAGCTCGCTCTCCAAAAAGACGGAGCGCTCATGCAGGAGCACCGCCTGGATGGCGGGGTGGCCCGCCCAGTAGCTCTGGATGACGACGCGCCCGGGCCGCTCGCCGCGCCCCGCACGGCCCGCCACCTGCTCGAGCAGGTCGTAGGTCCGCTCGGCCGCACGGAAGTCGGGCAGCTTGAGGGTCGTGTCGGCGTTGACCACCCCCACGAGCGTGACCTCGGGAAAGTCGAGTCCCTTGGCGATCATCTGCGTGCCCACGAGCACCGCGCACGGCGCCGCGTCGAAGCGCTCCAGCAGGCGCTGGTGCCCTCCCTTGCCCGAGGTGGTGTCGGCGTCCATGCGAATGACCTCGGCGCGATCGCCCACCAGCACCGAAAGCTCGTCCTCCACGCGCTGGGTGCCCACCCCGAAGGCGCCCATGTAACGGCTCCCGCAGCTCGGACAGCGCGTCGACGGGTCGGGCCAGGCGGTCGCGGGCCAGCTGCTCCCGCAGGTGTGGCAGACGAGCTCGTGGGTGCGTTCGTGATAGGTGAGCGCGCTGGAGCAGTGCGGGCACTCGGGCACGCAGCCGCACTCGCGGCACATCAGAAAGGTCGCAAAGCCCCGTCGGTTGAGCAGCAGCACCGCCTTCTCACGCCGCTCGAGCACCTCCTCGAGCGCCCGCTGCAGCTCGTTCGAGAAGATCGAGCGGTTGCCCTGCGCGAACTGCTGGGTCATGTCGACGACGCTCACCGTGGGAAGGGTCGCCGCTCCTGGGCGCTCGGGCATCGCGACGCACGTCCAGCGCGCGCCGGCCCACTGGCCCGCCCGGCAGCGGGCGAGGCTTTCCAACGAGGGGGTGGCCGAGCCCAGGACGAGCGCGCAGCCGCGCTCGCGGGCGAGCCGCGCCGCCAGCTCACGGGCGTGGTAGCGAGGCGCCGACCCCTGCTTGTAGGAGCCCTCGTGCTCCTCGTCGATGATGATGAGCCCGACCTTGGCGAGCGGAGCGAACAGGGCCGAGCGGGCGCCCACGACCACATGCGCCTGACCGGTGCGCACGAGGTCCCACTGGTCGAAGCGCTCGCCGGCAGAGAGCCGCGAGTGCAGCACCGCGACGTCGTCGCCAAAGCGCGACCGGAAGCGCCCGACCGTCTGCGCCGTGAGCGAGATCTCGGGCACGAGCACGAGCGCTCCCATGCCGTCTGCGAGCGCCCGCTCTATGGCGGCCAGGTAGACCTCGGTCTTGCCCGATCCCGTGACGCCATCGACCAGCACCACGTCCCCTGAGGCGCCCTGGCGCGCCGCATCGATGGCGGAAAGCGCCTCGAGCTGCCCTGCCGTCAGGCGCTCGGGACGCCTCGACACGGCCGACGAGAGCGTGGTGGGATCTCCCCCGCGCACGCGGCGCCGCGTCTCCACCGCCACGACGCCCCGACGCTCGAGCGCCAGGACGACCTGCGACGCCCCGGAGATGGTGGCCGCAAGCTCGGCCATGCGCACGGGACCGGCGGCAAGCGCCTCGAGCACCGCGCGCTGCCGGCTCGCGTTCTTGCGCGGCTCGAACGCGGTGGCCTCCTCGGTCAGACGCACCCAACGGGCGTCGACGGGGCCCGAGCGCTCGCAGACGAGCTGCCAGGGGGAGGCGGCGTCCTCCCGGCGGACCTTGACGAGCTGGCCGGGCGCCAGGAAGGGCCGGAGCGCCTCGCACGGAGGGCAAGCGTACTCGCGGGCCATCCACGAGGCGACGCGAGCGGCCCCCTCGTCGAAGGCTGACGGCGCGAGCACCTGACGGATGGGCAGCACCTTGTCGGGCGCGATGCCCGAGACGGGGCGTGCCGAGAGGGCGACCACGTAGCCGATGACGGGACGACGGGAGAAGGTCACGAGCACCGTGGTGCCGACGAGCACCGTCTCTGCCAGCTCGTCGGGCACGCCGTAGTCGAAGGCCCGCTCGAGGGCGCGTGTCGGGATGTCGAGCACGACGTGCGCGTAGCGCATGGGCCTCCTCTCGGATGGGCGGATCGGACCCACCATTCTAGCCCATGCACCGCGGCTCGAACCCACAGGGCGACACGGGGGAAGAGGCACC
>JAWRIT010000055.1:0-2785 GCA_040268355.1 Atopobiaceae bacterium | reverse complement strand
AGGGCGCCGGAAAGAGTGGTTCGTCGCGTCCCTCTTAGAACTCGTAGTTCTTGCAGACGGGCTCGTGGTTGGCGTCGGACTCGGCGTCATACCACAGCAGGTTGTTCTCGGTCTCCTTGTCAAAGAGCTGGATGAGGCCGGGGTCGGTGGTGAAGTTCACGGTGGCACCCATGGAGACGTCGGTCTCGAGGTCGACGGTCGGGATGACCATGACGACCTCGTCGTTGCCGGTGCGCGCATGGATGTTGTACTCGCTGCCCATCATCTCGCTGACCTCGATCTCCGCCCGCAGGTCGCCCTCGCCCACCGTGATGTGCTGCGGACGGATGCCCGCGACGATGTCGCACGGCTGCTGGTTGTTGGCCGCGAGCGCCTTCTGCTGGAAGTCGTTGAGCAGGAACTTGACGCCACGGACCTCGGCGTAGTACTTCCCGCCCTCAAGCAGCAGCTTGCAGTTGTCAAAGAAGTTCATGACGGGCATGCCGATGAAGCCGGCCACGAACAGGTTGACGGGCCGGGAGAAGACCTCCTGCGGGGTGCCGATCTGGTTGACGTAGCCGTCCTTCATGATGACGATGCGATCGCCGAGCGTCATGGCCTCGGTCTGGTCGTGGGTGACGTACATGAAGGTGGTGTTGATGCGCTGCCGCAGCTTGATGATCTCGGCGCGCATCTGGTTGCGCAGCTTCGCGTCGAGGTTGGAGAGCGGCTCGTCCATGAGGAAGACCTTGGGGTCGCGCACCATGGCGCGGCCGATGGCCACGCGCTGGCGCTGGCCGCCCGAGAGGGCCTTGGGCTTGCGGTCGAGGTAGGGGGTGATCTCGAGGATCTCGGCCGCCTCGCGCACCTTCTGGTCGATCTCGGCCTTGGGCATCTTGCGCAGCTCGAGCGAGAAGGCCAGGTTCTGGTACACCGTCATCTGCGGGTAGAGCGCGTAGCTCTGGAAGACCATGGCGATGTCGCGGTCCTTGGGGGCCACGTCGTTCATGAGCTTGCCCTCGATGTAGAGCTCGCCCTCGCTGATCTCCTCGAGGCCCGCCACCATGCGCAGCGTGGTGGACTTGCCGCAGCCCGAGGGCCCGACGAGCACGATGAACTCCTTGTCCTTGATGGTGAGGTTGATGTCATGAGTGCCGACGTAGCCGTTGTCGTAGACCTTCTTGATGTCCTTGAGGATTACTTCCGACATGGTGCTGCTTCCTTTCCGCCCACTGGGCGTCCATGGTCCTTGCTAGACGAGGTCGTACTTCTCGACGTCGATCACGGTCCTGCCTGCGGAATGGAACGTGATGCCCTCAGCCGAGAGATCGGTTGGTATGGTCATGGTCATGGTCTGGGTCCCGCCGTTGACGAACACCTCCACGCTGCGCCGATCGAGGATCAGGCGCAGGTCGAGCGAGAGCGGGGCGCCCAGCACGTCGCACTTGCGGTGATGCACGTAGGCACGACGCGATCCCGCGTGCGTGCGGTTGATCTTGAGCGAGCCGCTGCGCGGGCGGTACCGAAGCGAGCAGTGGAACTGTTCGTCTTGGGCAAACCAGATGACGAACTCCTCGTAGGGCCCGCACTCGTCCGCCGGACGCACGCTCACCTGCAGATCGACGACACGACCACTGACTCCCTCAAGCGCGATGACGCCTTCGAGGGGCACGTCATGGTAGCTGACCCGCCCGCTTCGACGCGCCTCGAGCTCGCGCACCGGCCACTGGACCAGGCGCCCGTCGCGCACGTGGAGCTCGCGCGGCACGGTCATCTGGCCGAACCAACGGTACGCCGGGCTCTCCGTCACGCTGTCCCAGTTCTGCATCCAGGCGATCATCACCCGGCGGCCGTCTGGGGTCAGCAGGGTCTGCGCGGCGTAGAAGTCCATGCCGTGGTCGATGGTGGCCAGGCTCTCCTCCTCCAGCTCCACGCCCTCGTCATCGAGGTGGCCCATGACGCAGAGGGTCCCGTGGCCGCTATAGAACTCGTGGCCCTGGGGCAGCATGAACTGCGGGCTGACCAGCAGCACGTCGTAGCCGTCGAGCTGGAACAGGTCGGGGCACTCCCACATGATGCCGTAGCGGCCGCGGTTGCGCGCCACCGTGCCCACGAGCCGCCAGCTCAGGCAGTCGTCGCTTTCGTAGAGCAGGATCTGCCCGCTCTCGTCGGCGCCCAGGTTCGCGACCACGCACCGGTAGCTGCCGCCCGGCTCCTGCCAGATCCGCGGGTCGCGGAAGTGCTCGCTGCTCGCGCCCTCTGGCAGCTGGTCGACGCCGATGACCGGATTGGCGTCGCATTTGACGTAGTCCACGCCGTCGCCGATCGCCAGGTTCTGCGTCTGGCAGTCGCGCACGCTCCCGTCGGGATTCTGCTCGCCCGCGCCAACGCCGGTGTACATGAGCAGGTGGCGCCCATCGGGCAGTGACAGGGCGCTTCCCGAGAAGCAGCCACCCAGGTCGTCGTAGGCCTGATCCGGCGCGAGCGCCACAGGGAGCGGACGCCACGTAAGCATATCGTCGCTCACCACATGGCCCCAGTACATGGCCGCCCAGGTCGTCTTGTAGGGGTTGTACTGATAGAAGAGGTGGTAGGCCCCATCGTGGTATGAGAAGCCGTTGGGATCGTTCATCCAGCCCACACGTGGCGTCACGTGAAAGACCGGGCGCTCGTCAGCGGGTATGAACGATTCCATGTGCTGCTCGTATGCGCGCGCGTCTGCGAGCGCGAAGCTGGGCTCCTGACCCTCCATGGACGCACCCCTCCCTTTCCTGTCGGTCCCAAACCGCACTGCCGTGGGGGGCCC
>JAWRIT010000054.1:0-40036 GCA_040268355.1 Atopobiaceae bacterium | reverse complement strand
CCGTGTCGCCCGTGTAAAAGCGAATATCACGAAGCGGGCCGATAAGCCGGGTTCTGTCGTGGGCGGCCATTTGTCTACTCCTGGCGTCACCACCAGGCTCTAGCACGCTACCCGAGCGCGGTGCGGGCCACACCATGGCGCTCCTACATGCGCTTGCTCCGGAAGGGGCTTGCCAAGCCGTCGTGTCGCCACGACGCTGGTGGGCTCTTACCCCACCGTTTCAGCTTTTCTCTCACCCGCCAAGGCGGGCAGCGGGAGTCTTCTTTTCTGCGGCGCTTTCCGTCGGGTCACCCCGCCAGGCCGTTAGCCTGCTTCCTGCCCTGTGGAGCCCGGACTTTCCTCATACCGGCACGAATGCCGATCCGCGGTCGCCTGGCCCGCTTCGCGAGCACGATTGTACCACGCCCTCCTCGTCTCCTGCGGGAGCGCCTGCCGCTGTGCCACCAACTGGCATCGTTCGTGGAAGGCTTGCCTGCCGCGCGAGGGTGGCACGCTATGCTGGGATCATCATCTTTGAGACAAGCCATCCTCTGGTGTGCCTCCCTTTGTGGCCCGTCGCCTTGGCTCGCGGGGAGGCTGCGAAGGAGCGTCCCATGGCAACAGACAACATCGAGCTCGCTCGGACCATCGTCGATCTCGTGGGAGGTCCGCAGAACATCGCCATGGTCACCCACTGCGTGACCCGCCTGCGCTTCAAGCTCTTCGACGAACGCTATGCGCGCGACGAGCAGATCGAGGCCTTGCCCGACGTCCTCTCCCTCATCAAGACGCACGGGCAGTACCAGGTGGTCATCGGCCCCGACGTCTATGACGTCTACGACGCCGTGCTCAAGGTGGGCTCGCTCTGGGACGACGACACCGTCGACGAGGTCCAGGCCAAGGCGGCCGAGGGGTCCGGTCCCCAGGGGTTCTCCGGGCTGCTCATCGACCTCATCTCCTCCATCGTGGCGCCGTGCTTGGGCTGCATCGCCTCCACGGGCATGATCAAGGGCTTTCTCGCCCTCTGGGACTTCATCGCGCTGCAGGTGAGCGGTGCGCACGTCACCGGCCTCGGCGCCTACGTCGTCCTCTACGCCATCGCCGATGGCTTCTGGTGCTTCCTGCCCATCATGCTGGGCATCACCTCCGCCCGACGCTTCAAGATGAACGACCTGGTGGGGGCTGCCATCGGGGCGGCCATGTGCTACTCGTCCATCACCAGCCTCTCCGCGCAGACCTTCGCGGGCGGCGCGGACGTGCACTACCTCTTCGAGGGCACCTTGCTGCAGATGGCCTACGGCACCACCTTCTTTGGTATCCCGCTCGTCACGCCCGCCGCGGCGGGCGGCTATACCGCCACCTTCGTGCCGGTCATCGTGGCGGTGTGGTTCAGCTCGATCATCTTCAGGTGGGCCAATCGCACGATTCCCGCCACGGTCAAGCTCTTTGCCGTGCCCATGGTCACGCTGCTCGCGGGAGGCACGGCGACCTTCCTGGTCATCGGGCCGGTGTCGTCCATCCTGATGAACCTCGTCAGCGCGCTGTTCAACCTTCTGACGGAGATCCCGGTGGTGGGTGGCACGCTGGCCGGCGCGGTGCTGGGGGCCCTCTGGCAGGTGCTGGTCATCTTTGGCTTCCACTGGGCGCTCATACCCATCAAACTCTCGAACATGGGCACCTACTTCTACGACGTCGCCCTCTCACCCCAGTTCGGCTGCACGTGGGCGCAGATCGCCTGCGTGCTGGCGGTCATCCTGAAGACCAAGGACACAGAGCTCAAGAAGACGGGCGTCGCGGCGTTCGTCACGGGCTTGTTCGGCACCACCGAGCCCGCCATCTACGGCGTGACGCTGCCGCTGCGGCTGCCGTTCGTGATCAGCTGCCTCGCCGGGGCGGTCTCTGGCGCGTTCTATGGGCTGATGGGCACCAAGACCTTCATGATGGGCTACTCCGGCCTGCTGGGCCTGACGAGCTACATCGACGCGCGCACCCCCGAGCAGGTCGCGGCGTGGTCGAACACCACCCACTTCCTCGAGCCGCAGGGGATCTTCCACATGGCCGTCGCCGCGGCGGGGGCGCTGGTCGCCTTCGCGGTGGGATTCGTGCTCACCTGGCTGTTCTGGCGCCCCAAGCCAGAGGGGCAGACAACGCCGTCATGATAGAGTGGACACAGACTGTCATCAGACCAACAGGGAAGGAGCACGCATGGCACGTTTTCCGGAGGGTTTCCTGTGGGGCGGCGCGACGGCGGCGAACCAGTTCGAGGGTGGCTACGACGCCGATGGCAAGGGACTCTCGGTCCCCGACGTCATCATGGGCGGCACGGTCGACACGCCGCGTGTGGTGACGCCCGCCGGCGTCAGGCCGGACACGTATTACCCCAGCCACGAGGCCATCGACTTCTACCATCACTACAGGGAGGACATCGCGCTCTTCGCGGAGATGGGCTTCAAGTGCTTCCGCTTCTCCGTGCAGTGGAGCCGCTTCTTCCCCAACGGCGACGACAAGGTGCCGCTGCAGGCTGGCATCGACTTCTACCGCAACGTGATGGAGGAGTGCAAGCGGCATGGCATCGAGCCGCTGGTCACGCTCTCGCACTACGAGTTTCCGCTGGCCCTCTCCCACAAGTACGGTGGCTGGGACAACGACAAGGTCATCGACCTGTGGGTCCGCTTCGCCGAGCTCTGCTTCCACGAGTACGACGGCCTCTGCCGCCTGTGGCTGACCTTCAACGAGATCAACTGCGGCACCATGCCCGGCTTCGGTGACGTCTATGGCCTGGGCATCCTGCCGCCCGACGACTGGGCGCTCGGCTTCCACGGCGCCGACTGGGCCGATCCCAACCGCACGGCACGAGGCCTGCACAACCAGTTCGTGGCCTCGGCCAAGGCCGTGCAGATCGCCCATGCCATCAACCCCGACAACATGGTGGGCTGCATGATCGCCGGCGCGGCGAACTACCCCTACAGCTGCGACCCCGACGACATCCTGGCGGCCAGCAAGGGCATGCGCGACTTCAACTACTACTGCGGTGACGTCCAGTGCCGTGGCGAGTACCCGGTGTGGGCGCGCACGTTCTGGCGCGAGCGGGGCATCGACGAGGCCATGATGGAGGAGCTCATCGAGCGTGACCGGGAGACCCTGCTCATGGGCACCGTGGACTTCTACAGCTTCTCGTACTACCAGTCCAACACCGTGGCCGCGAAGAAGGACGACAAGGGCGAGGGTGGCGGCAACCTTCTGGGCGGTGTCAAGAACCCCCACCTCGAGGCGTCCGACTGGGGCTGGACCATCGACCCCAAGGGCCTGCGCTGGTACCTCGGGCAGGTCTACGACCGCTACCAGATCCCGCTGATGATCGTGGAGAACGGCCTGGGCGCCGTGGACGAGCGCGCCGAGGACGGCAAGTTCCACGACAGCTACCGCATCGACTACATGGCCAAGCACATCGACGAGATGGCCAAGGCGATCGAGGACGGCGTGGACCTCATGGGCTACACGATGTGGGGCTGCATCGACCTCGTCTCCGCCTCCACCGGCGAGATGAAGAAGCGTTACGGCTTCATCTACGTGGACAAGGACAACGACGGCAAGGGCGACCTGCACCGCGAGAGGAAGGACTCCTTCGCGTGGTACAAGCAGGTCATCGCCACCAATGGTGAGGACGTGAGCTGGGGCTAGGCCGCACGCGCACCTGAGCTCTCTGGCGGGCGGGGCACCGACGGCGGTGTCCCGCCCTCGCGTTTGACACGTGTTTCAAGGCGGTTCCCGCGCCTTGTGCTTCTCCCACGCAACGGCTAGGATTTCATCTGCGCCATCACTCGGAGGGGGGCTCATGGACTGGTCGCTCGTTGCTCGCTATGCGCCGCTGTTCGCGCGGGCGGCACTGGTGACGCTCCGCATCTCTGCCGGGGGCATCCTGGTGGCGCTCGCGGTCGGTTTGGTGGTGGCGCTCCTCAGGCTCTGGCGCGTGCCCGTGCTGGGCAGGTTGGCCGGCGCCTATGTCGAGCTCTCTCGCAACACCCCTTCGCTCGTGCAGCTGTTCTTCCTGTACTTCGGGCTGCCCAAGGTCGGCGTCCTGCTCTCGCAGGAGGCGTGCGCTATCTGCTGCCTGGCCTTTCTCGGTGGCGGGTACATGGCGGAGGCCTTTCGCGCCGCCCTCGAGTCGGTGCCGCCCATACAGGGCGAGTCAGCCCAGGTCCTGGGCCTGACACAGCTGCAGGCCATGCGCCATGTCATCCTGCCGCAGTCGTTCGCGGTGGCGCTTCCGGGCGTCGTGGCGAACATGGTCTTTCTGGTCAAGGAGTCCTCCATCGTGAGTGGCATCGCCCTCGCGGACAGCATGTACGTGGCGAAGGAGATCATCGGCCAGAGCTACGACACCTTCGAGGCCCTCTTCTTGCTGGTGGTGACCTACGTCGTGATCCTGGTTCCCATCAGCGCCTTGGGCTCGCACCTGGAGAGGAGGGCGTCGTATGGGCGCCTTTGACATCATCTTCCAGGGCAACGTCCTGCCCCGCCTGCTCGGAGGCCTTGCCGTCACCCTGCGCATCAGCGCGCTGTCGGTCGTGCTCTCCATACCGTTTGGCGTGGCCATGGGTGGCCTTATGGTGCAAGGCACCCGTCCCGTTCGCGCCGTGCTGCGGACCTATCTCGACTTCGTTCGCGTGATGCCGCAGCTGGTCCTGCTCTACCTGGTGTTCTTTGGCAGCGCCATCGCCTGGAACGTCAACTTCTCCGGCGAGGTGGCGAGCGTCATCGCCTTCACGCTCTGGGGTGCCGCGGAGCTGGGGGACCTGGTGCGCGGCGCGCTCGAGTCCATCCCACGCTCCCAGTACGAGAGCGCCCACGTCCTGGGCCTGACCGAGACGCAGGCGTTTTTGCGCGTGATTCTGCCCCAGGCCCTGCGCCGGCTCCTTCCTCCCACCGTCAATCTGGTGACACGCGTCATCAAGACCACCAGTCTCTGCATGCTGATCAGCGTGGTCGAGCTCGTGCGCGTGGGCCAGCAGGTCATCGACCTCAACCGCTTCGAGTTCCCCCTCGGGGCCCTTGCGGTGTACGCGACCATCGGCATCATGTTCTTTGCCGTCTGCTGGCCGCTTTCCGTCCTATCACGTTGTCTTGAGAGGGGTCTTGACGTATGAGCGCATCGAGGGGACAGGCGGGCGATGTCGCAGGTGGTGCGACCTCGCCGAAGCGGTCGGCTGGCTCGCCGGTGCTGGAGCTTCGCGACGTCTCGAAGCGCTTCGACGACCTGGTGGTGCTCGACGGCATCGACCTTTCCGTCTCGCAGGGCGAGGTGGTGGTGCTGGTCGGACCGTCAGGATGCGGCAAGTCCACGCTGCTGCGCTGCGTGGTGGGCCTTGAGGAGCTTGATGGGGGAGCGGTGCTGCTGGACGGCGAGGCGCTGGGCGGTCGCCAGCGCAGCCAGGAGGCGCGCTCGCGGCTCGGCATGGTCTTCCAGAGCTACGACCTCTTCCCCAACATGAGCGTGATCGACAACGTGACGCTGGCCCCTCGGGTCGTGCGGGGCTCCTCGGCGTCGGCGGCGCAGGAACGAGCCCGTACACTGCTCGATCGCGTGGGGCTTCTCGACAAGTGCGACGCGCGGCCGTCCACGCTGTCGGGCGGCCAGCAGCAGCGTGTGGCCATCTGCCGCGCCCTGGCCATGGAGCCCGAGGTGTTGCTGCTCGACGAGGTGACCGCGGCGCTCGACCCAGAGATGGTGCACGAGGTCCTGCAGGTGGTGCTCGAGCTGGCCGATGACGGGCTGACCATGCTCATCGTCACGCACGAGATGGCCTTCGCCCGCGCCATCGCGGACCGGGTGGTCATGCTCGAGGCGGGACACGTCGTGGAGGAAGGCGGCCCCGAGTTCTTTGACGCACCACAGACCGAGCGGGCGCGACAGTTCCTCTCGACCTTCGAGTTCCACCGCAGCGCCCGCCCGCCACGGTGACACGGGGGAAGAGGCACTTACGTGTCATGGCACGGAGGAAGAGGTGCCTGTGTGTCACCGGGCCTTTGCGCACCGAGTCCAAGCGTCTGAATTCCTATCAAAATGCTAGGAATTATTACCATGCTGCTACAGATCAGGATCCACTCCAGAAAATCGCTAGGATAGGGGCGTGAGAGACGGCGAGGGGCGCCGTCCAAACCTGAGGAGAGGGTTGCCATGATCCGTCAGCTTTCCCGTCGCGGCTTCGTACGTCTTGCCGGCGCGTCCTTCTCGGTCGCCGCAGGAATGGGCCTCGCCGCCTGCGGCGGCTCCAGTGAGGACGTGACACCTGCGGACGGCGCGTCAGACGGCGCCCAGACCTCCGGGACCTTCCGCACGCTCGACCAGATCAAGGAGGACGGCACCATCGTCATCGGCGTCTTCTCCGACAAGGCCCCGTTCGGCTACGTGGACGACTCGGGCACCTACCAGGGCTATGACATCGAGTTTGCCGAGCGTCTCGCTGCGGATCTGGGCGTGCAGATCGAGTACGTGGCGACCGACCCCGCCAATCGCGTCCCCTTCCTGGAGTCGAACAAGGTCGACATCATCCTCGCCAACTTCACCGTCACCGACGAGCGCGCCGAGAAGGTCGACTTCAGCCTGCCGTACATGAAGGTCCAGCTGGGCGTGGTCTCGCCGGACGCCGCCGTGATCACCGACGTGGCGGAGCTCGAGGACGGCAAGCAGCTCATCGTGGCCAAGGGGACGACCGCCGAGACCTTCTTCTCCGAGAACTACCCCAACATCGAGCTGCAGAAGTACGACCAGTACGCGGACGCCTACAACGCGCTGCTCGACGGCCGTGGCGACGCGTTCTCGACGGACAACACTGAGGTCCTGGCTTGGGCGACCGAGAATCCCGGCTTCACGGTGGGCATCGACGCCCTGGGGGACGAGGACACCATCGCGGCCGCCGTCGCCAAGGGCAACGAGACGCTGCTGCAGTTCATCGACGACGAGATCGTGGCGCTGGCGGACGAGCGGTTCTTCCATGCCGACTACGACAAGACGCTCGCCCCCGTGCCACCGGGCGGCTCACACAGGTGGTCGCCGCGCGCCTACGGCGCGAGCTCCAGGTAGAGCCAGCGGTACTGCTGGGCGGAGTTGGCCCACGAGACGTCCGTCTCCATGTCGCGGATGACCATCCTGTCCCAGTTCTCGCGATGCTCGAAGTAGAGGGTCTTGGCACGGTTGATGGCGTCATAGAGCAGGCCCGCGTCGTAGCGGTCGAAGGTGAAGCCGCAGCCGCTGTCCTCGAAGAGGTTGTAGGGCGGGACGGTGTCCTTGAGGCCGCCGGTCTCGCGCACGATGGGCACGGTCCCGTAGTGCATGGCAATGAGCTGCGTGAGGCCGCAGGGCTCGAAGCGCGAGGGCACGAGCAGCGCGTCCGCACCAGCGTAGATCTTGTGCGCGCGCCCCTCGTCATACATGATGTTCGAGCAGACCTGGCCCCGGAACTCGTTCTCGTAGGCGCGGAAGCTGTTCTCGTACTCGGGCTCGCCGGTGCCGAGCACCACGATCTGGGTGTTGCCGTCGATGAGGCTCGGGACCACGGCGTTCACCAGATCGAGTCCCTTCTGGTTGGTCAGGCGCGAGATGAGTCCGATCACGAACTTTCCCTCGTCCTGCTCGAGTCCGAGCTCGGCCTGCAGGGCCAGCTTGTTGGCCCGCTTCCGCTCGATGGCGTTGGTGGTGTCATAGGTTGCCGCGAGCAGCTCGTCGGTGGCGGGGTTCCACATTCCGTAGTCGATGCCGTTGACGATGCCGCGCAGCTTCCAGGCGTGGTAGCGCAGGTGCGCGTCGAGCCCCTCGCCGTATTCGGGCGTCTGGATCTCCGCGGCGTAGGTGCCGCTTACCGTGGTGATCATGTCGGAGTAGGAGAGGGCGCCCTTGAGCATGTTGGCCTCGGTCCACTGCTCCTGCAGCGCGCCCATGTTGAACACGTCGTCCGGCAGGTTGGACCAGTACTTGATGGTGGGGATGTCATATTTCCCCTGGAAGCGCAGGTTGTGGATTGTGGTGACCACCTTGGCGTGGGCGATGGGCGACTCTGCGAACAGGGTGCGCAGATAGATGGGCACCAGGCCCGCCTGCCAGTCGTGGCAGTGGATGACGTCGGGGACCCAGTCCATGTAGTTCAGCGCCGCGAGCGCCGCCTTGCCGAAGTAGCAGAACTTGGGGATGTCATCCACCAGGTTGGTGTAGGGATTGCCAAAGGAGAAGAACTCCTCGTTGTCGATGAAGTCGTAGACCACGCCGTCCCACACGTACTCCATGATGCCCACGTAGTAGCGCCGGCCGTCGGCGCAGAGGTCCATGTCGAACGAGCCACGGAAGACCATCTTCTGCTGGTACTCGTCTGGGATGCAGGCGTAGCGGGGCAGGATGACCTTGACGTCGCAGTTGAGCGCCGCGAGCGCCCTGGGCAGGGCGTACATGACGTCTCCCAGGCCACCGGTCTTGACGAAGGGGTAGCACTCGGAGCCGATGAAGGCGACGCTGCGGCGAGGCTGGGGAAGCTCCGGCTCGGGCTCCGGTGCGGGCTCGGGTTCTGGCTCCGGCACGGGCTCGGCTGCGACTTCCGCTTCCGGCGCGGGCTCGGGCTCCGGCGCGGGCTCCGGCTCAGCCTGAGGATCAGGTGCGCTCGCCTGCTCCGGCTCGACCACGGGAGCCGCCGTGGGCTCTGGCGTGGGCTTGGCATCGGGCTCGGGCGACAGCTCCGCCCCTGCCTCCGCCACCGGCTCTGGCTGCTGTTCGGACGTGGGCGCGGCCTTCGCCTTCGACCTCGTCGTTCGCTTTGTCTTCGCCTTTGGTGCCGGCGTGTCCTTCGCCTCGGTTGCGGCCTTCGGCTCTGCCTCGGTTGCCGTCTCGGCCTTCCGCTTTGCCGCACTGGTCGCCTTCGGTTTGGCCGCCGTCGTGGTCTTCCGCTTTGCCGTACCGGCCGTCTTCTTCGACTTCGCTGCGGGTGCGGACGCCTGCTCGGCCACGGTCTCGGTCGCCGCCTCATCCTTCTGTGGCGTCGCCGCCTCGGCCTTGCGCGACGAACGGCGCTTGGGGGCGCGTGCCGCACGCTTCGTGGTCGCGGTGGCCGCCTCTGCGGGCTTCTCGTCGGATGCCGCAGCCGACGCC
Organism: Atopobiaceae bacterium; assembly: GCA_040268355.1. Lineage (GTDB taxonomy): Bacteria > Actinomycetota > Coriobacteriia > Coriobacteriales > Atopobiaceae > UBA1367. Next base: position 30,924 of record JAWRIT010000054.1, on the reverse strand, counting down.
GCTTCGGTTGCCTCGTCGGCAGAGCTCTTGGCCTCGGGGGCGCCCTTGGCGCTCTTGCGGGTGGCGGACGCCTTGCGACGTGAGGTCGACGTGCGCGTGGATGTGCTCTTCTTGGGCTGCTGTGCTGGCATGGTGTTCCTCCCAACGTGGGTGCTCATGCGACAGGTCATACCAAGGGAATACCGCAACCTCCTGTCGTCCGCGCCCAGGTATCGGTGAGCACTGCCGACGAGTCCTACGAACGCGCACGTAGAGACCCCTGCCCGCCAGAAGGCCACTCCTCACCGCCTCTGTCCGTCCCGTTCGGTGGCACTTCGGACAAGGTCTCACCGGCATTCTGGGAGCCCCAAGGCGTCGCCCCAACGCCCGTAGCCCGCGCTAGCGTGCGAACACGTAACGGTCCAGGCGATCGAAGGCCTCGATCACCTGGGCATGTGGCACGGAGACGGCGATGCGCACGAATCCCGGGCACGCAAAGAGTCGCCCGTCGTGCCAGGTCACCCCCACGTCCCAGCCCAGGCGCGGGAAGTCCGTATAGCTCACGCCATGTTCGTCGCACCATGCGCGGCAGTCGGCGAGCAGCACGTAGGTGGCCTCGGGCCGAGAGACGCGCACGCCGGGATACGAACGCAGCTTCTCCCAGGCGTAGGCGACGTTGTCCGAGAGGACCTGGCGCAGCTCGTCGCACCATGCGGCGCCCTCGCTGGTGTAGGCGCCCATCAGCGCGTGCATGGAGACGACGTTCTGGTCGTTGTAGTGCGCGAGCGAGCCCTCCTTGTGCACACGGTCGCGCAGCCACGGGTTGTAGATGACGTGGTAGGAGCCGACGAGGCCCGCGAGGTTGAAGGTCTTGGACGGCGCGTAGAGGGCAACGGCGTGCTGTCGCGCCCAGTCGCTCACCTGCTGCGTGGGGAGGTGACGGTGGCCGTCCAGCACCAGGTCGGACCAGATCTCGTCCGATATCACCCACACGTCATGCCGCTCGAAGAGCTCCATGGCCCGCTCCAGCTCCCACCGCTCCCACACGCGCCCGCAGGGGTTGTGCGGCGAGCAGAAGATGACCGCGTGGATCTTGTGCTCGACGATGCGCCGCTCCATGTCGTCGAAGTCCATGCGCCAGACGCCGTCCGCGTCGAGCACGAGGGGGCTGTGCACCAGGTGGTAGCCGTTGTTCTCGCACGCGCCGGTGAACCCCACGTAGGTGGGGGAGTGCACGAGCACGTTGTCGCCGCGCGAGCAGAGCACGCCGAGGGCGCTCACCACACCGCCCAGCACGCCGTTCTCGTAGCCGATATGCTCGCGCGTGAGGTCGGAGGTGTCCTTGCGTGTGCGATGCCAATCGCAGATGGCCTGGTAGTAGGCGTCCGATGCCTCGTAGTAGCCAAAGAAGGGGTGATCGATGCGCTCGTGCATGGCCCGCGTGACCGACGGGGCGGTGGCAAAGCTCATGTCGGCGACCCAGAGCGGGATGGAGTCGAAGCCCTCCTTGGGGGCGGATGGGGCAAAGCCAGCGCCATCGCCCAGGCCGTCGATGGCAAGGGAGTCGTGGCCATGGCGGTCGGGGATGGTGGTGAAGTCAAAGCGCATGGAGGTCCTTTCGCCGGAGGCGGGTGTTGGGTCTGGTGCGAGGCCCTGTCAGCCGCGAGGGAGGCCGGCAGGGCGTGCGTTCGTACCAATTCTAGAGGTAGCGCGCCGGCGATGGGTCCGCCACCACGCCGGTCGCACGCACGCTCGGTAGTGTCCGTGTAAGTCTGGATCCAGACGTCTGTGGTGCCCCGAAGGTACGCTATACTCGTCATTCGTATGTGAACTTACCGGAAGAGCATCCGGAGCCGATCGAAAGGTTTTCTCGCATGGCAACTCTGGGCATCACCGATCTCAAGGTCGGCCTGGGCGTCAACATCAAGGGCAAGGACTGCGTCATCCTGGAGGCCCAGCATGTCAAGCCCGGCAAGGGCAACACCTACGTGCGGACCAAGTACCGCGACATCCGCACCGGTCGTGTGAACGAGGAGAACTTCCAGCAGTCCGCCAAGTTCGAGAGCGTCAACATGCAGACGCGCGAGATGCAGTACCTCTACAACGATGGCAACATCTACTACTTCATGGACAACGAGACCTACGAGCAGATCGAGGTGGGCCTCGAGATGATCGGCGACGCGGCCAAGTGGTTCAAGGAGAACGACACGTGCCTGCTGCAGTACGCCAACGACGTGCTCTACGCCGTGCAGCCTCCCATGTTCATCGAGGCGGAGATCGTGGAGACCGAGCCTGGCTTCAAGGGCGACACCGTGCAGGGCGGTGGCAAGCCCGCGACGATCGAGACGGGCGCCGTCGTGCAGGTCCCCATGTATCTCAATGTCGGCGAGCGGATCAAGATCGACACCCGCGACGGCAAGTTCGTGGGCCGCGTCTAGAGGCGGATAAGCGCCAGCACCGGACCCAAGCACCCGAAAGGACATCCCATGGCTGAGAACGAGCTCCACATTTCTGGCATCGGCGTGTCAAAGGACGTCGTGGCAGCCATCGTGACCCGCGCCGCCGAAGACGTCGAGGGGGTCGCCCGTGTGGGCGGCAACGACATAGCCTCGTCGCTCGTCTCGGTGTTCACCAGTCGCGCCATGGCGCCCGAGCGCTCGGTCACCTCCGAGGTGGATGACGGTGCGCTCAAGGTGGGTGTGCACCTTGCGGTCTTCTACGGCTATTCGTTCACCAAACTGGCCGCGAACGTCCGCGAGGCCGTCGCCTCCGCCATCCTCTCGCAAGTGGGCGTCGAGGTCTCCTCGGTCGACGTAAGCATTGACAGTCTCGTGTTCCCCAAGGAGTAGTGCGTGGCAGGAACTCATTTTGGCGGGCGCACCCTGGCGAGGAGCCAGGCGCTGCAGCTGCTCTTCCAGGCGGAGGCCACCGGCCGCACCGTCCATGACGTGCTGGAGGGCCCCTACGCCCTTGACGAGGGCCCGCTCGACGACTACGGCGAGCGCATCGCGCTAGGCGCCGACGCCATGCTGCGCGAGCTGGACGCCATCATCTCGGACACCTCGGCAAACTGGAGCGTCTCGCGCATGCCGGCGGTCGACCGCAACCTCGTGCGGCTCGCGCTCTACGAGATGCTCGAGGTCCCCGAGGTCGACACGGCCGTCGCCATCGACGAATGCGTCGAGCTGGCTAAGGCCTATGGCATCGACGAGTCCTCGCGCTTCGTGAACGGGCTGCTCGGCAAGGTCGCCCGTCGCCTGGAGGCGGGGGAGGACGTCGTCGGGGAGGCCCTCGCCATGGTCCGGGAGCAGGAGCTAGAGGCGCAGAAGCTGCAGGAGCAGCAAGAGCAGCAGGCACGGGAGCTGCAGGAGCAGCAGGAGTTGCAGGAGCTGCAGGCGATGGACGGGGCGACCGGCGATTCCGACGAGCCCGATGTCGCCACGGCTGAGCCAGCGGTCGACGAAGCGCCGACGATGGCCACCATCGAGACCTCCGAGCCGGCGAGCGCGCCCGCGCCCTCCGAGTGGGCACAGGTGTAGGCGATGGCCCGCAAGCCTGATGTGTCCGCCTACCAGGACTTCGACCAGATCACCGATCGGCTCGACGAGATCATCGGGCAGGTCCGCGACAAGGACACCTCGCTCGAGCGCTCCCTTGACCTCTTTGACGAGGCCATCGCGCTGGGATCCAAGGCGGTCGACCTGATCGACTCCACCAACTTCTCCCCGAGCGAGCTCGAACGGCTGAAGGACGCCCCCCAGCAGGACGAGCCCGACAAGGCGACGGCTCCAGCCGAGGCCGAGGGCGCGGCGGCCCCGAGCACGGCGGCGGTCGAAGATTCGTCCGACTCGGTCGAGCATCCCGACGCCAGCTCCCCCGAGCACAACTGACGTGGCACGACGCCGCCTTGATGCCGAGCTGGTCGAGCAGGGCTTCTTCGCCTCGGTCGACGAGGCGATGCGTGCGGTGCTGGCGGGCGAGGTCTCGACCTCGGATCGCAGGCTGACGTCTGCGGGCGAGCAGGTCAAGCCTGGTATCGAGCTGCACGTGCGGGGCCGGCGGGCGTATGCGAGTCGGGGCGGTCTGAAGCTTGCGCACGGCTTGGAGCGTCTCGGCGTCGATCCGTGCGGACTGGCCTGCGTCGACGTGGGCTGCTCGACGGGCGGTTTCACCGACTGTCTGCTCAAGCATGGCGCCCGGCGGGTTCTTGCGGTGGACGTGGGCCGTGCGCAGTTCGACTGGAACCTCCGCCAGGACGAGCGGGTGACCCTGCTCGAGCGGACCAACATCCTCGACGTCCCTGACATGCCCGAGCAGACGGGCGCGTACCAGCTGGTCGTGTGCGACGTGTCGTTTACCTCGGTGCGGACGGTGCTGCCGGCCGTCGTGCGGCTGCTGGAGGACGGGGGAAGCTTCCTCGCCCTGGTCAAGCCGCAGTTCGAGGCCCCGCGCGAGCAGGTGGGGGACGGCGGCGTCGTACGGGATGCGGCCGTGCGCGCCGAGGCGCTGGCCAGCGTCTCCCGTGCCCTGGAGGATGCCGGCTTCGAGACCTGCGGCTGGTGCGAGAGCCCCATCACCGGACACAAGGGCAACGTGGAGTACCTGTTGCTGGGACGACTTGTCAGGCGGCACGAGAGCGCGGAGTAGAGTCTCATGGTGCCGGTGGCGCATAGGTTTCGTGCTACACTTTGGGCATACGTACGTTCGTTTTTCGGGAGTCGCGCATGAAGGTCCTGCTTGTTCCGAACTACTCGCGCCCGCCCGCGCTCGAGGGCGCCCAGCGCCTCTCCACCTGGCTCGAGGACGAGGGCGTGGAGGTCCAGTGGGCCCACGACAAGAAGCTCTTTCCTGACCAGGTGGTCGACACCGACGGCGTCAACCTGGTCGTCTCCTTGGGCGGGGACGGTACCCTGCTGCGCGCGGCGCGCATCGTCGGGTACTCGGAGATTCCCATGCTCGGCCTCTCGTATGGCCACTTGGGCTTTCTGACCTGCGGGGGTCCGGACGACCTCATCGAGACGGTCTCGGACGCGCTGGCGGGGGACCTCCATGCCTCGAAGCGCATGACGCTCGACATCAAGGTCGAGTTCGAGCGTCCCGATGGGAGCATGGTCAGCGAGCGGGCCTTCGCCCTCAACGACCTCTCGCTCACCCATGGCGTCCACGGTGACATGATCGTGTTCGACGTCTCGGTGTCCGGCCATCACATCGACCGGCTGCGTGGGGACGGCTTCGTGGTGTCGACGGCGACCGGCTCCACGGGCTACGCGCTGGCGGCGGGCGGCCCCATCGTGACGCCCGAGTTCAGCGGCATGGTCTGTGTGCCCGTGGCCTGCCACACCATCACCGCGCGAGCGTTTCTCACCTCTCCCGCAGACGTCGTCGAGCTGCGCATCAACCCCGAGCGCAACGCCGATCGGCTGTTCTTTGCCGACGGCCAGTCCTTGGGGGCGGGCCTTCGGGGCATGCGCGCGCAGGTCAAGCGGGGTCCAGGGGACATCATCCTGCTCGACCGGAGCGCCCGCAGCTTCTATGAGTCGGTCTCGCGTGTGTTCTATGGCAACACCAAGCGGTAGGCAGGCGATGCGTCCATGATCGACGAGCTGAGCGTCTCGAACGTGGCCCTCATCCGTTCGGCGAGCATCGAGCCGGCCGAGGGTCTGACGGTGCTCACGGGCGAGACGGGTGCCGGGAAGACGGCGCTTCTGAGCGCCATCAAGCTTTTGGTGGGGGAGCGCGCGGACGCGTCCGCCGTGCGGGAGGGGGCGGACGCCCTCGAGGTCGAGGCGCGGATCTTCCTTGCGGGAGGCGATCCCGACGGCCATGTGGTGCAGCGCCGCGTTGAGGCGGCGGGCCGAGGTCGCGTGCGCCTCGACGGGCGCATGGCGTCGGTCCGCGAGCTCGCCGAGACGGTCGGTGCGAGCGTCGATCTGTGCGGACAACACGAGCACCAGCGCCTGCTTGACGCCTCGACGCACGTGGAGCTGCTGGACCTGTGGGCGGCGGAGCGCGTGACGGACGCGCTTGAGGCGTACCGTGCGGCCCTGGGCGCGGCGCGGGAGGCCCGGCGCGAGTTGGAACGGGTGAGCGAGCTGTCGCGTGCCGCAGGCGCGCGCCTCGAGGAGGCGGAGTTCGTCTTGGGGCGCATCGACGGCGTCCGACCGAGCGTGGAGGAGTACGAGGAGCTCGAGGCCTCCTTGCCTCGTGCCGAGCACGCCGACGCGCTCTTGCGCGCCGCCGGCGAGGCCCACGAGGCCCTTGCTGACGAAGGTGGTGTGCTGGACGCCCTCGGCGGGGCGGTGGGCGAGCTGCGCGGCGCCTCGTCGTTCGACGCGGCCCTCTCCGAGCTGGCCGACCGGCTCGACAGCGCCCTCATCGACCTGGAGGACGTGGGCGCCGAGCTGCGGGACTACCGCGACTCGGTCGACATCGATCCCGCGGAGCTCGATCGTCTGCAATCCCGCATGGCGGCGTTCCAGGGACTCATGCGCACCTACGGCCCGCGCATGGAGGACGTCCTGGCGCGGCGCGAGCAGGCTGCCGAGGTGGTCGCGGCGGCTGGCGACGGCGGCCAGCGCGTGCGCCAGGCGCAGCGGGCGCTCGACGAGGCCGAGGAGCGCCTCGCCGCGCTCGCTGACGAGCTCGACGCCGTGCGAGGCCAGGTGGCTCCCGAGCTGGCACGTGCCGTGAGCGAACAGATGGCATACCTGGAGATGGGCTCGGCCGAGCTCGTGGTGAGTCTGGAGCGCCTGCCGCGCTCCCAGTGGACGGTGAGCGGACCGAGCCGGGTGGAGCTGCTCTACCGGCCTGCGGCGGGACTCACCGCGCGGCCGCTGCGCCGCATCGCCTCGGGCGGCGAGGTAAGCCGCGTGATGCTCGCGTGCAAGGTGGTTCTGGGCGAGGCGGACGGGACCGAGACGCTGGTGTTCGACGAGGTGGACGCCGGTGTGGGCGGCGCGACCGCCGTGGCGCTCGCCCAGGTGCTCGCGCGGCTCGCTGCCACGCACCAGGTGATCGTGGTCACGCACCTGGCGCAGGTCGCCGTGATGGGACAGCGTCACTACCTGGTGCGCAAGACGGATGACGACCTGCCCGAGACCACCCTGGCCGAGCTTGCGGGCGAGGACCGCGTGGCTGAGATCGCCCGCATGCTCTCCGGCGACACGAGCGAGCTCTCGCTGGCGCATGCGCGCGAGATGCTGGCCACCTCCCACCGATGAGCGCAGACGAGCGGGGATGGATGCGCCATCCACAGCCAGGGAAGGGAGACCAGACATGATACTTGCCTCGGCCTCGCCGAGAAGGCGGGAGCTGCTTGGTCAGCTGGACTTCAAGCTCGAGGTGCGCCCGGCCGACGTCGACGAGACGCGTCGGACCGGCGAGCACCCGCGCGAGCTGGTCTCGCGCCTTGCCCGCACGAAGGCTCGTGCCGTGTTCGAGGCGGAGGGTGCCGGCACCGACGGCCTTCTGCTGGCGGCCGACACCATCGTCTGGATGGGTGACGAGGCGCTGGGCAAACCGAGCGACGCGGCTGAGGCCCGCGCCATGTTGCATGAGCTCTCCGGTCGGACGCACCATGTCTCGACGGGGGTGAGCGTGCTCTATCAGGCGCCGGGACGGACGCTTCGCGAGCGGTCCTTCGTCGAGACCACCGACGTCACCTTCTTCGAGCTGACCGACGCCCAGATCGACGCCTATGTGAGCAGCGGGGAATGCGCGGACAAGGCGGGTGCCTACGCCATACAGGGAGCCGGACGACTGCTCGTGCGAGGCATCTCCGGCGACTACGACAACGTGGTGGGGCTTCCTGTCTGCCGTGTCGTGCGTGCGATATCGACCCTTGTGGAGGAGGGCGACGCGGATGCCGGCGCCACGACCACCGCCCCACTGCTCGAGCGACTGTTGGAGGAACGCCATGCCTGAGATTGCCAGCATCACCCAGATTCCCGGCATCGTCGCCGGCCATGCGACCAACGCCGAGGCAGGGACCGGCTGCACCGTCATCGTGTGCCCCGCAGGTGCCACCGGTGCCGTCGACGTGCGCGGGGGCGCGCCCGCCACACGGGAGACGGACCTGCTGCGTCCCGAGGAGACGGTGCAGGTGCTGCATGCCGTGGTGCTCTCTGGTGGCAGCGCCTTTGGGCTGGCGGCGGCAGGCGGCGTTGCCGACGAGCTGGAACGACGCGGCATCGGCCTGGACGTGATGGTGGCCAAAGTGCCCATCGTGAGCGGCGCGTGCGTGTTCGACCTCGCCTGCGGCTCCGCGAGCGTGCGCCCGGACGCCGCCATGGGCGAGGCGGCGGTACGTGCGGCTTTCGCGCACGCGGGTACGCCTCTGGCGCGGGGCAACGTGGGTGCCGGGGCGGGCTGCACGGTCGGCAAGGTGGCCGGTCCCGCACGGGCGATGAAGTCCGGTCTGGGCGCGTGCGTGCGCCAGGGGACAGGCACGCTGGTCTGCGGCGCCGTCGCGGCGGTCAATGCCGTGGGCAACGTGGTCGACCCACAGACGGGCCAGCCGGTCGCGGGCGTACTCTCCGCCGATGGCACGCGAATCATCACCGTCGAGGAGGCCTTCGCCGAGGCCGCGGCTGCCATGCCCCTGCGCACGAACACCACCGTCTCGTGCGTCGTCACCAACGCGCGGCTCTCAAAGGCGCAGGCGACCAAGGTCGCCCAGATGTCGGCCGACGCCTACGCGCACGCCATTCGCCCCACGCACACCACCAACGACGGGGACGCCATCTTCGTCATGGCCACCGGCGAGGTGGAGGCGGAGGTCGACGCGGTGGGTATGCTTGCCACCGCCGCGCTCGAAGGGGCGATCGTGGATGCCGCCCGCTCCGCCGAGGGGGCGTTTGGCCTCAAGGCGGCCTGCGACCTTACGTAACGGCGCCGTGCGAGGCCGCAAGACCACTTGGAGAGGGTAGCTCGACAGCAAAGAGGGGCGAAAGGCAACCCGCGCGCCTTCGCCCCGTCGTTTGCCTGACGTCGCGCTCCTCGTGCCTACGCGAGTGTCAGCAGCAGTGCCATCTTGAAGCGCTCGTCGGCCCTGATCGCATGCAGCCCACCCTTGGCGAAGTGGAAGTTCTCCCCGGCACGAATGGTGTGCTCGGCGCCCTCGTAGACAATGGTCGCCTCGCCGTCCAGCGCGAAGATCAGCGCCTCACCAGGAGCGGCGTGCTCCGAGAGGCCGGTTCCCGCGCCAAAGCTCATGACGACGAACTTCATGTGCTCCGAGCTGAGCACGTCCATGTTGACGACCTTTCCCTCCTGGTAGGGGATCAGCTCCGCCAACCGGAAGACCTCACCTGCGCTAACTGCCTGGTTCATGTCCTCTGACCTCCGTATCGTGGTCTCTATGTAGATGCTGCCGGTCCCTGTCCGCATCCCAACGGGAACGTCGCGCGGTGTCAGGAGGCAGTCTCCATCCGCAAGCTTCGCACCGTCTTTAGCGCCAGACACCTCCATCTCGCCTGCCACCATGACAAGCAGCTTGTGATGAGGGAAGAGCTCCGCGCTGATGTCGGTTTGTTCCGCCAGGGAGAAGACCGTGACGCTGGCATCTTCCGTCTCGCTCAGCGTCTGCGACACGGTGCAGCCCGGAATCGGCGCATGCTCCGCCTCAAGGGAGAAGACCGTCCCTGCCGGAACCCTCATCAAATCGCACCTCCTTCGGCGTCCTGTGCCACCATCAGTGCGCCCTGCCCTCCAGCCGCTCCCGAACCCATCCCGCAAGGACGATCGCATGGTTGCATGCGGGATCCTTGGCGGCGTAGAGGAGCAGCACGTCCTGGGAGCGCAGAAGGCCTGCGACATCCTGCACGAAGCCCGTGGCCGCCGGATTCGCGTCGAGCTCCGCCCGATAGGCGTCCGCAAAGGCCGCGAAGCGCTCCTTCTCATGCGCGAACCACGTCCGGAGCTCGCGTGACGGCGCGATGTCCTTGGCCCAGCGGTCGGGGCGCAGGGTCTCCTTGCGCACCCCGCGCGGCCAGAGCCGGTCCACCAGCACGCGATACCCCTGCGTGTCGTCCGACACGTCATAGACACGCAGGGTCCTGAGGGCAGGGACACTCACGCGACGTCTCCAAAGAACAGCCTCAGGTCATCCTCGACCGTGCCGATCCCCGCGATGCCGAACTGCTCCACCAGCACCTTCGCCACGTTGGGGGAGAGGAAGGCGGGCAGCGTCGGCCCCAGGTGGATGTTCTTCACGCCCAGGGACAGCAGCGCCAGCAGCACGATGACCGCCTTCTGCTCGTACCAGGCGATGTTGAAGGCCAGCGGCAGGTCGTTGATGTCCTCGAGCCCAAAGATCTCCTGGAGCTTCAGGGCGATCAGGGCGAGGGAGTAGGAGTCGTTGCACTGCCCGGCATCCAGCACGCGAGGGATGCCGCCGATGTCGCCCAGCGGGAGCTTGTTGTACTTGTACTTGGCGCAGCCTGCGGTCAGGATGACCACGTCACGGGGGAGCTGTCGGGCGAACTCGGTGTAGTAGCTGCGGCTCTTTTGCCGGCCGTCGCAGCCCGCCATGACCACGAACTTGCGGATGGCGCCGGACTTGACCGCATCCACCACGGCGTCTGCCAGGGCGAAGACCTGCTCGTGGGCAAAGCCGCCCGTAATGCTGCCGGTCTCGATCTCCTCCGGCGGCGGGCACTGCCTTGCCTGCTCGATGAGGGCGGAGAAGTCCTTCGTCTCGCCGTACTCACCGGGAATGTGACGGCAGCCGGGGACTCCCGTGGCACCGGTGGTCCACAGCCGGTCCTTGTAGGACGCCGCGGGTGGCACCACGCAGTTGGTGGTCATCAGGATCGGTCCGTTGAACCTCTTGAACTCGTCCTTCTGTTGCCACCAGGCGTTGCCATAGTTGCCGGCGAAGTGGGGGTACTTCTTGAACGCAGGGTAGTAGTGGGCGGGAAGCATCTCCGAGTGGGTGTAGACGTCGACGCCCGTCCCCGCCGTCTGCTCGAGCAGCATCTCCAGATCCCGCAGATCGTGGCCAGAGATGAGGATGCCCGGGTTGTCGCGCACCCCGACATCGACGGTGGTGGCCTCCGGGTTGCCGTAGGCCCCGGTGTTGGCCGCGTCCAGCTCCGCCATGCCCCGCACGCCGAACGTGCCCGTCTGAAGCGTCAGGCCCACCAGGTCGTCCACCGTCAGGCTGTCGTCCAGCGTCTTGGCGAGGGCGCTCTGGATGAAGGCGTCCACCTCCTCGTCGTCCCGCAACAGGGCGTTGGCATGTTTGGTGTAGGCGGCGAGCCCCTTGAGCCCGTAGGTGATCAGCTCGCGCAGGGACCGGATGTCCTCGTCCTGCGTGGCAAGGACGCCGACCGTCGTGGCCTTCTCGTCAAAGGCGGCCTCCGGTCCGCTCCACCGTGCGGCGTCCGGCAGGGAGCCGGCGTCTGCCACCTGCGGCAGCAGGGCGTCTTTGGCCGCGATCGTCCCCTTGACGCGCTCGACGATGGCCTCGCGGTCGAAGTTGGCGTTTGTGATGGTAGTAAACAAGTTCAAGGTCACCAGGTGATTGATCTGCCTGCTGACGGGCACCCCATCGTCCCGCAGCGCCGTGGTCACGCAGGAGAGCCCCTTCGTGACGTAGATCAGCAGGTCCTGCATGGCGGCGACCTCGGGCCGCTTGCCGCACACCCCCGAGACGGTGCACCCCGTGCAGTTCGCGGTCTCCTGGCATTGGTAGCAGAACATCCTTGCTTCCATCAGTTCCCCTCCTGACTGTCGGATGTGCGACAAGACCAAGGCCCCTGCGGATTCCCCAATCGCGGTCGGGACCTTATGGGCATGCTAGCACGTAAGAATATGCCGCACGCCCTCTCATCGTGTGTGTCAAAAAGCCCGTTCGAGAACCAGGTGGGACCAGGCGGGCGCGGCGCATCCCGTGGGGTGACTATTCGATAGAGGGCCTGCATACGACCATTCGACAGGAAGCTTGTCTGATCGATGGCGTGGTCCGCTTCGCTGCCCGTGCGCCACGCCATGCCGACAGCCGCGTGGCCGCCGGCCCGAGGCGCAGGACCGCCGCGCGCGGCCCAGACGCGGCCGTGCCGCACGAGGGTGACGAAAGCGAAAGGTACGATACAGGGGAACAAGCCCTATTATCTTCACCGTTGACGATCGCCAGAGGGTCATTTCGGCGGAGAGGGAAAGGGTTGTGTCGGTGCACGCGGCGTGCGTGCGAAGTGACGTCCGTCGGGGCATGGCGGTATGGCAGAAATGAACGCCCCGACGCCATTGCATAACGTATTGAAAAGGATCGAATATCGATCTGAGAACAGGAGGAAATGTGAACGGTAAGGCAATACGCTATCTTGCGCCGGTCCTATACGGCGTCTTTATGGCGGTGGCAGGCGCCATCGTCAGGCAGGTCTTCCAGGTCACGTATGGGGAGCCGGCCTATCTCGAGAAGGTGCTGCCGTTTCTCGTCGTCGCGGCGACGGGTGCGGTCCTGTGCTTCCGGCTGCAGCGGAAGAACCTGGAGCCAACCTGGGACAACGACGGAAAGATCGTCCTGTACCTGCTCTATGTGCTGCCCATCATCGGCATCATTCTCTTCTTCTGGTTTGCGAAGGCAAGCCTCTCCCTCTCCTTCGCGATTCCGATCATCGCCTCGGCGCTCATTGGCATCGGCGAGGAGACGGTGATGCGCAGGACGTTCTTCGTCAGCCTGCTGCAGGACATGAGCTTTGGGCGGGCCCTGTTGGTGTCCTCTGCGGTGTTCGGGGTGCTGCACGGCCTGAACGTCTTCTCCGGCATGCCCATCCCGCAGGCCCTGACGCAGGTGGGCGTGACCTTCCTCGCTGGCCTGTTCATCGGGTTGATGTATGACTACACGAAGAGCTTCCCCCTTGCGATCATCCAGCACGCGCTCTGGGACTACCTGCTGCTCTGCGGGGTCGCCAAGGACTTCCCGATCGTCGGGATCATGGTCGTGGCCCTGATGGTCCTGCAGGCGGTGCTCACCGTGCTGCTGCTCATCAGAAGGTTCCGGATGAAGCCTCAACCCACGGGGGAGGCGGCATGACAGAGACTCTGGAAAAGGGACAGGAGAAGCGTCGCCAGCTTGCCTGGTATGACATCCTGATCCTGACGGTCATCTTCTGGGGCGAGGCCATCTATACGTCCACCATCTCGTACCTGATGCTGTTGGAGGGTGAGACGACCATCGCGGAGGGTCTGGAGTTCACCGCTGCTGACAACTACCTGGCCCTTATGACGCAGGGGGGACTGCTGTTGCTCGCCCTGCTGTACCTGCGCCTTCGGAAGTTCGACTTCAGCTCGTGGGAGATTCGCCCCAGCGTGAGGGCCGTCCTGTACGGCGGGGTGCTCTTCCTTGGCAGCGCGCTGCTCATGGACGCCTACACGCTGGCGACCTCGGGTATCGCGGCGGCGCTTCCGATCCCGGAGCCGCTGGGCGGGCTGCTTTCGAACACGACCGTGTCCACCACGATCTATGCGCTCTTTAACGGCATGTACGAGGAGATCTACTTCCTGGGCATCTGCCTTGCCGTGGCACCGCGACAGCTGAAGTGGGCGCTCCCGTTCTCCCTGCTCGTCCGTGTCAGCTTCCACACCTACCAGGGGATGCAAGCCGCCATCGGCATCGGCATCGTGTACGGGCTGTTCATGTACTTCATGTACCGGAGGTCGGAGTCAAAGAACCTGCTGCCCTTCTTTGTCGCGCATGCCATAGCGGACATTTTCGGACTTGGCGTGCTGTGGTTCTTCTCCTCCGCGGTCTAGGCAGCGGGATCGCGAGCGCGTGATGGCGTGCGGCGTGACGTACGCCATCCAATGAGCGCCTCGTGCTGCAGCCAGCTGACAAGGGGCACACGCAACGCCTGCGGGAGCTCTCGCACAGAGAAGCTCCCGCAGGCGTCTTTTAGAACGGGTTGGAGGAGAAGTTCCCGTGAATCCCGGGGATGGTGATGACGACCGTGTCGGCACCGTTCGCATCAAACAGCACGCCGGGGAGATGGTCTCTTGCGAACGCCGTGCGGTAGGCCGTGCGCTCGGAGCCCGCCGCACCAGAGAGGGCGACACCAAAGAGGGTGGGCTCGCCGATGCCCACGAAGGCCTGGGTGATGAGGCAGGAGAGGTCCAGCTCGCGGCCCACATGGATTCGTCCCGCCTCACATCGGTTGTCGGCTGCCCTTCAGCAGCTTCTGCCACCGTCGCTGCCGGTGCGCGTAGAAGGCGTTGGCCCAGACCCAGACGAAAGGGGTCTTCCAGCCGGCCTCGATCTCCACGTGGTCCGTGTAGCGGGTGCGCCCGCCGGGAAGCTCCTCCATGCGGATCGTGTGATTCCACACAGGCACGCGCCCACTGCCCTCGTGGCTCTGGATGAGATCCTCGTCGAACCTGACGACATGGATGGTGTGGGTGCCAAAGGGGATCACCCCGAAGAGCCTGAGGTGGTAGCTACTGGTGCTTCCGGGCATCCAAGTGCGGCCTGCCTCCGGGACCACCGGGGTGAAGGTCGCATAGGGCCGCGCGATGTGTTGCAGGGTCTCCAGCCTCTGGATCCTCCGAAAGACCTCTTTCCTCTCCGCCGGAAAGACCGACGTTCTCTCTACGACGCTCATACGGCTTCTCAAGGCCCTCCTGCGCTATAAAGTATCGTATATATAACTTTATAGCAGCTTGGCGGGTCAGGGGACGACATGGCCCCTAGTTCTTCAGTCGTGCTCCTGGCAGGGGTCTCGGTCACCGCTCCTCCCAAAACTGACTACGCCAGCTACTGCCTATCTGCCCATTGCGGGATGATCGGCCTGTCGGTGTGGTTCTCCTCAAGACTGTTCCTAGCACCCGAGACCGAAGAGACCCTTGCGAGCCATACGATCACCTGACCGGCGCGGTGCGAGGCGCCGCTGTCGACTGGCACCGTGGACCAGCTCACCGAGGCCACAGGCATGATCTTTGCAATGCCGACGGCCGCTCGTTGCCGTGCAGGGCGTTCTGTTTTGTGGGGGCATCTGGTAGATTGGTCAGAGATGGCAAAATGCCCGAAAGCCTGCGCGACGTGCGGTGGCACCTCCGAGCGTGTGCGTTTGTGGCCGCATCTTCGTGAGGCCTACGGCCTGCCCGCCACTCGATCTGCTGGAACGGCCGAGGTGGGGAGGCTCGCAACATGGCTTTGACCGGCACGATGGGAAAAGGGAGGGGACGACGATGAGGTACCTCAATGTTGTCAATGGTCCGCAAAACGTCTCGGCCATTGTTCAGGGCTGCATGCGCATGCCGGCCCTGACCAACGAGGCGGCGGCAGAGGTCATTCGCACCGCTTACGACTGCGGCATCAACTTCTACGACCATGCCACCTGCTATGGCGAGAACGGTGCGGCGGAAACCCGCTTTGGCGAGGCCTTCCCCCTGACCGGGATCAAGCGCGAGGACGTGTACCTGCAGAGCAAGTGCGGGCTGGTGTTCGAGCGCAACGAGTTCGACTGGACGAAGGAGAACATTCTCTCCAGCGTGGACGACAGCCTGCGTCGCCTGAATACCGAGTATCTAGACGCGCTGCTGCTGCACCGTCCGGACGTGATCTTCGAGCCGGAGGAGGTCGCCGCGGCCTTCGACCAGCTCGAGCAGTCCGGCAAGGTGCGCTTCTTTGGCGTCAGCAACCTGGTGCCCCTGCAGATCGAGCTGCTCAAGAAGTGCGTGCGCCAGCCGCTGGTCATCAATCAGCTGCAGCTCTCCCTGGAGCAGTCCCAGCTGATCGACCAGGCGCTCTACATGAACAACAAGACCACCGACTTCTCCATCGCCCGCGACGGACACGCGCTGGACTACTGCCGTCTGAAGGACATCACCATCCAGGCATGGTCGCCCCTGCAGGTCGGCATGTTTGGCGGCACGTTCGTGGACAACCCCGAGTATCCGGAGCTGAACGACAAGCTGGCCGAGCTTGGCGAGCGGGAGGGCGTGTCAAAGGCCGCCATCGCCATCGCATGGATCCTGCGGCATCCGGCAAAGATGCAGGTGATCATTGGCACCATGGATCCCGAGCACATCAAGGATGCCTGCGCTGCCAGCACGGTCACGCTCTCTCATCACGACTGGTACGATCTGTACCTTGCGGCGGGCAAGTTCCTGCCGTAGCCGTCAGCTCGTCGAGAGCGGGCGCATTCTGCACACAGGGCACGGCTGCCTCAGCGCTGGGGTAGCCGTGCCTTCTCTTGAAGCTGCTCGCCCTCATCCACCCTATGCAAGGTCGTGACACCGACGTCGTTGACCGGGTTCTTGTACGATCAGAGTCCAACCGGGAGGGCAGTGCGGGCAATGAGACTAGGCAAACTGACCGTTGTTTGTGTGAGCATCATCATGTGTCTGCTCTGCTGCGTAGCGGGTAGGGGAGCGCTTGCGGCAGAGGACGACCGTGCGGCCTATGAGGCGATAGATAGGCAGCTATCGGAGGATGTCGAAAGGTATCACATACCGGCGATGGCAGTCGCCGTCGTCGACAAGGATACCGTGCTGTTCGAGCAGACATACGGGGAGTGCGAACGTGCGGACGAGCCGTTCATCATCGGTTCGATGAGCAAGTCATTCACGGCGGCCGCCATCATGCAGCTCGTGGAGCAGGGGAGCATAGAATTAGACAGACCGGTAGATGAGTATATTGACGCTTCGGAATGGTTTTCGGAGGGCACCAATCACGGTCGGATAACCATACGAGACCTTCTGAACCATACGAGCGGTATACCGACCTACCAGACCTTCGGTTCCTTGGAGAGCACCGATTCCTACGGGAGCCATGTATACGCCAACGCGAACTATGGGCTGCTGGGGCTCGTCATAGAGAGCGTGAGCGGCCTTCCCTACGAGGACTATATTGAGCGGAACATATTCGATCCCTTGGGGATGTCGCACTCTGCCACGACCCTTGAGCAGAGCAAGAAGCATGGCCTGATAGACGGCTACCGGAACTACTTTGGGATACCGGTTGCCGGGGAGCCCGATTACCCTGGCAAGATACAGAGGGGAACCTGGGAGAGCGTCCCTGCGGGCTTTCTGTCCTCAAGCGTTGCCGACATGGAGGCGTATCTGCAGATGTACCTTCGCGGGGGAGAGCAGGTCCTCAGCGCAGAGAGCATCGACCGCATGTTCTACGAAAACGTGCCGGCGGGCGACGGAACGCATTACGGCATGGGTTGGATCTACGAGACCGAGCGTTACAGCCAGCCCGTGTTGATGCACCCGGGGCTTGTTGAGAACTACACGTCAAACATGGTCATCATCCCCGACAAGGGCATTGCGGTGGTCATGCTCGTCAACATGAATGACTATCTCGTTGGCAATAACCTGCTCGAAAACGTCATCCTGCCCCTGCTTGGGGAGCGGCGGCAGGAGCTTCCCAACCTGTATCTGATACTGCATGCGGTGATAGACGCGGCATGCCTCGCCTTGTGCCTCGTGAGCCTGCAGCCCCTCTTCTCCCTGAGGCGGTGGAAGGCGAGGACGGGCGATACGAGACAACATGTCCTCGACATCCTGCGACACCTGGTCCTTCCGATGGCGTTGCTGGCGGCTCCGCTCCTCATGGGAGTGCCGTACAAGGTGGTCTGGCTCTTTGTGAAGGATCTGGCGGCCGTGATGGCCCTGAACGCGGCGGTCCTGACAGCGGTCGGAGTGTACAAAGCTACCTTTCTGTTAAAGAAGGCGACAGATTCCAGAGCGGCTGGATAATAAAGAAGTGCAGACTCCAGAGGCGCTCGTCGCGCTGGTCCTCTCGTCGGTGGCCTGGCTGTTCGTTGGGAACTTCGTCTTCCACGTCATGCTCACGAGGGCGAAGAGGGAAGGAAACCTCCTGTTCTACTGACGAGCCGGAGAACCGTAAGGGCGTCTGTTCTTCTGCGGACTTGTTGGACCATTCGGAAGCTTTTGCGCAGTTCCCAGCGCCGTCTGCAAAAGTCCGATCTTGGTCCAAGTATTTGTAAGACCGCATGCCCTGTGCCTTACCCTACAAGCACGTCCTTGCCTTGGAAGGCGATGCCCCAGTGGTGGATGCGGGTCGGATCGACTCCAGCCTCGATAAGACCGGCATCGTAGGCCTTCGCTTGTATCTGCGCATGTGCGGAGGAAACGGCATCTTGGAGGGTTTTCTCTCCGTCGCAAGAGTCCACAACCTTGAACTCAATCACATGTGCCTCACCCGTCGGGCCCTGCGCCGAGGGATCGCGGGGGACAAGCGCGACATCGTAGCGGCCATAGCCGCTTTCGCGGTTGGAGGTCAGGCGATGCGTGCCGCGCATCTCAACAAGCAGGCCCAGCACCATGCCGTGCCAAAAGCGCTCAGGCTGGGAGTCCTTTGAAGGCTTTGTGCCAGAATCGAAGGAGCTCATCACATCAGGGGCAAGGTCGGAAAGGTAGCGTGTCATGCCTCGTCTGTCGCCCGCCGCCAACGATCGACAGAACTCACTCCAGCTGTCATCCCTGTTGGCGAACCATTTCCGCACGAGCCCGTCGAACATCAGGCGAACCTCCTGGTTGGTGAGCCTCAGGCCCAGCGTACGAGGAGGAACATCACCTTCCATGCTGTCCACACGCAGGTAGCCGGTGGCCAGCAGCAGCGACCAAATCGCACTGGGACTGACTTCGAGCGAGCGGAAGTCCACCTCTTCGGTGAGTGACTTACATACCGTACGGTCGTCGAGCAGGGCCTCAAAGTCCTCTTTGAGGGCGGGACTACTGCTCCTTACCAAGTTCGAAACGAGTGCGTTGGAACTGGAATTGGTCCAATACAGGTCGATTCTGCCCCGGTCAAGCAGGTGGGTAATCGACCAAGGGTTGTACATGCCAGGCACATCGCCAAACGAGTACCCGTCATACCACTCCTTTACCAGGGGTAGGCGGTCGGCCATGCCAAACTCATCGAGTGCGGCCCCGACTTCGTCCTCAGTAAAGCCAAAAGCCGTCTCGTATTGTGGTGTCGTGACGGTCACGACGTTGGGGTTGTTCAGGTCGGAGAATACAGACTCCGACGCCACACGTGTAATACCCGTGAGGAGCGCCCGGCCGAGGTCTGGGTTGGTCTTGAAGGTGGCATTGAAGAGGCCACGCACAAACGATGCCATCCCATCCCAAAAGCCTCCCAGCCACGCTTCTTGCATGGTCGTGTCGTACTCGTCGAGCAGTACGACAGGCTTTATGCCGTGGTGGGCGTACAGGGCTCGGCAGAGACGCTGCAGCGAGGTGCGGGCGGTCGTGTCGTCCATGTCGTCCCGCGACGCGAGTGCGAGAAAGGCGCGATCGGCCTGCGATACGCGGGGCGATTCCAGCAGGTAGGAGTACTCACGAACGGCTGCTGACAGCTTGAACCGCGCGAGCATAATGATCTCGTCCAGCGTGTCTGCCTTGCAGTCCGCAAAGCTCAGGTACACGATGGGCATCGTTCCCTGCAACGCGCGCATTGGGGCGTCATCCCACACGGCGAGGCCACCGAACAGCTCCTCGCCGCGCCCGGCGTACTTCATCGACAGAAAGCAGCGCACCATGTCGAGCGTGAGCGTCTTGCCGAAGCGACGGGGACGGCAGATCAGGGTAATGTCATCCTGGGCACGCCACCAGTTGCCGATGAAGGACGTTTTGTCAACATAAAAGCAATTATGTGCTCTCAGGTCCTCAAACCACTGTTTGCCTATGCTCACCGTGCGCGCCATGTGCACCCCCAATTTGCGTCTTGGGCTGCTTCGTTCGCCCTATCGTACCGCGATGTGCCCGTCTGGTGCGATGCGCCTGTCTGGAGATATAGGGTGAGCTGGTGCTACCGCGCCCCTCATGCACCACTGGTGCAGGATGTGATGTGCCGTTCGGCCGTATAGGGCAGCAGAGACGCGCTATATGGCTGAGGCTTTTACTCACTCGTGAAACTGGCAGGTGCTGGTCAAAGCCACGTTTCCATTTCGACTACGGTTCCCTGGCCGATGTCGGCTTTCCTTGGTCTCTTGAGCACAGCGCGTAATACTGTTGGTCGTAAGAGTTCGTCCAAACAAGGAGCCGCTATTTCGCTCCTGCGTCTACCTCAAAGCTAATGTCTCCGGCGCCAGTCGTGATCTCGCATCTTCCGCCGCCGGTCGTCTGGGGGACGCTCACGCTCCCGGTTTCGGTTTTCGTGACGAACACCTTGTCGGAGAGCACGGTGCCCCGCACGCTCCCGGTGTCCGTCCGTGCATGGATCTCTTCCGCGTCGCAGCCCTTGAGTTCGATGTCACCTGCGTCCTGTTCGATGCGGAACGCCCCTGATGCGATGACGTTCGTCATGATCATGCTGCCCGTGTCGCCCTTGGCGGAGAGGTTCTCGCAGGTCACATTCTCGAGGGTGATGGCGCCGGCACCCTCCCTGACATCCACCTCGCCTGAGACCACTGCATCGGAGACGTCAATTTGCCCCATGTCAGAGGCCAGCGTCAGCCCGCCGGCGGATATGCCCACCACGGCTATCGTCCCTGCGCCCGTCCTGATGTCGATCGTCTCGGCGGCGGACGCCCGGCAGCTTGCGTCTCCTGTGTCCAAGGTTACGTTAATAGTGTCAAATGAGATATCCTCCGGCAGATCGATGCCTCCGGTGTCATCACGTACAGACAAGGTTCCGTACCTGTCTTTTGGAAGGTACACCTCGATCTTTGGGTTACCCGTCAGGATCTCGACATGGCGGGTCTCGGTGCGCTTGGGGTTTGCCTCGATGGTCAGAGTGTCTTCTTCCACCAGAACGTTGTGCGGGGCATCGTCCTCCTCTGTGCACACCACCTTGCATGTTCCGTCATCTGCGAGGATCAGCTCAATCTTGTCCACGTCTACGTCGATCGCGATGTTCTGAAAGCCCTCGTCCACGTCATACGTGTTCGTCACGAGGTTTCTCGTGCGTGGCCGCTTTACCTCGAGCCACTTCGAAGCACATGCTATCCCACAGGCAAGAACGCCTGTCCCGATCAGGACCACAGCCGCAACGACCCACTTCCTTCTGTTGCTCATGATGAGGCGAACCTCCTATTTTGGCGAATAGCGAGTTCTATGGCACCTGGCATCCTGCCCGTCGGTTCCATGCTATCAATCGGGTGCTTCCGCTGCCCCGCCCCCTACCACTCATCCGCCCGCCGCCGGAATCGATACGCTCACACGCGGTGCGCTCATCGTGCAATCGACGATCAGGTCTCCATGCGCACCTATCGCTTGCTGCGAATCTTCAGGGTCCTTAGATACCGCTTCTGCTCGTCCGTTATTCGGTAGCTCTCCACGCTTTTCTGGATCGTCTTGTTGTGGGACCACGTATCCAGGCGCCTCTCCTCGATGTACGGAAGTACCAGGTTGTACTGCTTCGCCAAAGCGGTCGCAAAGTACCATGCCTTCATCATGTTGACGTAGTATTCTTCCGATCTGACCTCCGCCACCATGTCCGCGTACTCGGTGCTGAACCGCTCATCAAGAAAGTGCTGCATCAACATCCCGATCGCAAACCGAACAACATAGGTCGCGTCCGTTTTGATCCACACCCGAATGAAGGGGAGCAAGCTCTCAGCCTCTCGCTTGAAAGCCACCGGAGAAAGCTGATCGCAGGTGGCCCAATTGTCAATGTAGGGGAGAAACGCCTCTACTTCAGAAACACAGGTGTCAAAGTCTCTTTCCTGCGATATCACGAAGGCGTGAAGCTGGTTTTCCTCAAAATAGTGGTGCGGAAGGCCAGAAAGAAAGTCGCGGGCAGCGCCCTCCCTGAACAGCCTTTTTGCAAAGGTGCGAAGCTCTGGCGTCCTCACGCCTATGACCCTGTCCGCATCTATCGTCGGCATGAGCTTTGCCTGAAAGGCGGCATACGCCTTATCTTGCATACGGAAAAGCTCGGCTACGATCTCGTCTTTATCCATCTATGCCATCCTCCGCAAACCCTGATGTGTCCCTCCGACATCCAGCCTACAGCCTCAGCCCTTGATCCGTGTCAGCAACACCGTCGTCTCCACATGGAAGGTCTGGGGGAAGAGATCGACCGGCGTGACTGACGCGGGAAAGAAGACTCCCTTTGCCTCGAAGCGCGCGAGGTCGTATGCGAGAGCTGCGGGATCTCAGCTTACAGAGGTGGATCGCACGTGCCGATCGCTATGTCCTGTCTGCAGAGTCTCCTCCCGTTCACAAGGAGCAATTCCGGTTTTGCGGTGATACAGAATCCAGTTCCCACGCTTGCATGAGTGGCTCGCTCTGCGATTGGGTTATCGCCTACTACGCTGGCATCGCATATGAAACGCTCGCATCGCGCACTTCTCGCAGACGTGGGGCCAGTCCCTCCGTCTCCCAGAGGCATGTCGCCCTCTCACGGCGGCATGTGATCTGAGGGCTACTTCTTGAAGAGCTTCAGCTCGACCCCTCTTCTGTCAGCAATCTTCTGGAATACCTCTGCCACGTGCGAACTTTGTGCCTTGAGTGGCAGCGAGGGCAGCTCATCGTTGGATTGAATCTGCTGCAACGCTTCATGCAGCTCTGAAAGCTCCAACAGATTGACTGTCACGCAAAAGAAGCTCTTTCTACGCCCATCGTTGTAGGTGGAAAGCAGGTAAGACAGGATTTCTGCCTTCTCCTGCTGCTCGAGCGTGTAGCGCTCAATGCCCATGCACTTCGCTCGCTCTAGATCCGACTTTTGCCGCCTATGCGTAATGAAGGAGTCGCGTTCATCAATGTGCTGATAGCGCTCACAAGGATACTGCTCGCATTCATAGCAGTATTCAATGTTTCCATGCTCAAGGCTGCACCGTGCGATCTTGCACGACTGATTGCCGTTGCCACAGCCGCCGCAGTGGCCTCCCAGACGCATGGGGCATAAGCCGCAGTTCAATCCGCAAAGAGAAAGCCATTGGTCCTTGCGTTCAAACCCCTTCATAATGATTCACTTCCTAGCTATAAGCCACCCTTGCGTTCGGCCACAATACGGAGATCAGCGCATACAAGCAGCCACAAACTCCATTGGCACGTCCATGCGATCCGCCACCTGCCTTGGCGACATTCCGCTTTTCATAAAGCGCCTGCATACCATGCCCATGCTTTCTCCGACTTCGACAACATGCCTATCGGGATCATAGAAGCGAACGACACGCTGTCCCCATGAGTGCTCTGTAATTGGGCAGACAAGCTCAACGGCATGCGCTCTCAGCTTGGTGACAAAGGCATCAAAATCGTCTTCTTCAAAGTAGATTTCAAAGTTGTTGCCACCGAAGACAATGTCGTTCCTGCCGATGAACTCTCGGTACGTTTCAACCGACTGTAAAGCCAGGCCTCCCGCGAGTGTTTTGTTTGCCCCAAAATCCATAACGACATGAAGCCCGAGAACCTTTTTATAGAACTCAGCCGATGCATCTATGTCCGATACCACCAGCATGGGATTCTTCAGCTTCATTTCATCACCTCATGCAAGCCTCAAGTGCCGCTCCAGCACCTCGCTCGAAGGCTCAAGATCCCCCAACGGCTGACCCACTACGGCAACTCCTGATGTCTGATCTAGCAGTCAAACCATATCATATTTTGATCATAATCCAGCCTTTGGTAAGGCGGCGCAGAACGGTTGCCCTCGATCCTCCTGAGGCGGTTGACCGGTTGCCGGTGGAGTATTCACCGGCATATCCGTCTTTTTTCAAAGGTCTCTTCTTGTCATCAGAGCTATGGTCTTCACGTGGCACGAGGAAACGATTTAGATAAGTAATACTCACGACCGCTCGCCCAATCGGCCAAAGGAACATATCAACGATTTTGCCGTTTTGGTCGTCCTCCCAATGCCGTTTAGGAACAAGCCAACCGGTTTTGGGCTTTTGTCCGTTCACGGGAATAGGTCGATAACCTTGAATTTGAAGCATTTAGTATAGAGGAATCTCCCGTTCGTGCTTCATGGATTCTTCAACCAGTCGCCCGTAAGCGCCCATTGTAAACGCAATATCACTGCTTCGAATGGAAAGCAGGGACATTCCCGGCTCGATTTCCAGAAATGACATCATCTGATCTGTCAGTTGGATTCTCCCGTCCTTTGATACGTCTATCCATGTATAAGAACGTCCTTTATACCGTATAAACATCCCTTGTTGCGAGGAATAGTGACTGAGTTCCGGAATGTCCAATAGAATATGCCCGAGCTTGGATGGTTCGAGCAATGCTTTTCTTGTTACGCAAAACCCTCCCGTGCTTTTACTTCCAGTGATTAGATAAACCTTTCCCTCAGCAGCGATACTGTATTCATGGACAGCTTGTTCCGGGAACTGCAATTCTCCGCGTTCTCTAATAACAGATTTCCCAAATATAAACTTGCCGCTTTTATTCATTTGAGGCATGAAATGGTCTCCCGCTAAATTCCAGCGTGTCAGACTGTTCTTTTCCCGCCCTGATACAGTATCCCTCCTGAATCGCAGCAAATGTCGCTGCTGCACCTGTGATGATGCATAAAGCGTGCATCACTTGCTGCGGTAGAGTAAGATCAATAAAGTGTGGCAAACAAAACAAGATTCCGCCAGTTATCTTATTCATGATCGAGTGAACAGCCACAAATCTGTGGCAGACTACAAATCCTGATATGAGATTGATCAGCTTTATCAGTACAATAACCGCTGCCCATATCCATAGCCATGCAGGAATCGTTACGTTCATGACGATTCTTACAAAGACAACGATGACGAATATCAGATCCGCAACAGTATCCAGCGTTGCCCCAAAAGACGACTCCTGATTCAACTTTCTCGCTGTGATCCCATCTGCCACATCAGTGGCAGCGCCTAAGAAATAAAAAACATAGAACGGAATAGAGAAAACCGGAACAAGCAGAATCAGCAAAGCAAACGCTATCCTACTTGAAGTAATAGCATTTGCAGCGTTCAATCGATTCATACCAAATCACGTTTCAAGCCTTTTTGGCCTCTGTTACGAGTTCCTTGTCATCAGAACTACCGTCTCGACGTGGAAGGTCTGGGGGAAGAGGTCGACCGGCGTGACTGACACGGGAAAGAAGACCCCCTTTGTCTCGAAGCGCGCGAGGTCGCGTGCGAGGGTTGCGGGGTCACAGCTCACGTAGGCGATCGCACGTGCCGGCTGCTCGCAGAGCCGTGCCACGACATCCTCGGAAAGGCCCGCACGCGGAGGATCGACCACGATGACGTCGGCGTCGGTGTCCGGGAACTCCCGTCCGGCGTCTCCGCCGATTGCGTCGACGTTGTCGAGGCGGGCACGCTCGAGGTTGCGGCGCAGGTCACGCACGGCAGGCCCATAGCTCTCCACGGCAGAGACGAAGCCCACGCGCCGTGCGAGCGGCAGGGTGAAGGTGCCCGCCCCGCAGTAGAGGTCCATGGCCTCGTCGTCCGCGTCAAGGGCGAGCCCCTCGATCACGAGCTGCACCAGGCGCTCGGCACCACGAGTGTTGACCTGGAAAAACGACGGTGCCGAAAGGGCCATGCGCTCGTCTCCCACCAGCTCCTCCCAGAAGCCCTTGCCCGAGAGGCGCTCGACGCCCGAGACGCGACGTGCCTTGCGCGGGCCCTTGGTGAGTACCCGCACGATCGAGCTCGTCTTGGTGGCGTCCTGCAGCACCTTGGCCACCTGCGCGCGCGGGAAGGGTCCCGTCTCGGTCCAGAGGGCCACTTCCACGTCGCGGGTGCGGCGGGAGGCGCGGATGCTCAAGCGCTCGATGCCCAGGTCGAAGCGGTTCGAGAGGTACGAGAGTGCCCCGGATACCGCCTTTATCACCTTGCCACGTCGGTCGTCAAAGAGGGGGCAGGCATCCACCTTGATGAGGTCGGAGCTGGTACGGGCGTGCATGCCGATGACCGTGCGCCCTCCTGCCCGCGAGACGCCCAGCTCGACCTTGTTCCGGTAGCCCCAGTCGTCACTCGGACGCTCGCAGGGGTCCACCAGCTCCTCCGCGCGGGCGGCATCCAGATGGCCGATCCGCACGAGCGCGTCGACGACGTTGGCGCGCTTGGCGGCGAGCTGCGCGCCGCGCGAGAGCGCCGCCCAGGGGCAGCCGCCGCAGACGTCCACAAAGGGGCATGCGGGGCGCACGCGCTCCGGGGACGGCTCGAGCACCTCGACCACCTCGGCACGGGAGAAGGAGGCGCCCACTGAGCTGATCTTTGCCCTGACGACGTCGTCTGGAACGCCTCCCGAGACGAAGATGGTTTTGCCGTCCTGGGTGTGGGCGATGGCCTCTGGCCCATAGCCCATGCGCTCGATGGTGAGCGTGATCTGTTCTTCTTCTGCCACGTGCGTCCTATCCTTGCCGTGCGCCGTCTGTGTTCTGTCGTGCGCGCTGCCCATGTCGCTTCGTGCCCAGGGATGCCCTGTCCGCAGTCAAGGGTCTCGGTTCGTGCGCCGATACGCCTACCTGTCCCCGCCGCCCCGTCTGGCCTCCCGTGAGATGCGGCCGGTGAAGAGCTCGCGCAACCCCATGCCAATGAGCCGGAAGGCCACGGCGAACCTGCCGGGGGAGCGCAGTTCGAGGGGGCCACCTGATGGTACGACTTCCTGCCAGGTGCCGTCTTCGGCGTCCTCGTCCGTTTCCACCTCGTCGGGCTCCTCCGCCCGCGGTCCCGCGACCGTCTGCGGTTCCGCCTGCGCCGCAAGCTCCGCCTCCTGCGCCCCGAACCCCTCGGCCACTGGCACGTCCCCGTGTGCTGGCAGTTCCGCCCCGTCCTGGGCCGCCGCCGACTCCTCCGCAAGTTGGGCGGCGTCAGGCAGCGAGGCCAAACGGTCCAGCTGCTCGGTGGGCAGCTCTGCCAGGATGGCGTCGGAGAGCGGCGGCTCTCCCGCCCCCGCAAGCTCGCCGCCCGCCCGCAGGTATGCAAGCGCAAGCAGCAGCTCCTGGGCGTTGATGGCGGGCTCGCCCTCGCCCGGTACGACCGGCTCCCAGGTGCCGTCCTGGGTGAGCTGGCGCGCCTTGACGTTATCCGCCAACTGGATGTTGACGAACTGGACCACCAGCCGACGGCAGCGGTCGTCGAGCACCGGGTAGGCGATCTCCACGCGATGCTCGGTGTTGCGCGTCATCATGTCGGCGCTGGAGAGGTAGATGGTGTCCGCCAAGGAGCCAAAGGCGTAGATGCGGGTGTGCTCCAGGAAGCGGCCGACGATCTGGCGCACCATGAGGCCCTCGGTGTGGCTCTCCACGCCCGCCCGGATGCAGCAGATGCCGCGCACGATCATGATCACGCGCACGCCGGCCTGGCAGGCCTCCGCGATCTTGTCGATGACGTCGCGGTCGGTGAGCGAGTTCATCTTCATGAAGACCTGGGCGTCCTCGCCCGCACGCGCCCGCTCGATCTCCCGGTTGAGCCCGCGCATGACCATCGGCTTCAGCCCGGCTGGGGCGACGCCGAGATGCTGGTAGGTTCCTCGGAGGTTGCCCAGCGACAGGTTGCGGAAGAAGGTGCTGCCGTCCTCGCCGATGCCCTCGTGCGCCGTGAGGAGCATGAAGTCGGAGTAGAGCCGGGCGGTCTTCTCGTTGAAGTTGCCCGTGCCCAGGCAGGTGATGCGACGGATGCGCCCCTGGTCGTGGTAGGTGATCTGGCAGATCTTGGAATGCACCTTGAAGCCCTCGGACCCATAGATGACGGTGCAGCCCGCGTCCTCGAGCCGTCCGGCCCAGGCGATGTTGTTCTCCTCGTCGAAGCGGGCGCGCAGCTCCATGAGCACGGTGACCTCCGTGCCTCTCTCGACGGCGGCGATCAGGCTCTCGCACAGCTTGGACTGCTTGTCCACGCGGTAGAGGGTCACCTTGATGGAGATGCAGGCGTCGTCTGCGGACGCCTCGCGCAGCAGCTGCAGCAGCGGGCTCATGCTCTCGTAGGGGTAGCAGAGCAGGATGTCGTGGTCCTGGACCTGCTCGAGCATGGGACGCGTGGGATCGACCAGGAAGGAGAGCTGGGGCTCGAAGGGCTCGAAGAGCAGCTGGGCGCGCGCCGGGGCGGGGATGTGCTCCTCGAGGCCATAGACGTAGCCCAGGTCGAGCGGCATGTCGGTGTGGGACACCCGGTTGGGCGTGAGGTGCATGGAGCTGGCAAGGAAGGTCTCGAGCGCCGCGGGAAGCGACCCGCACACCTCGAGACGGACGGCCTGCAGACGCAGACGCTCGCGCAGGATCTGGCGCATGTGCTGACGGTAGTCCTCGTCCTCCTCGACGCCCTCGCCGTCGGGGTCGATGTCGGCGTTGCGCGTGACGCGGATGATGGCCGAGCGGGTGGGGGAGTAGTCCCCAAAGCAGTCTCCCAGCCGGAAGAGCAGCAGGTCCTCCAGCAGCAGGTACCGGTAGTTCTCTGCGGTCGAGGTGAGCGGCACGACGCGATCCATGCTGTGGGGGACCTCGACGATGCCGAGCACGCCGGTCTCCTCGGGCCCGTCGAGCGAGCAGGCCACATAGAGCCGCCCGTTCTTGAGGTTGGGGAAGGGATGGCGCGGGTCGATGATCATCGGCGAGATGATGGGCGCGATGCGCGTGTCAAAGAACTGGGCGATGCGGTTGAGGTCGGCGTCAGTGAGGTCTTCTGCCGCCACGCGCGTGAGACCAGCGTCAGCAAGGCTCGCCTCGATGTCCGAGAAGATTTGCCCCTGCCGCTCGATGAGGGAGGGAAGCACCCCCAAGACGTTCTCGATCTGCTCGGCGGGCGTCTCGCCCGAACGGCTGTCACGTGGCTGGTGCTTGAGCAAGGCCAGGTCGGAGAGGCCGCCGATCCGCACCATGAACCACTCGTCGAGGTTGCTGCCAAAGATGGAGACGAACTTCAGGCGCTCGAACAGAGGGACCGTCTCGTCAAAGGCCTCGTCGAGCACGCGGTCGTCAAAGCGCAGCCAGCTGACCTCGCGGTTCTGCGTGTAGTCGAACGGACGCTCCCTTTCGTCCTCGTCGCGCTCTCCATGCAGCCGCCCATGCGCCTTGCGCGCCTTCTCGAGCTTGCGCTCGAGCTTCTCGGCCCGGCGCAGCAGCGCCTCGCGCGAGACCTCGGAGTCGGTGGCCTCTGCCAGCATTTTGGTGGTCTTCTTGAGCTTCTTTGCCAGACGCTTGCGCGCCTTCTTGCCGTCACTCTTCTTCTTGGCCATGCGCGTGGTGTCCCCGTGACGAAGATGGGT
This sequence comes from Atopobiaceae bacterium, assembly GCA_040268355.1. Lineage (GTDB taxonomy): Bacteria > Actinomycetota > Coriobacteriia > Coriobacteriales > Atopobiaceae > UBA1367. Next base: position 1,857 of record JAWRIT010000054.1, on the reverse strand, counting down.
GTCTAAGTACCGTATTTTATCAGGTATCTTGTGGCGAAACAGCCTTCTGCGCAGGCTCGTCTGCCACCGGTGGGTGAGCGTGCGCGGCAGGCTCGACGCGATCGTGCGCCTGGGGCTTCGCAGGTGCGAGGGGAAGGCTCCGTGCCCACGGCGCCCACGCCCGTGCGTCCGTCTGTGGTGCTGGTGCGCACGGACGGCTGCGCCATCTGTGAACCATTCGGCCCTTCTTGCGAAAAGATTGCATAAAGTGACCAAGCTAAACGCGTTACGAATATCTCTCGACCCGCATCTCACATTGTGCGGATCCCGGCGGGCCTTCGGCCCCCTCATTGGCCAAGTAACAGGGCTTCTTAAAGAAATACCAGGTGAGAAGCGAGTAAGGGAAGCAGTCGATCACAGGTCCCAACCGTTTACAACCCAATTTCTACCGTTAGCGCCACGATGCGCCATCGGTGTTCCTTGGCGGAAAACTATTGGATATAGTTGTGCCTGATCAGTGATGGGCCGCCGTGGCGGCCCCTGGGTCCGTGTGGCCCCCTGGTATTTATTGGTACGAGTGCCGGACGAGCCGGCACGAAAGGAGTGGAGGGCACTATGGAGGGACTGTACGTTCACAGCGAGATCGGACCTTTGAAGAAGGTCCTGCTTCACCGTCCCGGTGAGGAGCTGCTGAACCTTGCACCCGACGACCTCGAGCGACTTCTCTTTGACGACATCCCCTTCCTGGAGGTCGCCCAGCAGGAGCACGATCGCTTCGCCGAGGTCCTGCGCGAGGAGGGAGCCGAGGTTCTCTACCTTGAGAAGCTCTGCGCCGAGGCGCTGGACGCCGAGCCGGGCGCACGCGAGGAGTACACCGAGCAGTGGCTGGCCGAGTCGGGCCTGCGCGGCAAGAACATGCTCTCCGCCGTCAAGGAGTACCTGTACTCGATCCGTGACACCAAGGAGTTCGTGGACAAGACCATCGCCGGCCTGCGCAAGAACGAGGTCGACCTGCCCACCGCTTCGAGCACGCTTTTGACCGACCTTGTCGGCCAGGACCAGGACACCGAGACCGACCTGCTCATCGACCCGATGGCCAACGCCTACTTCACCCGCGACCCGTTCGCCGTGGTGGGCAAGGGCGTCATGCTGCATCACATGTACTCCGTCACGCGCAACCGCGAGACGCTGCTGGGCAAGTTCATCTTCAAGTATCACCCCGAGTACCGGCGCGTGCCGCTGTGGTACCGGCGCGACTCCACCTACCACGTGGAGGGTGGCGACGTCCTGAACCTCAACGCCCACACGCTGGCCATCGGCATCTCGCAGCGCACCCAGGCGGCTGCCATCGACGAGCTCGCCCAGAACTGCTTCTGGGGATCCAAGGGCTCCGAGATCGACACCATCTACGCGTTCAACATCCCGGTGTCTCGCGCCTTCATGCACCTGGACACCGTGTTCACGCAGATCGACTACGACAAGTTCACCATTCACCCGGGCATCATGGGCACCCTGCAGGTCTTCAAGATCACCAAGGGTAACGCGACCGGCGAGGTCAAGATCGAGGAGATGATCGACACGCTCGAGCACGTGCTCGCCAAGGCGCTCGACATCGACGAGATCAAGCTGATCCCCTGCGGCGGCGGCGACCCGACGGCGGCGGCCCGCGAGCAGTGGAACGACGGCTCCAACACGCTGTGCGTCTCCCCGGGCAAGATCTGCGTCTACCAGCGCAACTCCGTCACCAACGACGTGCTCTACAAGGAGGGCCTCGACCTGCTCGTCATCCCCTCGGCAGAGCTGTCGCGTGGCCGTGGCGGCCCGCGCTGCATGAGCATGCCCTTCGTACGCGAGGACATCTAGGCTAGGATCGACGGC
>JAWRIT010000053.1:0-18266 GCA_040268355.1 Atopobiaceae bacterium | reverse complement strand
CCCCCCCGCCACCAGGTAGGAGAAGCAGCGCCACTCGAAGTACGAGCGTCCGTCGAAGAAGGCGTTCCACCCGGGCGAGAGCGGCTCGAGCGCGTCCATGAGCCCAAGGACCGCCTCACGGTCCATGAGGCGCTCATAGAGCACCGCGCCGGGAGTGCGGAACACCTGGGATCCATTGGTGCAGACGAGGTAGTCCATGGCGTCGGGGACGCTCAGGAAGTCGGGGATCATGTGCAGGGGGCGTCCGCTGGAGACGCAGGTCACGCACCCCTCCTCACGGGCGAGCGAGATGGCGTCGACCACACGCGGACTGATTCTGTTTCCGCCGGTCAAGATGGTGTCGTCAAGGTCGAAGAAGGCCAGCCCTATTCCGTTCGGGCAGAGCTTGGTGGGTCCTATCACGGGTCGTGCTCCTGTCGCGCAGTTGTGTCAGGGGTAGCATACCACGCTCGGGAACGAGCCGGGACCTCCTGGTAGCGCCCGCCTGGCCCCGTGCGTCACCGCCCGGAAGGCACACGACAGGACCACTCCTTAGGGATAGCAGTGCCCGCAGGGGCTGTAGCCCATGGCGATGACCTCCTCGCGCGGCATCTCGACGTCCTGCCGGTTGTGGTCCTTGATCCTGCCCACGTCCCTGCAGCCAGGGTGATGGAACTTGTAGGTGTTCGTGTTGAGAACGTAGGACTGCGCGACCGGCTCCACCGGCTCCTCGACAGCCGGGGCGCTCACCTGCAGGCTGAACTCCTTGGTCGTCCGGTTGCCGCTTGCGTCGCATGCCGTGACCGTGAGGAAGTACGTGCCCGCGGAGTCGACGTCGTAGCTTCCCGTGATGGTGTACCAGCCCTGCTCGTAGGTGGTGCCGTCGGCCCGCGGGGCGGGCTCCTCCTCGACGTACGAGAGACGACCGTCGACTTTGTCGGCAACCCTCTTGACGTTGTCGAGAGGATCGAAGCTCCCACCCTGCTCGATCGTGACCTCCTTCGCCCTGAGCCGGATGGATGGCTTGCGCGTGTCCCTCACCTCGAATGTCAGCTCGACATCCTTGGAGGACCGTTTGCTGCTCAGATGGTAGACGACGCTTTGGGTGCCTAGCTTGGTGAGGTCGATGGATTGGCCATCGGCGACCGTGACGGTGACGCCATCGCCGCTCGTGTCGATCAACGTGAGAGGGTCGACCTCCTTGGTCGAGTACTCGAGTGTGGTGGTGGTCTGCGTGAGCTCGAAGTCGTCCAGTGGGTCTGGACCTGGCTCTGGTTTGGGGGTCGCATCGCGCTTGGGTTGCGCGCCCCCTTCGGCGGCCTCCCCCATCGGCTCCTCCGCATTGGACACAGCCTCTTGCTCCGTCGAAGTCGGGCTGGGCGTGGCGGCATCGTCTTGTGGGGAGGACGAGGCGCACCCCGCAAGCACAAAGACGGCAAGCAGCGCCGTCGCCAGGGTGGCCGCGAGCCTGGCTCCACCCAGCGAGGGGGACACCCTGTCGCGCGCGGGGCCGACGAGCATGACGAGGAGCGCCATGACGAGAAGGGTCACCGACGCAGGGCTCGGCAGCAGGACGGCACAGAGAGGCAGGAGGGGCGCCGCCACAGCCCACGGGCGCGCAGCCTTGGTCACCTTGGCCAGATACTTCCTCATCGGGCACCCCCTTTTGACAGCACTCTCTCCGTGTCAAGCTCAGACACCTTCTTACTACTCTGTTTGTGTTTCTGCGAGTTGTCCTTGGCGGGGCATATCGGACGGATGGACGAAATACGGGGGCAAACGTACCGGCAAGCATGCCATCACAAGCTCCAGCCACAAAAAAGCACCCGGCACCGAGGGGTGCCGGGTGCTGCTGCAGCCGAACTACAGCTGACGACGATGCGTCTTACTCGCCGAAACCGCTGTCCACGAGGGCAACGAGGGCGTCGAGGGCGGCCTGCTCGTCAGCGCCGTCGCACGCAATCTCAACCTTGGCGCCAGTGCCGAGGCCAGCAGCGAGGATCATCATGATCGACTTGGCGCTCACAGGAGCGGTGCCCTTGTCGATGTCACGGATGGTGACGTTGCACTCGTACTTCTTTGCCTCGCTCACGAACACGGAAGCGGGGCGGGCGTGAAGACCAGTTGCGTTGATGATCGTCGTCTCCTTGGAAACCATGTTGCACTCTCCTTTACGGTAGATGCTCCGAAGGCAGGATGCCTCCGTCACCAGACTTCCGACATAGTAACCAAAGTTCAGGGCTCTTGTCTTCCGCAATTCAAAAAGAAATGGCTAGCGGTGGGGGCTCGTCCTGCGAACGCGCCCGCCGCGCCTGTGACAGGCTGCCATACGGAGGGAATGTCGGGAGCGCCCTGATGCTTGCTGAGGCACAATGGTGCCATGAGAACATACGACCCGCCCCTGTGGCGGCGCCACCCTGCGGAAGGGAGACACCCATGACAGATTCCCCGCCTACCGACCTCGAACAGGACGGGCAGAGCGCTGGGCAGCGCGCCGCGAGCAACGTCGAATCGCCAGCGGAGGAGGCACGGAACGAGACTCCCTTGGCGCAGGACGCAGGTGATCCGGCCTCGGATGTGACATCCCCGGATGCGGGGGCCGCAGGACCTCGGAGCGCGCAGCACTCCCTGCGCGAGGGGTTCGCTGCCTTCCGCAGCGTACGCGAGGCGCAGGCCCGCCATGCCGAGGCCCGAAGCGAGCTGCACGGGATGCGCGAGCGGCTCGAGCGCGACACAGAGACGCTGCGGCGCCGCCTCGACATCGAGGAGCGCTACCCGCAGATCGTCGCGGAGCAGAGCGCTGAGCGCGAACAGGCGCACGAGCAGGCGGCCGAGGCGCTGCGGCGCGCGGAGGAACTCGAGGACGAGCGCGGGAAGCTCGATCGGCAGCTCGCCGACCTCAAGCGCAGCGACGAGGAGCGCCTGCGCCCCTACCGCAACCTCGCCGAGTCGACCAAGGGTCGCTCCGATGACGCGGCACGGGCTCTGGCCGAGGCCCGACGTGTCGCCAAGAGCGCCGAGCAGGCGCTCAGTGAGGCCACACGCCAACGTGACCAGCGCATCTCCAACGCGAACCGCGCGGTGGACAATGCCCGCGAGCGCCTGCGCTCGGTGCAGTCCGAGCTTGAGGAGCAGGGCGCGGGCGAGCGGGAGGGGTCAGAGGCAGGCGCCCAGCTCGCCCGCGAGCTGGAGAAGGAACGGCGGCACCTCGAGGCGGCCCGCGCGGAGGTCTCAGACGTGAGCGCGGAGGCGGACAAGGACGTCGAGGCCGCCCAGCAGCGGCTCTTCGACCAGCGCAAGCTGGTGAAGCAGGCCGAGCGTGACGCCGAGGCGACCAAGGCGGAGGCGACCGAGCGACGCGGGGAGTATGACGAGCTGCTCAGGCAGTCCCAGGAGGCCCAGCGGGCGCTGGGCGAGCAGATCAAGGAGCGCACGAGCGGTGCCGAGGCGGCACGGCGCGAGCGGGAGGAGGCCGAGGCGCGCGCGAAGGTGGCGGACGAGCTGCTCGAGGAGGCCGAGGCCATCCACGCAAGCCCGCAGGAGACCATCGAGCTGCGCCGCGAGATCGCACGGCAGCAGACCGACCTCGACATCCAGCAGGACGTCGTCGATGCGCTGGCGCGCGATGAGCGTGCGCTGCGCAAGGGCACCTTCCGCCAACGGCTCGTCGTCGTGGTCGCCATCCTGGCGGGCGTGGCGCTGGTGGCGGCGCTCGTGGGCGTCCTGCTCATCAACCGGTAAGCCTGACAGGCCCCCATCGCCCCGACGCGACGAGTGGCACGTCGCTCGGTATCGGCACGTCGCTCGGGCGCGGCTCCTACAGGATGAGCATCGCGTCGCCGAAGGAGAAGAACCGGTAGCGCTCGGCTATGGCCGCCGCGTAGGCGTCCATGACCTGCTCGCGCGTGGCGAAGGCGGAGACGAGCATCATGAGCGTGGAGCGCGGGACGTGGAAGTTCGTGATCAGGGCGTCCACGATATGGAAGGGCGAGCCCGGCATGAGGTAGAGGTCGGTCGTGGCGTTCGTGCGCGCGACGATGTCTCCCGCACCACCCGCGGCGGCAGGGTCGAAGGCGCTCTCCAGCGAACGGACCGAGGTGGTGCCCACCGCCACCACGCGATGCCCCGCCGCATGGGTCGCATGGACGCTGTCCACGACCTCCTGCGGCACCTGGTAGCGCTCGGTGTGGATGGCATGGTCGCGAGGGTCGTCCTCCTCGACGAGGCGGAAGGTGTCGATGCCCACCTCGAGCTCCACCTCGCACCACCCGATGCCCTGCCCGCGCAGCCGCTCGATGAGCTCGGGCGTGAAGTGCAGGCCGGCCGTGGGCGCCGCCGCCGAGTGCTCCTCGCTCATGGCGTAGACCGTCTGGTACTTCTCGGGATCGCCCTCGTAGTCGGTCACATAGGGCGGGAGGGGCACATGGCCCACCCGATGCACGGCCTCGTCGAGGGTCAGACCCGCCGCGGGGGCGAAGCGCACGAGCCGCCCTCCCCGACTCCCCTCCACGTAGTCGACGACCTCGCCGACAAGCACCACGGGAGCCGTCTGCGGGGCGAGCGCCCCGCCAGACCTGAACTCCACCGTCGCGCCGGGCTTCAGTCGCCTGCCGGGGCTGACGAGGCATTCCCAACAGCTCCCGAGCGCGTCGAGGTCCTCGCGGCGACGCAGCAGCAGCGTCTCGACGGCCGCGCCGGTGGGCTTGCGGCCGAAGAGGCGCGCCGGCATCACACGGGTGCGGTTGGCGACGAGCAGGTCGCCGGGCTCGAGGTAGTCACCGATGTCCGAGAAAGCGCGGTGCTCGAGGGATCCGTCCGCGCGGTGCAGCACGAGCAGTCGGCAGGCGTCTCGGGGCTCTGCAGGCGCCTGGGCGATCAGCTCTGGGGGCAGGTCGTAGTCGAAGTCGTCGGTGCGCACGGGATGGTCTCCTCGCTGGGCGTGTCGTATGCGACCCCCGATTGTAGCCCACCGACCAACGATCGTCAGGACACGGCCGCACCATCGGCCGGCCCTCGTGCGCGGCGGCGCGCAGCTCCCGATCGGCCCCTCCCGCGAGGCTAGTGGGCACCTCGGTGAGCGGCCTTGCGGGCGTCACGGGCCTCGTGGCGCTCGATGGCCGCCTCGGCGGCGGAGAAGCGGCATCCACAGTAGTTCTGCCGGTACATGCCGAGCTCGCGCGAGCGCGTCGTCGCCTGGGGGTACCAGTCCCTGAAGTCGCGCCAGACGGGGACGAGACCCCGCGCCTCGGCCAGGGGGACCAACACCTCGTGACAGGTCTCGAACAGCTGGTACGGCGAGACCACAAGGGTGGTCGCCACATGGGAGAATCCCAGCTCGCAAGCCTTGTCGCACGCCTCGGCAAGACGGAGCGCATAGCAGGCGCGGCAGCGACGCTGCCGGTCGAAGCCGAAGGGGGCGACCGAGCGCTCCCACCGCGCGCGATCGTCACCGGCGACGACCACCTCGACCTGCGCCACGTCGCGCGCCCAGTCGAGCAGGGTCCGCAGGCGCAGGTCATGCTCCTCCTGCGGCTGGATGTTGGGGTTGGTCCAGCAGATCGTGGGCTCGAAGCCCTCCTCGCGGAGCAGGCGCAGGGGCTCCAAGGAGCAGGGCCCGCAGCAGGCGTGCAGAAGCAGCGGGACGCCTGCGGCCGGCGTGCGCGCGCCGGACGCCTCCTGCGGACGCGTTGGGAGCCGCACGTCCATCACAGGCAGAATCCCACGCAGACGCCCAGGTTGTCGGGGGCGGCCCCAAAGCGCGAGGGGTCACCGTCGGCGTCGACCATCCGGTAGTGCGCGTTCTTGCTTGGCGAGACGGAGCGCAGCCACCAGGGGATCGTCGCCCCGCCGGAGGCGAGCATCAGGCTCTCGTTGGGGTCGGTCCCCCGTATGCCGAGCTCCGCGAACAGGGCGTACTGCGAACCCTCCGCGTTCATGATGGCGTTGTAGGCGTCGCTGTTGCCCGCGTCCGAGTCCCAGACCCACGAGATGGGGCCGGCAAGCTCCACCACCGAGGGGATCCAGAGCCGATCCAGCGTCGAGGTCACCGCGGCGACGTCGGTGGTGCGACCGACGTTGTCGCTGCGCTTGTCGACCGCGACGATGACCTCGCGCAGGTCCTCGTCGAGGGCGTTGAAGACGTCGCCGTTCAGCCAGGCGCGCATCTCGCAGCCTTCCCAGCCGCCCACGTTGTCGTCGACCTCCTTCATGCGGTGCCTGAGCCCAAGGTCGGAGGCGAGGAAGGTGAGCCCGGCGTGCCCCTCGCCGTTGGGGAGGTCGTCGTGCCACACGTCGACGAGACGCACGTTGAGCGTGCCCACGCCGGCGACCTCGACGGGCTTGGTCTGCCTGCCCATGGCGCCGTTCTCGTCCACCAGACCGTACTCGCGCGCGATCTGCAGCGCGTCGTCGCGCGAGGCGGCGCGGGTCATCTCCTTGGCGATGATGGACAGCTCCTGCCAGGAGTAGTCCGCAAGCGACGAGCGGACCTCGGTGCCGGCGGAGCCGGCGGAGGCGTCCTGCTCGTCGGCGTCGGTGTCAGCCTCGGTCGCGGTGCGGGCGGGGGTGACCTCGTCGGCGGGGTCGTTGTGCAGGCCTCCCGAGGCCGTCCAGACGGCCACTAGGACCACCACCGCGAGCACCGCTGCCGCGACGCCCGCGAGCACGCGCGGGGGAATCGCCTTGAGACTGGCTGGGAGCGCGAGCTCAGGCATGTCCAGCCGAGGCGAGGGCCTGCGTCGCCCCACCCCCTTCGTCGCACGCAGGGGCGCCTCTATGTGCGGCGCGGACGATGATCCCTCCTCGGCGGGAGGCTCACGGTGTTCCTCGGCCTGCCCGTGCGCCGCATGGGACGCCTTGGGCGAGTGGGGCGTCGCGGCAGCGACCGGCTGCGCCGAGGCGGCCTCTTGCCCGTCGGCGCCCTCCGGCCGCCCGTCCGAGCGCTGTGCCTCCTTCGAGAGCACGGGCATCTCCGTCGTCTCCAGGGTGCCCGCCCCCAGTTTGGTCAGACAGCCGCATTCCGTGCAGAACTTGGCACGGGAGTCAAGCGGCGCTCCGCAGTTCATGCAGTAGATCGTAGCCATAGCCCGTCCCCTCACTCGGCCAGCGCGGCCCTGACAGGTCGGGCCCGCCGACAGCCCTATCCCGCCAGCTGCGCAATCATCTCGTCGGCAGTCGTGATGTGCGTACCATAGCATTTCACGAAGTGCTCGATGCCCGCCTCCTGCGTGCCGCAGAGGAAGGTGCGCGTGCAGTCCTCGCACACGATGGTCTCATAGCCCAGGTAGAACGCGTCCGCTAGAGTGTGCAGGACACAGATGTTGGTGTCCTCGCCTATCGTGATGAGGGTGCGCACGCCCAACTCGCGCAGAAGCAGGTCGAGGTCGGTGCCGAAGAAGCCGCTGTAGCGGCGCTTGGGCACGACGAAGTCGCGCTCGCCCGAGAGCGCCTCCAGCGCGGGGAGGTTGCGCACCTTGCCGTGGATGCCATGGGGTCCCCAGAGCTTGAGCTCGGCGTCGACGCCTTCGATGTGGTCGTCGTTGGCGAAGATGACCGGAAGCCCCGCGGCGCGGGCGGCGCGGGTGAGACGGACGCAGCGATCGTGGTAGGCGGCCTCCGCGGCCTGCGGGTCGTAGACTGTGTCGTCGTCGCTCGCCACCAGAAGGTCGACGACAAGCAGTGCGGTGGTGTTCCGATCGAAGCGAGCGTCCATGGTGCGCCTCCCCCTTCTGTGCGGCCCTATGCCGACAGCTCGATGCCCATCAGCCAGCCCCAACGCGGGGTGACGGTGGTGCTGTAGTACCTGATCCACTCGTTGACGCTGATGGTGCGGATGGAACCGATGTTGTCCATCATCATACCGTCACCGATGTAGATGCCGATGTGGCCGTAGATGCGCCCGGCCGAGGTGTGGCTGTGGGTCGAGACGGCCACGATCATGCCGGGCCTCAAGTCCGAGCGGTTCGAGGAGCTCGTCCACCAGTTGTACATGTCGTTGGCGTTGCCGCCCGCATAGGCGTAGCCGGCGTTGCTGAACACCATCGAGACCCACATGGCACAGAGTCCCGCGCCGGGGCTGCCGGTGGACTTGCACGAGGAGACGATGGCCGCCTGCGAACCGGAGGTCGTGCCGTCCTGGTAGGATCCCGTGACATCGTTCGCCGCAGAGCCGCTGGAGGAGTCCTTGGCCGCGGCGTCGGCGGCCTTCTGAGCCTCCTCCTCGCGCTTCTTCTGCTCCTCGCGCTCGCGGGCCAGGGCCAAAAGCTCCTTGTCGCGCCGGGAGACGAGCTTCTGAACGTCCTCGTCGAGACCGTCCAGCAGCGTCTGCACCTCCTCCTGGCGCTCCTGCATCTCCTTGAGCTTGGCTTCCTGCTCGGCCTTCAGGGCCTCGAGCTCCTCGCGCTTGGCGACGAGCTCCTCGCGGTGCTGCTCGAGCTCGGCCTTCAGGGCCTTGATGTCCTCGATGAGCTGGCGGTCGTTCTCGGAGATCTTGTCGAGGTAGTAGATGTTGGCGTCAAGCTCCTCGAAGCTCTGGGCGGCGAGGAGGGCCGCAAGGACCTCGTCCCCACCGGCCTTGTAGGCGCTGCGGGCGCGGCGGGCGAGCGTGTCGCGCTTCTCCTCGAGCTCGGCCTCCTTGTCGGCGATCTGCTGCTCCGTCTTGTCGACCTCACCGGTCACCACGTCGATGCTCGCGAGGGTCTCGGCCAGCTCCTGGGAGAGCTGCTCGTAGTCCTCGGCGATCTGGTCGAGCTGGGCCTTGACCTCCTTGTACCGTCGCTTGGCCTCGGCGAGCTGGGCCTCGGTCTTGTCGACGTCATCCTGCGTCACGGCAAGCGCCGCGCGGTTGGGAACAAGGGCGCTGGCACCAGCGCCCAGCAGCAGCGCAAGGGCGCTGCGTCGAGATATGGGAGTGTTGCGATCCATTGTCTCCCCTGTTCGTTTGAGCTGCATGCGAGACAAGCGCGCGGTATGGCCGCGCGGTTGGGGGATATGGTACCACAGCGAGACTGTCCCGATCGCACCCTCTCAAGGTTGGCACACACCCCACCAGCAGGTCGCAGGCGCGGTCGTTGCCCCATGGGGACGCTCAGAACAGCGGGGCGCTCCAGGGGCTCACGGGCGCCCCAACGAGCAGCATGATCCAGCAGGCCAGGGCAAGGGAGGGGGCAAGGGGGATGAGCCGCAGGGGCTCGGCGAGGTCCTCCTCGCCCGTCGGGCGATCGGGAAGCGGGGCGGGAACGCCATCGAGCCCGTCGTGCGCGCCCTCCTCCTGCGCTCCCCCGTCGACCTCGACGGGCATGAGCTTGCTTGGGCTCACCAGCCACACCACAAGCGCGATGAGCAGCGCGACAAGCACGGTGACGATCCCCTGCTGCCATCCCAGGTACAGGCCGATCACGGCGACGAGCTTCACCGTTCCTGTGCCGGTCATGTCGCGTACGAGCATGGCGTTGCTCACGAACAGGGCCACGAGCAGGGGCAGGGCGAGGGCGATCGCACCGACCAGCGAGGCCATCGCCAGCTCGCGCACCGGGGTGCCCGAAAGCTGCAGCGCGAGCAGGTAGCAGGCGCGCGCGACGACGGCGGCGAGCAGCCACTCGTTGGGGATCGTGTAGTCCCAAAGCGACGTCAGGGAGACCACCAGCAGCACGCTGGCCAGCACCAGGACCTCGACGGTCTGCAGCGCCAGCCCGTAGCGCAAGACGACGCTCGCGACGATTCCCGCGCCCAACAGCTCGCTCGCCGGATACGCGACGCTGATGGGGGCATCGCAGTACGCGCAGCGACCGTGGCGCATGAGCCAGCCGACCACGGGGATCATCTCGCGCAGGGCGAGGGGGTGGGAGCACTGCGGGCACCGGCAGCGGGCGGTGAGCACGAGCCGGCGGTGCGTCATGCGCCAGGCGATGGTGTAGAGCGCGCCCCCCACGGCCAGCCCCGCCACAAGCCCCAGGACGCACATGGTCGCCGTGAGCCAGCCGGACTCAAGAAAGATGATCCTATGCGCAGCCTCCATTGCCCTTCTTCCCTCCATCCCCCTTGCGAAGCAGGCCCGCCAGGGCGAACCCACAGCTGGCGCTCCAAAGGCGATGACTCCCTGCGAGCAGTAGCACTGGGTTCATAACCATAGCGCAAGTGGGCCACATCGGGGCCGCAGAGCGCGCCTTGGCTCGTCCGCAGGACGGGATGACACACAAGTGCCTCTTCCCCCCGTGTCGCTGGGGACCTCTCGAGCACGGCAGGCCACGCTCGTCCGAGGCGAAGCTCACTCGCTGCGCAGGGCCTCGACCGGGTCGCGCCGTGCGGCCGAGGAGGACGGGATCAGGCCCGCCACCAGCGTGAGGATGACGCTGATCCCGACGAGCACAAGGGCGTTTTGCGGTGAGAGCTGCATGATGTCGGGCACGTCCTGAAGGCGGTAGACGAGCTCGTTCACCGGCGCCGAGACCACATACACCACCGCCACGGCGAGCACGCCCGCGAAGAGGCCCTCGATCACCGTCTCGGCGTTGAAGATGTTGGCCACGTTGAGCTTGCTCGCGCCCATCGCCCGCAGGATGCCGATCTCCTTCTTGCGCTCGAGCACCGAGATGTAGGTGATGACGCCGATCATGATCGAGCTCACCACCAGCGAGATGGAGACGAAGGCGATCAGCACGAGCGAGATGGTGTTGACGATGCTGGTGACCGAGCTCATGAGGGCCCCCACGAGGTCGGTGTACTCGATCGTCTCGTCCTGCCTGCCCTCGCGCTCGGCGCGCGCGTTGTAGTCGTCCACGATCTCGAGCACCGCCTCCTTGGCGGGAAAGTCGACGGGATAGATGGAGATGGCCTCGGGGCTCTCGACGGTGGCATACCCCAGCTTGGAGAGGTTGCCCTCGTAGGTCAGCTCGTCGGCGTTCATGTAATTGGTGAGCAGGCTCGTCAGGTCCTCCTGCGTCATGTTGACCTCGATGGCCGAGGCGAAGGCCGCGGCGTCGACCGTAAAGCCGCTCTCGAGCGAGGCGGAGAGCTGCGACATCTGGGCCGTCATCTGCTCGGAGAGGACGCTGCCCAACTGTTCGCCGACCTTTCCCGTCACGGCCGCCATCTGGGACGCCAGCCGCTCGGCCAGCTGCTTGGCCATCTGCTTGCCAAGGGCCGTGGCCGCCTCCTGCATGAGCGAGCCCATCGCCTCGGCGATGTAGGGGGCGAACTGCTCGGTCATGTAGGTGGACAGCGCCTGGGTCATCCGCTCGGACACCTCGCCGGTGAGCTCCTCGGAAAGCTCCTGGCCCAGCGGCTCCACGATCTGGCGCGCCTCGTCCGTCTGCAGGTAGGCCTGCATGAGCGAGACGTAGTCGGGCGGGTCGGCGGAGAGGGCGGCGCCGACCGTCTCGGCGTTCTCGGGCAGGGCCATCCATGCGGAGAAGCCGGTCTGCAGGTCGGTGGCGGCCTGGCCGATCCGAGCCAGCTGCTCTTCCGTGAGCTCGACGTCTGCGGGCGAGAGGTCCAGCAGGCTCGGATCGAACTCCGGCGCACCCTGCATGATCTGGACCATGGTCTGCTCGTCGAAGATCGACGAGAGCGCGCTGGTGTCCAAATCGAGGTTCGAGAGGGCGCTCGGGTCGATGCCGCTCGCGGCGGAGGAGAAGTCGACGCCGGAGAGGTCGATGCCCGAGCCGAGACCCTCGAGGGCGCTCGCGTCAAAGGAGAAGGCGGAGCGCAGCGCGTCCTCGTCCACGCTGAACATCGATTCGACGTCGAACTTCTGGCCCTCCTCGTCGGCCAGCTCCTCGAAGGTCTTGCCCGTGAAGACGTCGACGTCGCGGTTCGCGAGCTGGGCCTTCACGATCTCGGACGCGGCCGCCTCGTCCATGAGGTGACGCGTCAGGGCCGGAGTGTAGCCGATGCCCTCGCTCGCCCCCAGCGAGCTGGTGGCGTCCTGGCTCCACACGACGCCCACCACGTGGAGGTCGACCCCCTTGGCCAGGACCTGGCGCATGAACTCGCGGTCGCCCGTCATGTCCGACCAGGTCCCCTGTTCGGCGTTCCGTCGGTAGAGGCTCGATGCGGGAACGACCGAGAAGCGCAGGTTCAGGGCGTCGTCAACAGTGAAGGCCCGCTCGGTGTCGGGGATCTCCACCTCCTCGCCCGCCAGCAGCTTGGTCGTCATGTCGTCCATGACCTTGGTGTCGTAGACGCCCAAGCTGTAGAGCGTGAAGTCGCTGATGGAGCCGTCCTGCCGGCAGATCAGCACGCACTCGTCGAAGGCCGCAGGCCAGCGGCCCTCCGCCAGCTCGAAGGACTGTTCGAGGAGCTTGCGGTCGTCGGGCAACTCGGTGAACGAGGACACCGTCGACGCGCCGCCGAGCAGGGCGGATCCCGAGAGGCCGTTGCTGAAGGTCTGGCTCATGCGGGAGGGGTTGAGCCGCACGATGTCCTCGGAGGTGTCCGCCTGATACACCTGGGGCGTGATCCCGTAGGAATACTGGATGCTGTTGACGTAGGACTCGACGCCCGACGCGCCGCTTTCGAGAAACGCCTTGAACGAGGTGAGGTCGTTGTTCTTCACTTGGGCGAACATGTCCGACATGATCGCCCGCTGGGTGATGGTGCCCGCCGTGTCGGTCTCGGCGGCATCGCTGTCATCCGCCTCCCCGTCGCCGATGCCGGTGCGGGCCGCCATCATGCTCGCCACATCGAAGCTGCTCTTGGTGATCGTCAGCGGATAACTCGAGAGTGCCTCCTCCTCGGTGCGCGCGATGTAGTCGTTGACGCCGTTGGAGAGCGCGAGGATCGCGGCAATGCCGATGATGCCGATCGATCCCGCGAAGGCCGTCATGAAGGTGCGACCCTTCTTGGTCATGAGGTTGTTGAACGAGAGCGCGAGGGCGGTGAGGAAGGACATGGAGGCATGGCGTGCGGTGTCGCTCGTGTCGCGTCCGGCGGGCAGGACGCCCACCCCAAGGAGCTCGTCGTCGCCAAGGGGGCGCGAGTCGTCGGCGATCCGTCCGTCCTGCAGCCGGATGATGCGGGTGGCGTAGCGCTTCGCGAGCTCGGGGTTGTGAGTGACCATGATGACCAGCCGGTCGCGCGCGATCTGGGCGAGCAGGTCCATCACCTGGACGCCCGTCTCGGTGTCGAGCGCGCCGGTCGGCTCGTCGGCGAGCACGATGTCCGGGTCGTTGATCAGCGCGCGGGCGATGGCCACCCGCTGCTTCTGGCCGCCGGACAGCTGGCTGGGGCGCTTGTCCACATGGTCGGCGAGCCCCACCTGCGCGAGGGCCTCCCGGGCGCGCTCGTGGCGCTCCTTGGCTGGGATGCCCGCGAGAGTGAGCGCCAGCTCCACGTTCGAGAGGACGCTTTGGTGCGGGATGAGGTTGTAGCTCTGGAAGATGAAGCCGATGCGGTGGTTGCGGTAGGTGTCCCAGGCGCGGTCGTCGTAGTCGGTGGTCGACACACCACCGATCACGATGTCGCCCGAGTCCGCATGGTCAAGCCCACCCAGGATGTTGAGCAGGGTGGTCTTGCCTGAGCCGGACGGCCCCAGGATCGCCGCGAACTCGTTGTCGCGAAACGCCACCGAGACGTCATCGAGGGCGAGCTGCGTGAAAGATGCGGTGGTGTAGGCCTTGCTAATGTGCTCAAGCTGGAGCATGGTGACCTCGGACTTTCTGCCTGCCGTACCAGGCGGCACTTCCCGGGCCGCAGCCTGCGCAGGCGGGAGCCTCCCCACCCGCGCGGCCGTGAGCTGTGGCTCGACACGGTATGACACGCTATGGTAGCGCACCGCGCCGAGCCGGGCGACGTCCCTTCCCTCGTGTGAAAAAGCCCTGTATCATGTGCTCAGCTGGCACACCAGTACTGAACGAGAGACGTCAATGGCACGCAGGTCACCGCAGCTTTCACGTCGTGGCGAACGCGACGTCAGGAGGACACGCTCGACAAGGCGCACGCGACGGGGCCCGGTGGTGAGGGGCTCTGCCGAGCCACGCCCTCACGAACGGGCGGCCAGGCGCGGCGGCGGGCGCGTCGCCGCCCTCGACGGCTACCGTGCCCTCGCGATCATCGCCGTCTTCTGCTATCACCTCGACGTCACCTGGCTCCCGAGCGGGCATCTCGGCGTGGTGATGCTCCTCGTGCTCACCGGATACCTGGTCACCTCGTCGCTGCTCCGCCGTCTCAAGGACGGGCCGACCGCCCTCGGGGGCTTCTGGGCCTCCCGGATCGCGCGGATCTGGCCCCCCATGGCCTGCATGGTCGCCGTCGTCGTACTCGCGTGCATCGGCTTCGACCACGTGCTGCTCACCAAGGCGCGCCCCGACATCCTGCCCGCCCTGGGCATGTTCGAGAACGTGAGCTACATCGTTCGCAACGTGTCGTACTTCGAGCAGATCGGCGGTCCCTCGCCGCTCACGCACCTGTGGTATGTGGGCATCGACGTGCAGTTCTGCCTGGTGTGGCCTCTTGTGATGGTCCTCAGCGCGATCCTGCCCTCCCGTCGGACCACGCGCCGGCTCTGCCTCGTGCTCGCCCTGTGCTCGGCCGTGGCGATGGGCGTGCTGTTCGACCCGGACGCAGGCGTCACCCGCGTGTACTACGGCCCAGACACGCGTGCCTTCGCGCCGCTCGTGGGGGCCTGGCTCGCCTACGTCATGCCCGTGGGAAGACGCCCGGCACGCGACCTGCGCGAGCGGATCGAGGGCGGACGGCTTGGGATCGAGCTCGCCGCCCTGGTGGCGCTGGGGGCGCTCGTCGCCGCCATGGCGCTCGTCCCAGACACCTCGGTCATCCTCTATCGTGGCGGCATGCTGGTCGCCTCGCTGGGCTCGGCCGTGCTCCTCGCGACCTGCGTGCTGCCGGGCGGCCTCATCTCCCGCGTGCTCGCGTTGCCGCCGCTCGCCTGGCTGGGATCGCGCTCCTTTGGCATCTACCTCTGGCACTACCCGCTCATCCAGCTCCTACATGCCACAGGCAACGGCAGCCCCTGGTGGGTGGTCGCGGTCGTCGTGGTGGCAAGCGCGCTTCTCGCCGAGCTCAGCTACCGGCTGCTGGAGCGTCCCATCGCTCAGGGGACCTTCCTGTCCTCCGCCAGCGAGCAGCTCTCGCACGGGACCGCGTCGCTGCGCACGCCTGCGGGGGCGGGCGTACTCGCGCTCTCCCTCGTCCTTGTCGCGGACGGCGTCGGCCTGGCCGTCGTGCCCGAGGAGACGCTCGTTCCCGAGGAGGCCATCGTCAGCACGGGCGACGCCGCCGACCAGGCGATCGACCTGGCCGCCAGGGACGCCGAGCCAAAGGACGCCTCCCCCCTGCCGGCCGTGGACACCGTGGTCAGGGCGCCCGCCGACGAGGTGAAGGAAGGGCTCTACGACCCCGTGCTCGTCGGGGACTCCGTTCCCGGCGACGCCGCGGCCTACTGGGACGCCACCTTCCCCGACGGCCTGCTCGACAGCTACGTGGGCCGTCGCCCCGACCAGGCCCTCACGGTGCTCACGCAGTACCTGGAGCAGGGGGTCGTCGGGAAGGTCGTCGTCATCCAAGCCTTCTCCAACACGCCCACCACCACCGAGGAGCTCGACCAGATGGTCGCCGCCTGTGGGGAGGGGCGCACCGTCTACCTCGTCAACGTGCGCATCGCCGGATCGGAGGAGGCGGGCATCAACCAGTCCCTCGCCGCCTGCGCCGAGCGCTACGGCAACGTCCATCTCATCGACTGGCACGGCCTCTCGGAGGGCGCCGCCGACTGGCTCTACGCCGACGGCGAGCACCTCACCCCCACCGGGCAGCCCATCTACATCGGCATGATCGCCCAGGCGGTCGCACCCGAGATCGAGCGGCTGGGCGGCACCGTGACGAAGCGCGCCGACGGGGAGCAGATCGTCGGCTCGGGCAAGTCGGTGGTGGTCGACAACACCTCGACCACCACTGCGCCCGTGGCCGCTGACGACGGCGCGGTCGCAGGCGCGGATGCGCCCTCCGACGACGCTGCGGCCACCGACGCGCCAGCGAGCCCCGAGGGAACCACGACCGGCGACGACGCATCGACGACCTAACGTCGCCGACATTTCGGCCCGGACACGTTTTTTCGGCAGATGTCCCTGCTCAGCGAGGTACCATGGGAGGCGTGCTCGCCCACGGAGGAGGAGAACCCATGGCAGACCTGGTCGTTCCGTTCCTGCTCGCCCTCACGCCCATCATCTGGCTCGTCGTCGCGCTCATCGCCCTCAAGCAGCCGGCATGGCTCGCCAGCGTCGGGGCCCTGGTCGTAGCCGTCGTCGCGGCGATGTCCTACTGGCACATGGCCCCACTCAACGTGGCGACCGCCGCGCTGGAGGGCTTCCTCTTCGCGCTCTGGCCCATCGTCATCGTCATCATCGCGGCCGTGTTCACCTACAACCTGTGCGTGAGCACCGGTGCCATGGAGACCATCAAGGCGATGCTCACCTCCGTCTCCTCGGACAAGCGGATCCTGACCGTGCTCATCGCGTGGTGCTTCGGCAACTTCATGGAGGGCATGGCGGGCTTCGGCACGGCGGTGGCCATCCCGGCCAGCATGCTCGTCGCCCTGGAGATCGACCCCATCACCGCCATCCTCGTGTGCCTCATCGCCAACGGCGTTCCCACGATGTTCGGGTCAGTGGGCATCCCCACCACTACGCTCGCCACGCAGACCGGCCTCGACGTGCTGGAGCTCGGCTACGTCCAGGCCCTCCAGGTGGCCCCGTTCAACATCATGTGCCCGCTGCTCATGGTCATGGCCGTGGGCGGCGGCCTCAAGGCCCTCAAGGGCGTCTGGCCGATTCCTTTGGTCGCCGGCATCACCTTCACGCTGCCGCAGATCCTGGTGGCGCATCTCGTGGGCGCGGAGCTCGCCGACGTGGCGGGTGCCGTCCTCTCGCTCGCCGTCACCTTCGTCGTGGCCATCCGCTACTCCTCCCGCGAGGTCCCCGAGACCTACAAGGTCGTGCTCAAGAAGCACATGAACGTGGACGTGCAGGGCGCCATCATCTCGTGGAGCCCATTCATCCTCATCTTCTTGGTGCTGCTGTGCACCGCGAAGGTGGTGGCGCCGATCTACAACCTTCTGGCGCCGTTCAAGACCACCGTCAACGTCTATGCCGGCAACCCCGAGGCCACGCTCACCTTCACCTGGATCAACACCCCCGGCGTGCTGATCCTTGTCTGCGGCATCTTGGGGGGCCTGGCACAGGGCGCCTACCTCGACCAGATCTTTGCCGTGCTGTACCTGACGGTGGTGCAGATGTCCAAGACCATCCTCACGATGCTCGGCATCCTGGGCTGCGCCAAGATCATGACCTACTCCGGCATGATCGGCTCGATCGCCGCCTTCTTCGTGGGGACGCTCGGCGGGCTCTACCCGCTCGTCGCACCGCTTTTGGGGGCGCTGGGGACCTTTGTGACCGGCTCGGGCACCTCCTCCGAAGTGCTGTTCGGCAACGTGCAGCTGAGTGCCGCCCAGACCCTGGGAATCAACGAGTACTGGCTCGCCGCGTCCAACTCGCTCGGCGTCTCCGCCGGCAAGATGCTCTCCCCGCAGAACATCGCCATCGGGTGCGCGGCCGTCGACCTGCAAGGCAAAGACGGGGAGATCATGGGCAAGATCGCTCCCTACGCCTTCGCCTTCGTGGTGCTCATGATGATCGAGATCTACCTGGGCGCCTCCTGGGGGCTGTAGGGGCCGCCCCGCCGTCCGCCGCGGGCCCACCCTGCGCCGCGCCGCGTCAGGCGAACGCCCGTCGCGGCGAGGGCTGCGGTCCCCTCTCGCGCGTGGGATCCCCGGGGTCGTGGTCGTGGGGATCTGCTGCGAACCTGTGACCCCTTCTCGCGCGTGGGATCCCCGCATGCAGGTGCGCGGGCCGAAAAGTTTTGTAGGTCTAACTAATTCTAATTGGTATGTCTCCCCACCGTATTTCTTTCAGCCGTCTACCTGCGCATTCACGACGCCTCCAAATTCCTTCAACCTGAAGGTCGTATATGCTGCGACTCCGTGTTACTCTGCCCTTAAGGGGGATCTATCCACACACTAGGAGAGGAACACACCATGCCCAAGCCAATCATTGACACCGACACCTGCATTGCCTGTGGCGCCTGCGCCGACGCCTGCCCCGTAGGCGTTATCGAGGTCGAGGACGTCGCCACCGCCGTCAACGAGGACGACTGCATTGGGTGCGGTGCCTGCGCTGACGCCTGCCCCGTTGGCTGCATCGAGATCGAGGACTAACGGGCACCAAGGAGCTTCGCTCCCACTGACAAGACAGCGGCCTTGCCGCGAGCACAAGGACGGG
>JAWRIT010000052.1:0-4908 GCA_040268355.1 Atopobiaceae bacterium | reverse complement strand
GGGGGCGCTATCGGTCACCTCTTCGATCGGTGGTGCATCAGACGCTCTCGGCCGACCGGTGTTCTAGGGCGTGGCGACGCGTCGTGGCGTCAGTCCAGATCCATCTGAGGCTGCTCGCGGGTGAGGATCTCCTTGTGCGTGATGGTGGCGCCCAGAATCTCCTCCAGCTGGCCGGCCAGCTCGTCGATGGCGGCGCGCAGGTCATCGATGCGCTCGGGCTGGACGTTCTCCATGATGAAGACGCAGTGGGGCGTGTCGTCGCTCACGGCGGTGCGCTGGCCGTCACGCCAGTTCCAGCTGCGACAGACGGCTCCGGCATCGTCCAGGTAGCAAAGCTCGCCCGGCAGCGTGGGGTCGTTCTCGTCCGAGCCGATGGGCAGGAAGTGGTCGCCCCCCTCGGTCACCGCGAGACGGAAGGTCCCCTCGAAGGCATCCACGTTCTCGGCGCCCATGGGCATGGCGTACTTGAGCGAGATCGCGTTGGAGATATCGACCGAAGGGTTGATATGGCCCACAGGATTGTCCTTGAGCACGCGCTTGAGCAGGTTCTCCACCGAGCAGCGGGCGCCCTTCTTGGTCTTGAACTTGCGGTAGGCCTCGCGCCACACGGCGGGGACCTCGTTCTTTGAGATGGTGTTGTTGGGGACCCACTTCTGGGCGAGCACGTTGGCGCGATCGAGCAGCTTGGCGGCCTGCGCCGCATGCTCCTCGCTCACCTGGTCGGTGGGCAGGATGCCGTCTGCCACGACAACCCCGATCGATGCCTCCGGGAAGAGCTCCCAGAACGATTCCTCGCACACAAATTGCTTCATGACATTCCTCTCGTTGGGCGCCACGCGAGGCGCCGGATGTCTCTGGCGGTTCCTCATGATGCTCGGCGAAACCAGACGTGACAGGGGCATCATACCACACGCCTCGCACCAAATAGCATTATTTTGCCCTTATTTCCAATATTCTGTATCATTCAGCGGATGTGAGCTTTCGCATATGCATATTTGTTCCCACCAGGAATGCATACGACCTGCCACGCACTCGCACAAAGGAACAGGTGGGGAGCTCCATCGTGCCACGAGCCGACGAATGAAATTTTCCCAACCGGCTCAAACGGCGCATAAATCGCCGGAGCCAGACTGCCACAATATGTAACATTTCACGGTATGCATTCAGAGCCTTCTCCACGCCCAAGGGCGTGACAAGCCCACGATCAGCCCTGTCCCGAACCTTCGCCCTGGCCCTTCGCCTCAGGCGCCGCCACCGCACCAGACAACAGGCGCACCCCCTGCGCGACACCGCTTCCCCTCACACCTACAAATGCGCATGCCACAGGGCGCACATCCTGCTAGGCTAGAGACCGTCTCTATCCATCGCCTCCAGACGAGGGAAGGCACCCATGACACTCATCAGCTCCATTCGCAGGGCACCAACGGCAGCGCGGATCGCAGGCGCGCTCGCCGCCGTGCCCGCCGCGCTTGCCGTTGGCTACACGGGCATCTCCCACCTGCTGTTCCACCGCTCGAACATGAGCACGGCTACCGAGCTGTACCTGCGGGCGACGGGAGGCAAGAGGCTGCTCAAGGACATGGTCCTGCTCGACAACACCATTCTTGAGCGCTCCGAGACCAACGATCGACGCTATACGCTGCCTCCGTCGGTCACGCTCAAGGCGAGCCTGGACGAGGAGCTGGTGGGCGGCCATCAGGTCTATCACCTCAACCGACGGCCCATCAACGATCGTGTGGTCATCTACCTGCATGGCGGCTGCTTCCTCATGCGACCGAACGCCGATCACTGGAAGTTCGCCGAGACCATCGCCCAGCGCACGCGCGCCGAGGTCATCATGCCGCTCTATCCGCTGGCGCCCATCCATGGCGCCAAACAGGCCCTCGCCTTCGTCGAGAAGGTCTACCGCAGCGCCTTGGAGCACTACGGCGCGGCCAATATCACGCTGATGGGAGACTCCTGCGGAGGCGGCATTGCCGCGAGCTTCGCGGAGCACCTCCCGACGCTCGGTCTCGAGCAGCCCGCGCGTCTCATCCTCATCTCCCCTTTGGTGGACGTCACCATGCGTAACCCCGACATCATCGCCTACGAGGGGGCCGATCCCGTCCTTGGGGCGCAGGGCCTCCAGAAGCTGGGCCTCATCTGGGCCAAGGACCTCGACATGAACGACTACCGGGTGAGTCCGGTGAACGGGGAGGTGCGCACGCTGCGCAACGTGATGGTCTTCGTCGGCACCAGAGAGATCCTCTATCCCGACGCACGGCTGTTCTATGACCGCGTCAATGCGACGGGCGTGCATGCGGAGCTCTACGTTGGGCGCGGCCTCAACCACCTCTACCCGTTCTATCCCACCCCCGAGGCACGGCGGGCCATCGATCGTATCGTCGAGTCCATCTGCACAGACTAGCCGCTCATGCCCGACGGGCCGTGAGAGCGGCTACGCATGCGAGCGGCCCCTTGCGAAGAAGGGGCCGCTCCTCACGTTGTGTTTCCTGTTGGCAGAAAAGGCGCTACTTCTCCAGCAGCCAGCGAACGATGAGCGCCTCCAGCTCGGCATCGCTCTGCTCGGGAATGTCGATGCCGCCACCCACCACCTTGAGCGTCTCGCGAAGCTGATTGCGATCCTGGCGGTGTCCCACGATGAAGCGAGCGCAGCGTTGCGCGAGCCCCTGTGGGTCGGCGGGCATACGACGGCCGTTGCGAATCCGGGAGAGATACGACGGGTCGACGGCAACCTGACGAGACATCTCGACGTTGGAGATCTGCAGTGTGCGCATCAACGCGTCGAGCCTGCGCGAGAAGCTCTCCGAGCGATGATCAAGGCCGACCAGCAGCTCGCGGACGACCTCTTCCTCGCTCCCTACACCCTTGATGTCACGCTCGCGCGCTATAGACACGATGCCATGGGCAAGCTTGGCGACACTCTCTCCGTCATAGGACGGCGTACGCCTACCGCTGCGATACCTGCTGAGCGTCGAAGGTGACACGCCGCTGCGCTCAGCGAGGTCCTTGCTCGAACAATCGAGCAAGGTGCAGTACTCGTTGAGAGTCGAAACGAACGACACGCTAGGTCCTCTCGTCCATGGCACGAGGCGCGTGGGTGGTAGACCGAACGCTGGCGGCTGACCAATGCTCAATGGTCCTGTGAGATTACTGTATCCTACCGGACCATTACGAACATGTTTCGTGCCAACCTTGGCATTGCCCTCACTGAGCTGCGCCACGCCCGTGTGCGCCCTGGCTTGTGGGAGCCGGGCACGGGCATGGAGCTTGCTACAATGGGACGGTCGGTTGCCGCTCCCATCGAAGGGGTCCTTTCTATGCAGCTAGGATTTGACAAGGACAAGTACATCGAGATGCAGTCGCATCGCATTCGTGAGCGCATCGATCAGTTCGGGGGCAAGCTCTACCTCGAGTTCGGAGGCAAGCTCTTCGACGACTACCATGCCTCACGTGTGCTGCCCGGGTTCGATCCCGACCTCAAGGCGCGCATGCTCTCAAGCCTCGCGGCGGACGCCGAGGTGCTCGTCGCCCTCAACGCCGATGACATCGAGCGGGACAAGCGTCGCAGCGACCTGGGCATACCCTATGCAGAGGACGCGCTGCGCCTGCTCGACATCTTCAGCGGCATGGGCATCGGCATCGGGGGCATCGTCATCACGCGCTTTGCCGGCCAGCCGCACGCCGAGTCCTACCAAGCGCGCGTCGAGTCGCTGGGGATTCCGGTCTGCCGTCACTACTCCATCGAGGGCTACCCCGCCAACGTCGACCTCATCGTGAGCGACGAGGGCTTTGGCGCGAACCAGTTCGCAAGCACGTCCAAGCCGCTCGTCGTGGTGACGGCGCCCGGCCCTGGGTCGGGCAAGCTTGCCGTCTGCCTCTCGCAGATCTATCACGAGCATAAGCACGGCGTGCAGGCGGGCTACGCCAAGTTCGAGACCTTCCCGGTCTGGAACCTGCCGCTCAAGCATCCCGTCAACGTGGCCTACGAGGCTGCGACGGCCGACCTCGACGACCGGAACATCATCGACCCCTTCCACCTGGAGGCCTACGACAAGGTCACCGTCAACTACAACCGCGACGTGGAGACCTTCCCGGTGCTCAAGTCCATGATGGAGCGCATTGCCGGAGAAAGCCCCTATCAGTCCCCCACGGACATGGGCGTGAACATGGTGGGATACTGCATCAGCGACGACGAGGTCTGCAGGAACGCCGCCAAGGCGGAGATCGTGCGGCGCTACTTCACCACGGCGGAGCAGCTGGAACGCACGGGAATCGGCGGGAAGGAGCTCGCCACCATCCGCCTGCTCATGAACGACGTGGGCGTGGACAAGGACTTCTCCCCCGCACGTGCGGCGGCGCTGGCCAAGGAGCAGGAGACCGGGCTGCCCGCCGCCGCCATGGTACTGCCTGACGGGACGGTGGTCACCGGCAAGACGTCCACCATCCTGGGCTGCGCCTCGTCGCTTCTGCTCAACGCCCTCAAGCGCGTGGCCGGCGTGGACAAGGACGTCTACGTGGTGAGCAACGACGCGCTCGAGCCCATCTGCCGGCTCAAGATCGCGCACCTGCACAGCAAGAACCCGCGCCTGCATTCCGACGAGACGCTCATTGCGCTTTCGATAAGCTCCGCCACCAATCCCCTCGCGGCGGCGGTGATCGACGCCGCCAACGGGCTCAGGGGATGCGACGCCTACTTCTCGGTCATCATCTCGCCGACCGACGAGCGCGTCTACCGGCAGCTGGGCATCAACGTGTGCTGTGAGCCCAAGTTCGAGAACCGCAGCTACTACCACCGCTAAAAGCCGGCCCGACTGCGGGCGTCCGCGAGGTAGTGGCGGATAATCGCGCCACGGCCCGCTCGCCGGCTTGTGCCGCGCAGAAGCCGGCCACAGCCAAGCCGCCCCC
>JAWRIT010000051.1:0-9316 GCA_040268355.1 Atopobiaceae bacterium | reverse complement strand
GCCACTGTTACAACAGTGGCACATAGGTGCCTCTTCCCCCGTCCCAGCCCCGAGGGGCGTTTACGGCCCATATCGCAGTGAGAGCGATACATATCACCTCCCCGTGACGCTGCGTCAGGAGCTGTCATGCGGCCGGTATTTCCCCGGTAGCGTATCGACACCTACAAATATGCAGGTCAGGTGGGCTAGATTCTGGTCTTGATGCTTCACCGAGCCGATACCGGAGCCTAAGAACGCTTCTCTGACCTGCGTGTTCTCGATGCGCCGTAGCGCTCACCCCTGACATTCGGAGCGAAAAAACGTCCCCTTAACTCGAAACCGGCTCACATCTCCCCAGTTGGCGCATCAAATATGATCGCTATCTCGCACTTATGGGGACGTTTTTCGAAGCTCCCCAGATGAGACGCCCGTACGCCGCGCTCATCGCACTGGTGGCCACATCCCCGCATGTTCCTTGCCCTTCCAACCCGCCGGCGGACGGCTTGTCCAGCACCATAAACATCAACCTGCTGCCCCGATGCCACGCCACGCCACTCAAGAGGAATTGCGCGCAAGAAGGCCGTACCCTCGCCGCCCCGGACAAAGGGAAGCCGGGTCGCTTTGCCCTGTTCAGCCCGCCTTTTGGGCACGGCACAGCGACCTCTTGGTTCACGAGGCCTTGGGTCACTAGCATTTGTGTGCACCCGATCTATCGCCGACAAAGAGCAAACAAGGGAGGCAACAAAGTCCTCCCTCGTCGTATGGTCAGCACAAACCCGTGCCGCGTTATGTGGAGTATGAACCCCTCGTGTTCATACCATTCCAGTCTGGTCGGGACGACTGGATTTGAACCAGCGACCTCTCGGTCCCGAACCGAGCGCTCTACCAAGCTGAGCCACGTCCCGTTGCAACGGAACACTTTAGCAGAACTGATACCCTTCGCCAACCGTCTTTGTGGCGCACGACCACCATTTTTTCCCCGCTTGTGCCGCCTCGGCCACGCGAACCGCATGGTCGTCGCTCTCGCAAAGACCGAACACGCAACTCCCCGATCCGGTGAGCTGCGCCGCACGCACGCCAGGCTGGGCCTCGAGCCATCGGCGCGCCTCTCCCGTCTCGGGCACCAGCCGCCTGGCAGCCGGCTCCAGGTTGTTGTACAGCCGAGCGGCAACCGCATCCACGTCGCCCGCACGCAGCGCCTCGCACATGGGCGCGGGGCTCTGGGGGCGCGTCGGATCGGCATCGAACTCCCGGTACGCCTCCACCGTCGATACCCCCGCTGCGGGTCGCACGAGAACCACCGGCACCCCTGGCAGGAAAGGGAAGCGCTCGTGGAGCACATCTCCCGCTCCCGTCAACAGCGCCGGCGTCATGGTGAGAAAGAACGGCACATCCGCACCAAGGGAACGTGCCACGCTCACCACGCGCTCGTCGAGCGGATCGACGCACCATAGCCGGCAGAGCCCCAGCAGCACCGAGGCGGCATCTGAGGACGCCCCGCCCAGGCCACTCTGCGCAGGAATGCGCTTCTCAACGAAGATGTCGTAGCCCTCGTCGCGCCCGACCGCCGCACACAGCGCCCGCGCAGCACGAAACGCGGTGTTCCCCTCCTGAGAAACACCGCAGTCATCACTCGTCGTGAGCGCGAGCGCATCCGCTCGCCGGACGCGCACCACATCCGCCAGCTCGACGCCCATCATGATCGAATCCGCCTGGTGATAGCCGCGCTCGTCTCGTCCCGGATAGATGCCCAGGTGCAGGTTGAGCTTGGCCGGAGCGAACAGTTCGATCTCGTGCGCCGTCATGGTCGCGCGGCGGACGTCCGCCTACTCCTCGCCCACGAACTCGAGCAGGCGCTCGCCGGTGTCGGTGTCGTAGATCTCCACCGTGCCCGTAAGCACGTCAACGTATTGGTACGACTGGCGCGCCTTGCGTCCGCGGCGCTCTTCGACCTCCACCACAAAGAGCTGCGGGTGAACGGCCATGAGCGTGCCCGTACGCTCGACGATGCGCGAACGGCCCATGTTCGCACGGACCCTGATGCGCGTTCCGGTGAGCGAGTCCAGCTCATCGCGAATGACATCAACCCGGTTGACCGGGGGAATCTCGGTTTCCATCTGACCTCCTGCTCGGGACGCGCCCCCTCATGACGACGCACCCGAAAGACATGTGCAGCCTCTCACTTTACTACGCGAGATGACGGTTCACGAAAGGTAGATAGATTGCATGCCAGCTCCGAGGGGGCACGGGGCCCTCATGCGCCCCGTCCGTACACCCAACGCCGACCCTCGGCCGCACGCCCAGCGTCGGCCCCTGACCTACCCCGGCCTATCCCAGCTTGGTCACCAGGTCATCCAGGGCGCGGCGACGGTGGCTGATGGCGTTCTTCTCCTCTGGCTCCAGCTCGGCCATGCGACGACCGGGGGCATCGGCCAGCTCGAAGAGGGGGTCGTAGCCAAAGCCGTTGGTCCCCCGCAGGTCGCGAGCAATGCTCCCCTCGCAGTCGCCGTTGCCTGCCAGGATCTCCTCGCCGTCCTCGTCGCGCGTGACGAGCACCACCGTCGAGTGGAACCGGGCCGTGCGCTCGGCATCGGGAACCTCCGCCATCTCTGCCAGCAGCTTCGCGTTGTTGGCCGCATCGTCGCCGTGCACGCCCGCCCAGCGGGCCGAACGGATGCCGGGGTCTCCCCCCAGCGCGTCCACGCAGAGCCCCGAGTCGTCCGCCACCGCCATGCGCAGCCCGCACTCGTCGAGCGCCGCCTGCGCCTTGATGAGCGCGTTGTCGTAGAAGTTCTCGCCGTCCTCCTCCGGGTCGGCAAAGTCGCCTAGCTCACCGAGGGCCACAAAGGTGCAGCCGTCCATGACCTGCCCGAGGATGGCCTCTATCTCGGAGAGCTTGTGCGCGTTGCCCGTGGCCACCACGACGGTGGTCGCGGGGTCCAGCGTTGTCCTGTCGATGCGTGCCACACCGGCTCCTCTCACTCCTATGCCTGCTCCTTGCGGGGCCTGCGGGCGACCTCGCGCCTGAAGATGGCGCCATCCGGCTCGCAGGGAATGAATCGGTCGCCCTCGTGCTGGCGGGTCTCGTCGCCCTTGGCGAGCAGGCACACCACCGCACCCTCCGGCGCCGCGAAGGCCGCCTCGACCGCGCGCGCGATGGCCGCAGGCCGGTCGCAGATGACCTCGTACGCCTGGTCCGCAGGCGTGTGCGCCGCCATTTCGGCGCAGATGTCCTCGGTTCGCTCGTGCGCCGGGTCCTCCTCGGTGTAGATGATGAGGTCCGCCCACCGCGCCGCCTCCTGCGGCAACTCGCGTCGGCGCTCGTGGGCCTTGTCGCCCGGCGCCCCGAAGAGCGCAATGATCTGACGGCCCGCGAACTCCTGGGCGACCGACGAGAAGAACCGCTGGTACGAGAGCTTGTTGTGGGCATAGTCCACCAGTGCGCACACGCGTGGGTCGTCCGTCTCGATGAGCTCCATGCGCCCGGGGACGCGCACCTTGGCCAGGCCCGCACGAACGAGCGCGGGATCGATGCCCAGGACCTCGCACATGGCGATGGCTGCCAGCGCGTTGTCGACGTTGAAGAGGCCGGGCATCGAGACCAGCAGCTCCTGCTTGCCCCGCGGCGTATGGGCCACAAAGCTGATGCCGCCCCGCTGCGGGCGGATGTCGCTCGCCCACACGTCCGCCCCACGGGCCTCAGCCTGCGCGGACGCCGAGAAGCGCACCACGCGCTCGCAGCGTGCCGCGCGCTCCAGCACCTGGTCGACGTGATCCGCATCAAGGTTGACAACCGCCACCCGAGCCTGGTCAAAGATGCGCAGCTTGCTTTCGAAGTAGTCCTCGAAGTCGGGGTGCTCCACGGCGGAGATGTGGTCGCGCCCGATGTTGAGGAAGCACGCCACGTCGATGCCGAGTCCCGTCACGCGGTTGTACTTGAGCGCCTGGCTCGAGACCTCCATGACCATGGAAGGCAGGCCGGAGTTGCGCGTGTTGGCCAGATGGCGCCACAGGTCGGGCGGCTCGGGCGTCGTGTTGACGCTCTCGAACGACTCGACGCCATCATAGGTGTCGATGGAGCCAAGGATGCCGCACCCAGAGCCCGGCTCGCCCGCGTCGAGGATGGCGCGCAGCATGTAGGCCACCGTCGACTTGCCCTTGGTGCCCGTGATTCCTAGGACGGTGAGGTCGCGGTCGGGCTGCCCCCAGGCGACCGCGGAGACGAGCGCCATGGCGCGACGAAGGTCGCTGACCACGAGCGCGGGCGTTTGTGGGCACGCCACGCCCAGCGTAGGGGCAAGCGCCTCGTCGCACAGGTAGGCGACCGCTCCCGCCTCGACGGCGGTGGTCAGGTACGCCGGCTTGAACGCCACCCCCTTGCAGACAAAGAGGTGCCCCGCTCCTGCGACGCGCGAGTCGCAGTCCGCTCCCGTGATGGGAACGTCCGAGGCGTGCTCTGCGCCCTCGGCACGTACGAGCAGGTCCTCGCGCTGCAGAAGCTCGACGATGGTCGCCACGTTGATGGGTTTCGTTGGTGCGGGCGACGCGCCCGCCGCATCTGAGGTAATCATGTTGCCCAGTATACGCAAAGCCGCAGCGGGACAACCGCGCAGGTACGCGGGTACACAGCTGTGATAGAATCTCTCGCTGCGGGCGATTGGCGCAGCTGGTAGCGCAGATCCCTTACAAGGATAAGGTCGGCGGTTCGAGTCCGTCATCGCCCACCATACAAAACAAGCAGGTCAGCCATGGCATGTGGCTGGCCTGTTCTCTTTCAGCTTCCCCCAACCATTGCGGCGCTCTCGTGCGCTCGCGCTCGCCTCACGCCAGATAAGCGCGTTTTCAGGTTCGGCTCCTATCCTTGACCCTCAGAAGCGCGCGTGCACTTTCGCATGGGGCGGAAGGTTCACGCGGCGGTTAGGAGCACCCACCATGTGTGGCACGACACGCAGCAACCCAGTCCACGGGAGCACATCGGCACATCTGACCAGGCGATCCTTCCTCTCAGTCATGGGGGCGAGCCTCGCCGCGGCAGGCTGTGCCGCATCAGGCGGCTCCGAAGGTTCGACCGCCAACGAGAAGGACGCGACGACCGGCACCAACCCCGACGACGTGAGCGCACTTGCCATTGACTCCGCCGCCTGGAGCTACGATGCCGACAACGACATCTACTACCAGATCGGCGTCCCATACTGCGCGTCGCCCGTCGCTGAAGACTACGAGTCCATGGGCATCTATGTGCCCGGGGCCTACTTCTCCGCCACAGAGAACGAAGACGGCTCCTTTACCTGCACCGTCAACACAAGCGGCTCGGTCGGCAACTACACGGCCTCGACCGCACCCGTCGTGCTTCCGGTGAACACGGCCGGCTACTCCGCGCAGGCGGCCCCCAGCTCGTATGACGCGTCCGGCCTGACCGACTACCTCTCCGCCGGCTTGATCTACGTCTATGCCGGATGTCGTGGCCGCGACAACGGCGAGAACTCTGACGGTTCGACGTACGCCGGAGGAGCACCCTGGGGCGTCACTGACCTCAAGGCCGCCATCCGCTGCCTGCGTTTCAACGCCTCCTCCCTTCCCGGCGATCTCGAACGCGTCTTCACCTTTGGGCATTCGGGTGGTGGCGCCCAGAGCGCACTCATAGGCGTCACGGGCGACGCCCCAGGTTACACCCCTTATCTTGAGGCTATCGGCGCCCTGTTCACTGACGTCAATGGCAACGCCATCTCCGATGCGACCTATGGCGCCATGTGCTGGTGTCCCATCACCTCGCTCGACGTGGCAGACGAGGCGTACGAGTGGATGATGGGCCAGTACGCGGACTCGGGCACGCGCGCTGATGGCACTTGGACGGCCCTGCTCTCGGAGGACCTCGCAAAGGAGTTCGTGAGTTACGTCAATGCGAGCGGGTTCTCCACGGAGGAAGCTGGACAGCTTACGCTCTCCGAGGGAGGCGAGGGCACCTATGCTGCTGGCAGCTACTACGACTATCTGCTCTCCGTGATCGAGGGTTCACTCAACAACTTCCTGGCCGACACGGAGTTCCCCTACACGCCCTCGTCCGACCAGATGGCCGACGGCGGCTTTGGCGGCGGAGGAAACGGCGGGCCTTCCGGCGAGGCCCCTTCCGGCGGAGCCCCGGATGGAGCCCCCTCGGGAGAGGCGCCCTCCGGTAGTGCCCCGGATGGAGCCCCCTCAGGCGAGGCGCCCTCGGGTGACGCGCCGGACGGAGCGAGCGACGATGCCAGCAAGACAGGCGCTTCGGGCGGCGCCAGCTCGTCCGAGTCCACCACCTACGAGGACGCGCAGGCATACATCGACGCGCTCAATGGCGACGACGCATGGATCTCCTACGACGCCTCGACCAACACGGCGACCGTCGCGAGCATTGCCGCCTTCGCCCGGGCCTTCAAGACGCCGACCAAGGACGTCGGGGCTTTCGACATGCTCGATCGCAGCTCGGCAGAGAACAAGGTCTTTGGAAACGCCTCGGAGAACGCCCTGCACTTCGACGCCACCATGGCCACGCTGCTGGCCGACCACGCCGACTCCTATGCCGAGGCGGACGATTATGACGACTCCTATGCCGAGGCGTACGCATCCGACCTGGAGAGCGTTGACGAGCTGGGCATCAGCTCGGCAGATCGGCAGAACCTGTACAACCCGCTCTACTACCTGCACGACTCCTTTGAAGGGTACGGCAGCTCGCAGCCAGCCGCGCACTGGCGCATCCGCACGGGCATCGAGCAGGGTGACACGTCGCTGACCACCGAGGTCAACCTCGCGCTGGCACTTCAGATGCGAACTGACGTGAGCGACGTCGACTTCGAGACCGTCTGGGGACAGGGCCACACGACCGCCGAACGGACCGGGTCCAGCACCGAGAACCTCATCGCTTGGATCGAGTCCTGCCAGTAGGCTCTTGACCAGGTGTGCGATCTCATGCGAGGTCACGCGGGACCATACGAGGCCCGCACGAGGGCCGCTTGGTCCGGCCACCCACCGCTCGCCTCCCCTTGCCGCTGCGCTACCATGGTGTGCCAGGCACCGTGCCAGAAGCACCACCATGGCGGAAGGGAGGCGAGCGACGTGGCATATGACCCACACCGGGAGGACTACCAGCGGCTGGGCCTGCGCTTTGCCCGCTCGCTCGACGGACAGCCGCCCTCCTCGGCCACGCGTGCCTTCGCCACCTTTGGCCGTCGCTTCTCGCAGAACCGTGACGCGCTTCCCCAGTCGGACGCCGATCGCGCCTTTCACCTGGTTGCCGAGGCAACCACGCTCATCGACTACGAGCTTCCCTTTGCCGACGACTCACGCGCCATAACGCTCATCGAACAAGGGCACCGGCTGCTCGACGAGGCCATCTCGCTCGACGGGCGCTGCCATGACGCCATCCGCATGAAGGCGGCAGCCGACGCCCCCTCCTTTGAGGACTACTATCGCTTCCTCGCCAGCGGGGCCGACGACGTGCGCGCCTCGTGCGAGGAGCTGCGGGCGCAGGCCGCCCGCGACGACTCGGACGAGCGAGCCATCCTGGAGGCCGACATCGCCATGCGACCGTACTATCGCTGGCTCGCCACGCAGGCCTCCAAGGCCGTCATCTGCGGACGCAACCGCACGGCCATACGCATCTGCGAGCAGCTGCTCGAGCTCGATCGAGAAGACAGCGCCGATGTGCGCTTCACCTGTGCTATCGCCCATGCGAAGCTCGAGGACGAGGACGGGCTCGAGCGCCTTGCGGCGCACACCCGGCCACTGCTGCGCGCCAACACCGAGGATGCCTGGCTGCAGCTCGCACGAATCTCGCTCGCGCACACGCGCCACGACCTGGCGGAGGCGCGGCGGCAGCTCATTCGGCTCACGGAGACCTATCCCCACGCAACCCTTGCGTTGACCAGCCAAAAAGAGCTGCCGGACGGCGTGTTCGGGCGCCTGGTCGTTGCCCCCTTCAGCGAGGACGAGCTCATCCTGGCGATCTCCGAGGGCACGGTGCTTTTGCAGGAGGGTCGCGATGACGCCGGCCGGGGCGTGCTCGGCTCGTGGATCGCCCGGCACCTGAGCCTGGCGAAGGGAACGGTGGAGCAGCCATGAACCTGCACGAGGAGCTTGTCGCCCGCCTTGCGCAACGACGCAGCGCCCAGCTCGGCGGCCTCTCGCAGGCAGCGTATGCCGAGCTGGTCCTGGCCGTGCGCGAGAAGCCGCAGTCCTATGTCGACGACCCCTCCGACCAGGCGTTCTCGATGCTTGTGACGGCCATTGACCGCGTCTTTGCCTCGCGGGCGACCGACGAGTGGCGTGACGATGACGACTTCATGGACGAGCGTGCCCAGCGCATGGAGCATCTGCGACGGGACTGCGCCGAGGCGCTCGCCATCTGTCCGACGAGCGCCCACGCTCGCCTTGCCGCCATCATCGCAGCCGACCAGGAGCCTGACGACCAGCTCGACTCGTTGCTCGAGCTGGACCGCCAGCTGCTCACAGAACGTGGTCCCCTGGTTGCCCCAGACTCAGGCGACGCTTGGCACGATGTGTTCCTGCACGGTCGCATGCGCCTGCAGGCGGCAATCGCCCGAACGTGTTTGGACTCGGCACGGTACCGCATGGCGAACGACCGCGGCCAGGCACTGGTCACCGCCTCGCCCTCCGATCCGTTGGGAGCGCGCCACACCTGCACGCTCTGCCTGGCACGGCTCGAGGACGAGGCGGGGTTCGATGCGCTCGACGCACGGTTCGGGCGTCGGGGGGACTCGTGGCAGCAGCTGGGTCGCGTGCTGCTGCTCTACAAGCTCGACCGCATGGGGGCGGCGCGGCGCGCGCTCATCGGCTTTGACAATCTGTGCGAAGGTGGTGCCTACGCGTTGCTGCGGCCAGTCATGGTCGACACCTACCTGTTCGATCGTCCGTCAGCCGAGCCATACTCCTTTGAGGAAGTGACCTTGGCCGTGCATGAGGCGGACCCAGTCATCTGTGACGTGCCTGACTTTTGCAGCTGGGCCGACTCCCAGCCCGAGTTTCGTGAGTCGGCTCGCCGCTACGCCGAGCGAAGGGGCTTTGGCTGGTAGGGCAAGCTGCATGGCGAGTTGGGCAAGCAGCCAGATGAGCTGCGGAAAGCCTCGGGCTGGCATTCCCTGTTAGCAGGCGGCGGCCCCAACGGGAGTCTGATATACTTTGTGCCTGCGCTTGTCCCCGTCGTCTATCGGTTAGGACGCAACCCTTTCAAGGTTGAGAGGCGGGTTCGACTCCCGCCGGGGGCACCATGTGAACGAGACCCCCTGTCTCAGGGGGTCTTTTCTTGTGAGGACAGCACCGCAGGGAGTCGAACCCGTGAGGGCGC
>JAWRIT010000050.1:0-5058 GCA_040268355.1 Atopobiaceae bacterium | reverse complement strand
CCCCCCCCCCGCTTCAATGCTGTGTGGCCCGGCAGCGCGCGGTGATGTCGTGACGTGGGGGCGCGTCCCTCAGCCATCGAGCCCGTCGTTGATGATCCGCGCGACGGTCTGCTCGTCGTCGGCGGCATCAATGCCGGAGCGGAACTCCTCGCGCATGAGCAGGACGGCCACCTGCGAGAGCATGACCAGAAAGTCGGTTCCCGCCTCGCTCTCGGGAACCAGAAGCGAGATGGCGGTGCGGATGGGCACGCCGTCCATCGCGTCCCACGCGACATCTCCTGCGAACTTCACGACCAGCACGGTCGAGCGCGTGATGGCGGAGCTCTTGCAGTGCGGGATGGCAAAGCCCGCCATCATGCCCGTGGTGCCCTCGGCCTCGCGTGCGCGAAGCCCGGCGAGCACGGCCTGTCGGTCGGTGGCGATCCCCAGCTCCACGGCCTTGTCCGCCAGAAACTCCAAGGCCTCGTCAACCGTGGTGGCGGGGTTGTTCAGAAAGACTTGGCGCGGCTCCACGAACTCGATCATATGAGGCTCCCTCCCATGCGAATGCGAACCATACGAGCGGGAGCCCAGCACCTCTCCGTGCCGGGCTCCCCCGTGATCCTCTGCCGAATCCCGGCGCCGCCTAGACGCTGAGGCCGGCGTTGAACGCTGCGGCGATGGCCTCGGCGGAGTCGGCGTGACGGACCTTCGAGCGGAAGGACTCGTCAAGCAGCAACGTCGCGACGGAGGACAGCAGCGTCAGGTGGACGTCGCCATCGGGCGAGAACAGCGCGACGGCGATCTTGGTGGGCTTGCCATCAAGCGCGTCCCAAGCCACCGGGTTCGCAAGCTTGACGACAAGGATGGCAGCGTCCTTCACGGCAGCGCTCTTGCAGTGCGGGATGGCGAACCCGCTCTGAATGCCGGTGGTACCCAGCGCCTCGCGCGCCTTGAAGGCCGCCAGAACGGCGTCCTTATCTTCGGAAATGCCCAGCTCGACGGCCTTCTCGGACACAAACTCCAGCACCTCGTCGACGCTGGTGGCGGGATTGTCGAAGAAAACTTGGTCGGCGGTGATGTACTCGGTCATACAACACTCCTTATCTCCAGAGAACCAACGTGGGTTACGAGCACTTATGCACTGTACCACGCCTGCGTCGCAACGTGACCCCCAAACGGAGGGGGGCGGCGTTTTTCACAGCAAACGGGGCCTGCGCCCTATGCGCCATGCTCCTGCAGCGCCTGGTAGGCGCACCCGTACATTGCCGCATCGTTGCCCAGGCTCGCCGGCAGGATGCGCGTGGCCACGCTCGGGGCCAGGCAGTACTTGCGGAAGGCCGCCCGCAGGTCCTCGGCATAGAGGTTGAAGCCCCCGCCCACGCCGCCTCCGATGAGATAGATCTGCGGGTCGACGACGGTCGATATCTGGGCCATCGCATAGCCGAGCTTGTCGCACATGGTCAGGATGGCGCCGCGCGCGGCATCGTCGCCCGCCCGGCACGCATTGAAGATGGAGAGCGTGTCGGTGGGGCCGTCGAGCGCGACCGGAGCGGTGCCGAGCCGCTTGCACTCCCGCTGATACGAGCGGACGATGCCCGAGGCCGACGAGTACTGCTCCAGACATCCCGTCCGCCCGCAGCCGCAGACCTCGGTCTCGTCGCGGTTCACCGTCACATGGCCGATCTCCCCACCCGCACCAAAGGCGCCAGAGATGACCTTGCCACCCGCGACCACGCCGCCGCCCACGCCCGTGCCGATGGCGATCAGCACGAAGCTCTTGGCGCCCTTGGCCGTGCCCTGCCACAGCTCGCCGAGCGCGGCGGCGTTGGCGTCGTTCACAAAGGCGAGGTTGGCACCCGGGAAGGTGCGCATGATGGCGTCCTGCAGGCCCTCGGGGTCGAGCTCGATGTTGGCGAGCATGCCGACCTTGCCCTTGTCGTCCACCGGACCGGGCACGTCAAGGCCGATGGCGATGACCTCCTCGGTCGTCACGCCGTTCTCGGCGAGCAGGGTCTTCAGGCCCTCGGTCACCACGGCGAAGGCCGCCTCGCTCACGATCTCCCCGGTCGGGATCTTGCTGACGGCCTCAAGGCTGCCCTCCTCGGAGAACAGACCGACTTTGATGCTAGTGCCGCCGATGTCGATGCCAAGAACCTTTCCCATGGGTGAGACCTCCTTCGTGTCTGGGGTACGTGGGCACGACCGCCCTGCGATGCCCCCTAGTATGGCGCATTCACAGCCGCACAACAGGTCATTTCGTTCAACGGAGGGACCTGCCGCGCAAAGGACGCAGGGTCCGCCCAAAGGCGCCTGCGCGCGCCGCCTTTGTGTCTTATGCCTCGTGACGCTACACTGAGGTGACGAGAAGCAAACGTAGCTCACACGGAGGAACCCATGACCAACGAACGGGCCGAGAACCGGGTCCCTGACAGCGACCCGGGCGCGACCACCCAGCTTCCCGGCACCCCGCCGAACGTCCAGCCGGCCGCGCTCACCAACCCCAAGGCAGACATCGCGGCGCTCGACGAGCTGGAGCGCCATCTGTACGCGCATCGCTACGCGCGTACCGGGATGTACTGCTACGGCGCCACGATCGACCCTGCGGCCGCGACCGCCGACCGTGGCGAGGCGCTCGCCATCCTGCAGGAGGAGGACCAGGCGCTGCTGTGCTCCGACGAGACGGGCGCGCTGCTCGATCGGCTCTCTTCCGCGAGCGCCGTGCTCACCGACACCCAAGCGGCCCAGGTGCGCATCCTCAAGCGCGACCGCGCGCGACAGGTCGACGTGCCGACCGAGGTGCAGACGGCCCTCACGCGGCTCGCCAACGAGACGACCGACGTCTGGCGTCGCGCCAAGGCGGCGGGCGACTGGGACGCCTACGAGCCCTACCTCGATCGCATCATCGAGATGATGCGTGAGGTGGCCCGGTGCCGCAAGCCCGAGGCCGAGCCCTACGACGTGCTGCTCGACGACTTCGAGCACGGTACCGACCGGGCCTTCTACGACCGGTTCTTCGAGCAGGTCAAGCAGGACGTGGTGCCGCTTCTGGCAGACGTGCGGGCCAGCAGGCGCCAGGAGACGGCGCCGCCGCTGACCGGGCGCTTCGACGTGGGCCGCCAGTGGGACCTCGCCCGCGACCTCGTGCGCCTCGAGGGCCTTGACGAGCGCAAGGTCTTCCTCACCTCGACCGAGCATCCGTTCTCCGACAGCCTCACCAGCAACTACGCCATCATCGCCGGGCATGTGGTGGAGAACGATCCCCTCTCCAACGTCTTCACCATACTCCACGAGGGCGGCCATGCCCTCTACGAGCTGGGCGTGGAGGCGGCCTTCGACTACACCTCGCTCAAGGGCGGCACCTCCATGGGCATGCACGAGGCCCAGTCGCGCTTCTTCGAGAATTATGTGGGTCGCAGCTTGGCCTTCGCCCCGCGGCTGCTGGAGGTCATGTCGCGCCACTTCCGCGGGCAGCTCGGTCGCATGACGCCACTGCAGTTCTACACGGCGGCCAACCGTGTCGAGGCCCAACCCATCCGGACCGAGGCCGACGAGCTCACCTACCCGCTCCACGTACTCGTGCGCTACGAGATCGAGCAGCTGCTCCTCTCTGGGGAGGCGAGCGCGTCCGACGTGCCGACCCTGTGGGCGGAGCGCTACAAGAGCTACCTGGGCATCGACGTCCCCAATGACGCGCGCGGCGCCCTGCAGGACACCCACTGGTCCGACGGCAGCTTTGGCTACTTCCCCACCTACGCGCTCGGCAGCGCCATCGGGGCGCAGCTCAAGGCGGCCATGGTGCGCGAGGGCATGGACTTTGACGGCGTCTGCTCCTCGGGCGACCTCGCGCCCATCCACGACTGGCTGCGTGATCGCATCTGGCGTCACGGACGCTCCCAAGACACCAGCGAGCTGATCCAGGGCGCCTGCGGCGAGCCCTTCTCCCCCACCTACTTCACCCAGTACCTCACCGAGAAGTTCTCGGCTCTCTACGGACTGTAGGGGCGGGTCGTGAGAGCGGTTCTGCAACGGGTCAGCTCGGCCTCCGTCACCGTGGACGACGCGGTGGTGGGATCCTGCGGCCAGGGGCTGCTCGTGCTTCTGGGCGTGGCGCCGACCGACACGCCCTCAGAGGTCGAGCGTCTCTGGGACAAGATCTGCCACCTGCGGGTGTTCGACGACGAGCTCGGCAGGATGAACCGCTCCCTTGTCGACGTGGACGGCGAGGTGCTGGTGGTGAGCCAGTTCACCCTCTTTGCCGACGCCCGCAAGGGACGTCGGCCCTCCTTTGTCGGCGCGGCACCCCCAGAGGTGGCCGTCCCCCTCTACAAGACGTTCTGCGAGCTGGCCGAACGCGACCTGCGTCACGTGGGACGCGGCGTCTTTGGCGCGGAGATGCAGGTCGCGCTCGTCAACGACGGACCCATCACCATCTGGCTCGACACCGACGAGCTCGCCCGTCCCAGGCGGGGCACGAAGGAGGGGCGCCCGCGCTCGACGAGCTGAGTGCGCCGGCGCCGCGCTCTTTCCCACGCATCCTGCGGTTTTTGTATCTGCTAGAGTAGTCGGCACACTGTCCGAAGACAGAAGGAGAGAGGTATGCGCAAGTACATAGACGAATTCAAGGAGTTCATCGCCCAGGGTAACGTCATGGACATGGCCGTCGGCGTCATCATCGGCGGGGCGTTCACCGCCATCGTCACCGCCCTGACCAACAGCATCATCAACCCGCTCATCACGTTCGTCACAGGTGGCGGCACCGACATGACCGGATCGCTCGTCGTTCCGGGCACCAGCATCGACTTCGGCGCCTTCATCAGCGCCATCATCAACTTCCTGATCGTGGCCTTCATCGTGTTCAACATGGTCAAGGCGGTCAACAAGTTCAAGACCGTCGCAGGGGCCCAGAAGGCCGAGGAGGACGCGCAGGCGGCCCCGGCACCGACCTGCCCGCATTGCCTCGAGGAGGTCAAGGAGGGCGCCACCCGCTGCCCGCACTGCGCCGGCGAGATCCCTGGCGGTGCCAAGGCCGCATAGCGTCACGGCTACCGCTGCTCAACAAACGCGCGAGCGCGCCCC
>JAWRIT010000049.1:0-16771 GCA_040268355.1 Atopobiaceae bacterium | reverse complement strand
CCTGCAGGGCGACCTCGGCCCCCATGTCGGCCATGACGAGCGTGTCCTCGAGGTTCTCCCAGAACTCCTCGTCGACCTCGCCGCCCATGTAGAAGATCTCTGAGATGGCCTCGCGCGAGCGCGTGAGCCCGCGCCTCAGGTTGTCGAACAGGGCCATCAGGCATCAACCACCTTTCCTGTCGCTCGGTCGAGGCGCTGGCTCACCACATGGCTCACGCCATCGGCCTGCATAGACACACCATACAGGACATCGGCCTGCTCCATCGTGCGACGCTGGTGGCTGATCACGATGAGCTGGGTCGACTCCTTGAGCTGCTCGATCGCGTCAAGCAGCTTGGAGAGGTTGGAGTCGTCAAGGGCGGCCTCCACCTCGTCGAAGACGTAGAAGGGCACCGTGCGCGTCCGGTAGACGGCAAAGAGCAGCGCGAGGGCCGTGAGCGACTTCTCGCCGCCGCTCATCAGCATCATCTTCTGGATGCGCTTGCCCCTCGGCTGTGCCACGATCTCGATGCCGGTCTCCGCGAGGTGGTCCGGGTCGGTCATCTCCAGACGGGCCTGCCCTCCCGGGAACAGCAGCGTGAACACCTCGGAGAAGTTGGCGTTGACCGCCTCGAAGACCGAGAGGAACCGCCGGCGCATCTTGCGCTCGATGGCGCCGGTGATCTTCGCGAGCGCCCCGCGTGCGCGCTCGAGGTCGACCACCTGCTCGTCGATGTAGTCGGCACGCTCCTTCAGGCGCGTGTACTCGTCCATCGCGACCTCGTTGACCGGCCCGATCGTGGCGAGCTTGTGCCGCAGGTCCTCGACCTCGGTCTCCAGGGCCTCGCGGTCATCGGGCTCGGGAAGGCGCAACGCCTCGTCGAGGACCTGACCCTGCGCCGTGATGGCGCCGATGGCACCCTCGACCTGCACCTCCACGCGCCCTATCTCGACCTTGATCTCGCCGACCGCCTCACGTGCCTGCTGGACCTCGCCGTTCGCCTGGCTGGCCGCCTCCTTCGCGTCCGCGATCGTCTTCTTGAGGGAGTCGCTGTCGGCCTCGGCCAGGCGGCTGCGGTCCCGCAGCAGCTCGGCCCACTCCATCGCACGGGCGTGGACGGCCTCGTAGCGGTCGTAGAGCGGGTCCACGCGCAGGCGCAGCACCTCGAGCGAGCGCGTGGAGCGCTCCGCGGCCTCGAGTCGCCGCGAGAGCTCTCCCACGGAGCGGGACAGCTCGCGCTCGCGTCGCTCGAGGTTGTCGCGCCGCTCCTTGGTGGTCGCCAGGTCGAGCCGTGCCGAGGCGAGCCGATCGGCCGCCTGTGCCTCGTCGCGACTCGCCTGCGAGCGCTCCGCGGACAGCTCCTCGAGCTGCCGGCCCAGCTCGTCGGCGCGCCGCTCGGCCTCTCGCGCCGCCGCACGGTGCTCTGCGATCTGGGGGCGGGCCTCGTCGGCCTTCCGCGAGGCGCTCGCCCGGCGCTTGCTCACCTGCGCCTGCTCCGAGGTGGCCTGGTTCCGTTGCGCCTCGAGCCGCCCGATCTCTGCGGTGAGCGACGAATGCTCGCCCCGCAGGCGCGCCACCTCGCCCTTCGCCCGGACGCTTTCCTCGCGGGCCTGCGCCAGCGCCTGCTCGGCGGCCGCCTGGGCCTCCGTCGCACGCGCGTGCTCGCGCTCGAGCGCGCCCATGCCCTCGGAGAGGGCGTGGATGCGACGCTTGCGGTCGAGCGCGCCCTGCTCGGCGCCACCCTCGGCACCGACCACCACGCGGCCGTCGGGCAGCACGCACACGCCGTCGTCCGTCACGAAGGTGAGGCTCGGGGCGGCCTCGTGGGCGCGCACGGCCGCAGCGGCGCTCTCCACGACGCGAACGTCCCCCAAAAGCGACATGAGCAGGCCCTTCGCCTGCGGCTTGCAGCCGATGAGGTCGACCAGGCGTCGCCCGGGACCCTCGACGGCGTCTGCGACCGCACCCGAGAGCGCCACGATGGCGGCGCGTCCGTTCGCGTGGCCCGCCGCCTGCGCCACCTCGGCCAGCCGCACGGCGTCGTCGCCGGTGGCGACGACCAGCGCGGCCAGATCCTCGCCCAGCAGGCCCTCCACCAGAAGGTCAAGCTCGGCGGGAACCTCGATGAGGTCGGCCAGGCGGCATTCCACCAGCTCGAGCCCCTCCTCGGAGGCGGCCAGGCTCGCCACGAGCCCGCTGGCGTTCTCGCTCTGCTCGTCCACCGACTCGAGCGCCGACAAGCGCGCGCGGGCCTTAGAGAGGCGCTCGCGGGCGGCCGCCTCCGCCGTGCGGGCCTCCTCGAGCGCGGAGCGTCCCTTGGCGATGGCCGCCTCGGCCGCGTCGTGCTCGCGCTCGGCGCGGCGCAGCTCCTCCTCGGCCTGTCCCTGCGACGCCCGTCGCTCGGCGAGCGCCTCCTCGGTGGTGGCGAGGGACTCGGCTATCTGGGCAAGGCGGCCCTCGAACGTCTCGTCCTCGAGCTGGGCGTTCGAGATCTGATCCTCGAGCTTGGCGTACGCCAGCGTCTCGGTGTCCGCCGTGCGCTGCGCGCTGCGCTGATCGGCCACCAGCTGCGCGTGGCGGCTGCCGAGCGCGCGGCGGGCCTCACTCGTCTGCCGCGCCTGCTCCTGCAGCTCGCGCACGCGCTTCGAGAGGTCCGTCGCCCGCAGGCGGACGTCCGCGAGCTCCCCCTCGACGCGCTCGTGCTCCACGGCGGTGTCCCCACGCTGCTTCTCGGTCGCGGAGAGGCTCATCCGCACCTCGGAGAGGCGCGTGACCATGTTGCGACCCTTCTCCTCGAGCAGCCGCATGTCGGCGTCCATGCGTCCGAGCAGGTCCTGCATGCGACGACGCTGCTCGCCCAGGTCCCCCACGAACAGGCCCTTCTGCTCGAGCAGCGACTGCAGCTTCTCGAGCTCGCGTTCCTTCTCGTGGGCGCGGTACTGGGCCAGCTCGACGGCGGCCTCCGCTTCCTTGCTGCGGGCGGCGAGCCGCGCGTAGGTCGACTGGAGCCGCCGCAGGTCGTCGACGGCCAGGATCGTGCTGAGCTCGACGAGCCGCTCCGAGAGGTCGCGGTGGCGCTTCGCCTTGTCCACCTGGCGCTCGAGCGGCCGCAGCTGGCGGGAGATCTCGCGCTGGATGTCCTTGGCCCGCGTGAGGTGCTCCTGCATCGTCTTGAGCTTGCGCTCGGAGCGCTCCTTGCGCCGCCGGTGCTTGGAGATGCCGGCGGCCTCCTCGATCAGCTGGCGGCGCTCCTCGGGCCGGCTCGCCAGAATGGAGTCGAGCTTTCCCTGGCTGATGATCGAGTGGGTGTCCTTGCCCAGACCGGAGTCATGCAGAATGTCGGTGATGTCCAACAGGCGGGACGGGGCGTTGTTGATGAGGTACTCGCTCTCGCCCGAGCGGTACATGCGCCGCGTGATGGCGACCTCGGCAAAGTCGATGGGCAGGGTGTGGTCGGAGTTGTCCAGGACGAGCGTCACCTCGGCCAGGCCGACCGGCTTGCGCGCCGACGAGCCCGAGAAGATGACGTCCTGCATGGCCTGCCCGCGCAGCTGCTTGGCGCTCTGCTCGCCCAGCACCCACAGCACCGCGTCCGACACGTTCGACTTCCCGGAGCCGTTGGGTCCCACGACGACCGTGAGGCCCGGGTCGAAGACCATCTGCGTGCGGTCGGCGAA
Source organism: Atopobiaceae bacterium (assembly GCA_040268355.1). Lineage (GTDB taxonomy): Bacteria > Actinomycetota > Coriobacteriia > Coriobacteriales > Atopobiaceae > UBA1367. Next base: position 13,114 of record JAWRIT010000049.1, on the reverse strand, counting down.
CGACTTGAACCCCTTCAGGGTCAGCGACTTCAGGTACACGACGGTCCCTCCTGCGCAGGCGCGGCGTCCTCGCCTGCCGCCGACGGCGTCCCCTCGGCCTCGTAGCCCATGCGCACGAGCGCGTCGATGGCCGCGTTCGTCTGCGACTCCTTCTTGGAGGAGCCCGTGCCCCGCCCGACGCGGCGCCCCTCGACCAGCACCACCGAGGTGAAGGTCGGGCTGTGGGCGGGGCCGCGCTCGTCCTCGAGCTTGTAGACGGGACCGGTGTGGTAGTCGTGCTGGACGACCTCCTGGAGCCGCGACTTGGGCGGAACCACATGGCGCCCGAGCTCGGGGGTGATCTTGGGATGGAGGCTGCGCACGACGAACTCGTGTGCGACCTCGTAACCCCCGTCAAGGTAGAGGGCGCCCACGAGCGCCTCGTAGACGTCCTCCAGGGCGGAGCGCATGCCGCGGGCGCCGGTGCCCCGCTCGGAGTCTCCCAAAAGGATCAGCTCGCCCACCCCCAGCTCGTCGGCGATCTCGGAGAGCATCTCGCCGCTCACCAAAACGATCTTGAGCATGGAGAGCTGGCCCTCGTCCATCCGGGGGAACAGGTGGTAGATGTCGAGCGCGACCATCGCCCCCAAGATCGAGTCGCCCAGAAACTCAAGGCGCTCGTAGCTCTCGCTCGCCGACGTGCTCTGCGCGGCGGACGGATGGGTGAGGGCGGACACGATCAGCCGCTCGTCGGCAAAGTGGTGGCCGACGATCTCCTCTATGCGTTTGACCCTCGTGCGGAGCTTCAAGCCAGACTCCTAGCGCGCGGCCTCGATGGCAGCGATGACATCCCCGACGGTCGCGATGCGATCGAGCCCATCGTCGGGCAGCTCCATCCCGAACTCCTCCTCAAGGGCGCTGACCAGCTCAAGCATGTCAAACGAGTCAGCCTCGAGCGCCTTGAACTCGGTCGACTCCTCGATGGACGCCTCGTCCACGTCAAGGGTCTCGGAGATGATTGCCCGCGCCTTGGCGGCGATCGCTTCGTGGTCCATAGGGGATGCTCCTCACTCTGTCTTCGGTTCGTTGCGTGGTCCGTGCCGCACCGTGGCCGCACGGCACGGACCATTGTACTAGTCGCGCTCCGACGAGATGGTCTCGCTGATCTTGTCCACAAGCCCACCCCGAACGGCGGCCGCCGTGGCAAGGGTGCCGTTCTTGATGGCCTCGACCGAGGTGTCCCCGTGTCCGATGAACACCGGCGCCTTGACGCCAAGCAGGACGGCGCCTCCCAGCTCGTCGCCGGAGAGGTCGTGGGCGATCTCGGCGAGGGCGGGCTTGAGCAAAAGGGCGCCGAGCGCGGCGCGCTTCGAGGTGGTGGTGATGCGGCGCAGGGACCGCACGATGTACTTGACCGCCCCCTCGACGCTCTTGAGGGCGACGTTTCCGGTGAAGCCGTCCGTGACGACGACGTCGAAGGTGCCCGCCAGAAGGTCGCCGCCCTCGGCGTTGCCGGCGAACCACGACCCGGCCGAGGCGAGCGCGCTGTGGTAGGACAGCGCGAGCTCGGAGCCCTTGGTGTCCTCCGACCCGTTGGAGAGCAGGCCCACCTGCGGGTCGTCCACGCCCAGCACCGCGCGGGAGTAGGCGCGGCCCATCTGGGCGAACTGGACGATCATCTCCGGGCGGACGTCGGCGTTGGCGCCCAGGTCGAGCATGACCGTCTGCCGGCCGGTCGCGCTGGGCAGCGCGCTTGCGATGGCCGGACGCCTGATGCCCTTAATGCGCCCGACGCCGAGGGTGGCCGCCGCGAGAACCGCCCCGGTCGAGCCCGCCGAGAAGAAGCCGTCCACCTCCCCCGCGCGCACGGCCGCGCAGGCCCGCACGATGGTCGAGTCCTTCTTGGTGCGGACGGCATCGGCGGGATGCTCGTCCATGGCGATGGCCTCCGTGCAGACGAGGGCCTTCGCGTTCGCGTGGTCGGCGCAGAAGGGCACGACCAGCTCCTCTGGTCCGGCGACGAGCACGCTCAGGTCCGCCTCGGCGGCAAGGGCCGCGGCTATGCCGTCAAGCACCACCTGGGGTTCCCGGTCTCCCCCCATCACATCGACGCAGACGCTCACCATGTGTCCTCCCATCTCCTTCGGTCTCCGCCCGGCCGAGTTTCCCCTCACCATGTGGCCGAGCTGGTATGCGAACTTGATTCTAATACGAGAAAAGAGGCCAGTCCCGGAAGGGACCGGCCTCCATGGCGTACGTATGACGCAAGCCCTACTCGGTGACCACGACCTCGCGATCACGGTAGAAGCCGCAGTTGGGGCACACGTGATGCGGGAGCTTGGGAGCACCGCACTGCGGGCAGACGGAGCGCGCGGATGCGGCGAGCTTGCTATTGGCCGAACGGCGCGTGCGCGTGGCGCTGCGGCCCTTCTTTTGCTTGGGTACTGCCATCATGAACCTCTCTTACACCTTGCCAACATCCGACGGCGCCGGATGGTCTCCTGCAGACATGCAAGCAAGTACTCTACCACACCTGGTGACGCGCTCGCACGAGACAACTATTCTTCACGACCGCCTGCGATGGGCGCCTCAGGTGGACGCCTCTGGGATCACTGCTGTCGCTCGTCGTCGAGCTTGAGCTTACGAAGCGCGGCGAACGGACTCGCCTCCATGCGCTCCTCCTCGATCTGCGCGGCATGGCCGCAGTCACGCTCGTTCAGGTTCTCGCCGCAGACCGGGCAGAGCCCTTGGCAGTCCGGCCGGCACAGCACCACGAACGGCGTCTCCATGAGCAGAGCCGCCTCGAGCGCCTCCGAAAGGTCGATCGTGTGGTCGGCCCCCACCAGCGAGAAGTCCACGTCATCCTCCCCCTCGCCCAGCGAGGCGGTCTCTGAGGGGGCGTGGAAGAGGAAGTACTCGTCGACCTCGGCCGCGAGGTCGAACTCCGCGCGATCGAGGCAACGGTCGCAGGTGCCCACGACCTGTCCGCGCACGATGCCCGTGGCGAGGATGCCCTCGCCCGCGTTGGTCAGCATGAGGTCGAAGTCAAGCCCCTCGGGCAAGGTGAAGGCGTGCTCCCCGAGCGTGTACCCCGACTCCGCGAGGTGCCCCGCCAGCGGCATGGTGTCTCCCGGGCTGGCAAGCCGGTCGTCGAGGACTGCCTGAACGTGCTGCATGGAAGCTACCAGTTGACGTTCTGCGACGAGTTGCGCGCGCCGGAGTTCTCGTTGAGCGTCTGCCGGACGCGCGTCACCGAGTTGGTGAGCGACTTGATGTTGTCCTCGAGGTGGGCAAGCACCGTGTCGGCGTACTCCTCCGCGTTGTAGCGGGTGTCGCGCTCGTACTGCTGGGCCTGGTCTCGAATCTGCTCCGCCTGCTGCTGGGCCAGGCGCACGACCTCCTGGTCGCCCGCCAGGATCATGGCCTGCTGCTGGGCGTCGGCAATGATGGAGTCGGCCTGCATCTGGGCGCGCTCGAGCGTCTCGGCCTCTTCCTTGACGATGCGGCGCGCGTCCGAGAACTCCTGCGGGAACACCCGACGGATCTCGTCGATGATCTCGTAGATGTCCTGGACGTCGACGACCTTCTTGTTGGTACCGCCGCCGAAGGGCGTCTTGCCCTCGCTCACGACCTGCTCGAGTTCGGCCACCAAGCTCTCAATCTCTTCGCCTGGCTGCATGTAAAACCCCCTTCGAAGACAAACGGCCCGTTCGCGACTGCATCCCCTTCGGGGCCACAATCCCGTCCATCCTACCAGATTTCTCGTGAGCCCTCGTATCGGCGCCTCCACGCCCGCAGTGCGACCGGCAAACTTTCCATGGAAAAGCCGCTCAGGGGGCCGGCCACAGCGGGGTTGCCCGCACCGCCAGCGGGGGCTTCCATGACGTCCGCAGCGGAGGTCGCCCGCGCTACCAGCTGCGCCCGTGGTGGCGTCAGCGACCCCAGGTGAGCATCGGGATGTGATGCGGCAGGCCGTCCACGAACAGCGGCGAGACCTCCCCCTGCACGAGCGGTCGGGCGTAGCGGACGAAGTCCTCGGTGACGCCCATGCCATCGTCGCGGATCCAGGAGGTGGGGACCTGCCGTTCGCGGTTGGCCACCTCGCAGGTCGCGATCGTCCCGTACTCGATGCGGTAGGGCTGGCTGTCGAGCCGCCTGATGGTCGGCATGACGCCCGATGCGCCCTCCATCGCCGCGCGCACCGCGAGCCCGCCCAGGGCGTAGGCCTCGTCGAGGTCCGTGGCGCTCGCCATGTGGGTGGCGCAGCGCTGAAGGGTCGAGAGTTCGACCGCCCTGGTCTTGACGCCCAAGCGCTCTCCCACGACAAGGGCGAGCAGACGACTCGCGCCCGAGAGCGCCGCCGCGTGCCCGAAGGCGTCCGTCTTGATGGCACCGCACGTCGGCGCGGCCAGCATCGATCCGTCCGGGCGGCGCGCGCCCTCCGAGACCGCGACCACCACCGACTTCATCTCTCCCAAAAGCTCCGACACGCGCTCGACCAGGGCGTTCTCGCAGACGGGGGACTCGGGCAGCAAGATGAGGTCCGGGCAGAGGGCATGCCGCTGGCTGGCCAGGGCGGAGGCGCCCGCCAGCCAGCCGGTGTTTCTGCCCATGATCTCGACGAAGGTGACGTTGTGCAGGTCGTACACGCTCGAGTCGCGCCCGATCTCCGCGACCGAGGTGGCGATGAACTTCGCGGCGCTCCCGAAGCCCGGCGTGTGGTCGGTGCCCTCCAGGTCGTTGTCGATGGTCTTCGGCACGCCCACGAAGCGTATGGGACTCCCCTCCCGCTCGCCGTAGGCGGCGAGCTTGGCGATGGTGTCCATCGAGTCGTTGCCGCCGATGTAGAGCACCGCGTTGACGCGGTTGCGCTCGAACAGGTCGAACAGGCGGACGTAGGGCCGCTCGTCCTCCTCCGGCGCCGGAAGCTTGTAGCGGCAGCTGCCCAGGTAGCTCGAGGGGGTCTGGCGCAGCAGCTGCACGTCGGCCTCGCCGCCGAACTCCGCCTGGAGGTCAAGCAGCTTGTCGTCGAAGAGCCCCTCGATGCCGTAGCGCATTCCCAGCACGCCAGCCCCCGACGCGCGCGCGGTCTCGAAGACGCCCGCCAGGCTCGAGTTGATGGCCACTGTGGGACCACCGGACTGACCGACGAGAATGTTGCTGAACCGAGCCATTGTGCCCCCAGGAATGTGGGCGGCCACCCCAAAGGGGCCCGCCGCCCGTGATGCCGCCTCACGACCGTCGAACGAGCCCTCCCTTGTCCCTCAGGTCTGCGTGGCCGCTCCGTAGTGCTCGCGGAGCTTGCGCTCCACGCACGGGGGTACCAGCGAGCTCACGTCGCTTCCGAGGGAGGCCAGCTCGCGCACGATGCTCGAGGAGACGTAGCCGTAGTCGGGGTTGCTCATGACGAAGACGCTCTCCAGGTCGGGCGCGAGGTGCGCGTTGAGGTCGGCCTGCTGCAGCTCGTACTCGAAGTCGGTCATGGCGCGCAGGCCCTTGACCACGCCCCCGGCCCCCTGCTCGCGGCAGAACTCCACCAGTAGGCCCGTGAAGGGCAGCACGCGCACGCCGCCGAGGTGGCTGACGCCCTGCTCCTCGAGGGCATCGCGCAGCATCTCGACCCGCTCGTCCAGGGTGAAGGCCGTCCCCACGCCCCGTTTGGTGCGCGAGGCCGCCACCGCGACGGTCACCTGCGGGAAGAGGTGACGCGCCCGGGCGATGACGTCGATGTGCCCCAAGGTCACCGGATCGAAGGTGCCGGGAACGACGACATGCTGAATGTGGTTCATCTCAGTCTCCCTTCAGACGGAGCAGCGCGACGGCGGTCGCCCCATGGGACTTGCTCGTGACGGTCTGGCCCCCCGCAAGGTCGAGTCCGGGGGCGTCGGCGGCGTGCTCGTACAGGATGGTCGCGTCGGGGGTGAGCTCGGACGCGGCGCGCAGGTCCGACACGAGCGCGGCGACCTGCGCGACGTCTGTCGCATAAGGCGGGTCGAGCACGACGAGCGAGAAGGGCCCGCCCACCAGGCCGCCCCGCGCGGCCAGCGCGTGGACGTCCGCCACCTGCAGGCGCGCGCACGACGCCGCGTCCAGACGCTCGATGTTGTCGCGGACGATGGCGGCGGAACGCCGGTCTCGCTCCACGAAGGTGCAGCTCTTCGCCCCCCGCGACAGCAGCTCGAGGCCCATGGCCCCCGAGCCCGCGAAGGCGTCGAGCACGCGCACACCAGAGAGGTCCAGATCGAAGGCGGCAAGGACCATCGACGCCAACGACTCGCGAATTCGGTCGGTCGTGGGGCGGGTGCCCCTGCCCTCTGGTGCCGCGAGCCTTCTGCCCCGCCATCTGCCGCCCACGATCCTCATGCGCGCTCGACCTCCTCGAAGTACGCGCCGAAACGATCGCGGACCTCGAGCGCCAGGGTCGCGTGCTCAGGCTGGAGCAGGGCAGGGTCCTCGCGCGCGAGCTCGCGGGCGTCCTCATGGGCCGCCTCGACCAGGTCGGCGTCAGCCGCGAGGTCGACCACCGCGAGGCTCACGCCACCATGCTGGCGGTAGCCCAGCACCTCGCCCTCGTGACGCAGCCTGAGGTCGAGCTCCGCCAGCTCGAAGCCGTCGGAGGTGGCCTCGAGCGCGTCGAGCCGCGTGCGAGCGGGCGTCCCGCGCTTGGCGGCGCAGGCAAGGTAGACCGTGCCCGGAACCGTCCCGCGTCCCACGCGCCCCCGCAGCTGGTGCAGGGTGGCCAGGCCGAAGCGATCGGCGTCGAGCACGAGCATCACCGTGGCGTTCGGCACGTCGACGCCCACCTCGATGACCGTCGTCGCGACGAGCACCTGCAGCTCCCCCGAGCGAAAGCGGCCCATGACCTCGTCCTTCTCGGCCGCCGACTGACGCCCGTGCAAAATCCCCACCGAGAGTTCGGGATAGATGCGCTCGGAAAGCAGGGAGAAGGTGCTCGTGGCGGCGTGCAGCTGCGTGGCGGAGGAGCGGGACGGCTCGGGAACGTCGTCGAGCTCGGAGCCGTCGTCGGTGTCGTCCACGAGGGGGCAGACGACGTAGGCCTGGTGCCCGGCCGCCACGGCGTCGCCGATGGCCGTCCAGGCGACATCCAGGTTCTCCGGGGCGAGCGAGCGGGTGGTGATGCCAGCACCCGGCAGTGGGCGCTCGGTGATCCGGGAGCAGCTCACGTCCCCGTAGACCGAGAGCGCCAACGTGCGCGGGATGGGGGTCGCCGTCATCGTCAGCAGGTCGGCGCCAGCCCCCTTGCGGCGCAGGGCCGCACGCTGGTTGACGCCAAACCGGTGCTGCTCGTCGATGACCACCAGCGAAAGGCGGGCGAACTCGACGTCGTCGGAGAGAATGGCCGTCGTGCCGAAGACCACGCAGACGCTCCCCGACTCGATGCCCGCGACCGCCCGCGCACGCTCGTCGGCGGGGGTGGACCCGGTCACGAGCGCCCAGCTCACCCCTGCCGCGTCGAGCGTGGGACCGAGCTTGTCGGCGTACTGGCGCGCCAGCACGGAGGTGGGCGCCATGACGGCGGCCTGTGTGGCACTGTCGGCCGCCGCCGCGAGAGCGACGGCCGCGACGGCCGTCTTGCCCGTCCCGACGTCTCCCAGAAGCAGCCGGTTCATGACCTGGTCATCCGCCATGTCGGCAAGGATCTCGTCTGCGGCCCGCCGCTGCTCGTCGGTCAGGGAGAAGGGCAGGGCGTCGAGCAAGGCACGCACGTGCGGCCCGTCAATCACATGCGCCGTCGGCGCTATCCCCGACAGCGTGATCCGCTGGCGCGTGAGCAGCGCGAGCTGCAGGCACAGCAGCTCGTCATAGGCGAGCCGGCGCCGCGCGGGCTCCTTGGCCGCCATGCCGGCTGGGAAGTGCACCTGCCGCAGGGCGCGAGCGAAGCTCATGAGGCGCCGCCGGGCCACCAGACGTGCCGGCAGAAAGTCGCAGAGGTCGCCGACGTCGGCCAGCGCCGCCGAGACGATGCGACGCATCCACGAGGCGGTGACGCCCTCCCCCACAGGATGGACCGGCAGCACGCGCGCGTAGCTGCCCGCCTCCTCCTCTGAGGAGAGCACCTCGAAGAAGGGCGCCTTCATCTGCTTGAAGCCGTAGGCGAAGCTCACCTTGCCCGAAAGGGCCACCGTGTCGCCCACGCTCACCTGCTCGGCGACCCAAGGCTGACGGAAGAAGGTCGCCTCGATCACGCCAGTGTCATCGAGCACGAAAAGCTCGACGATCTGCATGCGCGGGCGGGGGCGCTTCTGGTTCACGCGATCGACCACCCCCACCACGGTGACCTCCCGGCCGACGTCGGCCCGACCGATCTTGACGGTGTGGGTGAAGTCGAGGTAGCGATGCGGGACGTGCAGCAACAGGTCGCGCACGCGCGTGATGCCCAGTCGCTCGAGCGCCTGCTGACGTGCGCCACGGACGAAGCGGAGCCGCCCCACGCCATCAGCAAGCGAGCACGTGCGCGAAAGGCGCTCGGCGGCCTCGCCGATGCTGGGAATGGCATGCATACGAACTCGGTCCGAGCCTACTCGAGGGAGAACACCACGGGGTAGAGCGGCTGCTCTCCGCGATGGGCATCGATCTCGAGGTCAGGCTGGGCCTGCTCGATGGCGCCGACGAGACGGTCGAAGGCCTCGTCGGACAGGTCGCTTCCGGCAAGGATCGTGAGGGTGTCGCCCTCGTCGGCGTCCTGCATGCGCCCGATCAGCTCGAGGGTGACCTGCTCGACGTCGGAGCCGACCACGGTGATGGCACCGCCCTCGATCCCCATGACGTCCCCGGTGTGGATGGGCGAGCCGTCGTCTGCCTGCGAGTCGCGCACGGCCGTGGTGACCTCGCCGTCACGGACCTCCTCGATGGCCGCGGCCATCGCGGCGACGTTGTCGTCCAGCGAGCCGTCCTGGTCGACCACGAACAGGGCGGAGAAGGCCTGCAGGACGGACTTGGTCGGCACGACGGCCGCCTGGCAGGAGTCGCAGGCGGCAGCTGCCGCCTCGGCGGCCATGCGGATGTTGCCATTGTTGGGCAGCACGACGACCGCCTCCGCGTTGGCCCGCTCGATGGCGGCGAGAATGTCCGCGGTGGAGGGGTTCATCGTCTGCCCGCCCTCGACGACCACGTCGACCCCCAGCGAGCGCAGGATCTCGGCCTGGCCGGAGCCGGCCGCCACGGCGACGAAGCCCAGGTCCTTGCGGGGGCCGTCGGCTTGCCGATCGGCGCGGATGCCCTCGGTGCGCTCCTGCGCCTCAAGGTCCATGTTGTGCACGAACACGTTGAAGATCTGGCCGCGATGCAGCATGTGGCGCAGCACGCGGTCGGGACGGTTGGTGTGGACGTGGATCTTGTAGTCGGGGTTGGAGCCGACGAGCAGCTCGCAGTCGCCCATCGAGGCGAGGTAGCGCAGGTTGGCCTCCTCGTCGAAGCTTTCCGAGTCCGCATGGAAGAGGAACTCGGTGCAGTAGCGGTACTCAGAGCCCTCCCAGTCGTCGTTGATCTCGATGTCGACGACGTTGGAGACGTGGGCCTTTGCGTCGTCGGAGTTGACGGTGGTCTTGAAGTCGGAGATCTCGCCGGCCTTGCCCTCGTAGGCGTTGACGAAGGCCTCGAGGAACGTGGCCAGGCCGTAGGCCCCCGAGTCGACCACGCCGTTCTCCTTCAGGACCGGGAGCAGCTCCGGGGTGCGGGCGACGGACTCATAGGCCTCTATGACCAGCGCGTCGAGCAGCTCCGGCGTGGTGATGCGGCCTCGCTCGAGCTGGTCGGCGCGCGCGGAGATGTCCTTCAGGACGGTGAGGATGGTGCCCTCGACCGGCTTGCGGACCGCCTTGAAGGCGACCTTCACGCCATTGCGCAGCGCGGCGGCCACGTCCTGGGGCGTCGCCCCCGACGGGTTCGCGTCCACCAGCCCCTCGGCGACCCCGCGCAGGATCTGGCTCGTGATGACGCCGGAGTTGCCGCGCGCCCCCATGAGCGAGCCATGCGTGATGGCGGCGGCGATGTCGGCCATCGAGGCGCTGGCGGGCAGGGCCTCGACCTCTCCGACGACGGTGTTCAGCGTCAGCGACATGTTCGTCCCCGTATCTCCGTCGGGCACCGGAAAGACGTTGAGCTTGTTGATGTCCTCTGCCTTGTCGGCCACGACGGCGGCCGCTGCTGGAAAACAGCTTCGTATGACGGTGGTTATCATCGTTTGGTTTCCTCAGTTCCTTGGCTGCTCATGATTCCTCGGGTACGGAAGTGACGGACGCGCCGGCGTGCTAGCGGCCGTGGCGCATGCCTTCCACGTGCACGCGCACGTCAACGTCCTCGAGCTCGGCGATGCGGCTGAGAATGAACTTGACGGAGCTTATCAGGTTGGTCGAGATCACCGACATATTGACGCCCTGCTCCATGACCACGTGCAGATCGACCACCAGCTGACCGTTCTCGGCAGAGACGTCGATGCCTCGGCGCAGGCGGTGCGTCGGGAGCAGGCGCGTGACGCCCTCCTGCTGGTCGGTCACCGCCATGCCCACCACGCCATAGCACTCTAGGGCGGCGTAGCCAGCCAGATCTGCTATGCAGTCATTGGAAACCCGGAGGTTCCCCGGAATGGCCTTTGCCATGGTTGTCTCCTCTCGCTTGACCACGCAGTTGTGGTCGGCGCACAATCCTGTACAGTATAGAACAGGCCCGCACCAAAGTCGCGAGAAGCGCCCGAGGAATTGCGCCGCGCCATAAGGTGCGCATGGCGCGGCGGGCGGCTGTGGCATGGCGGCGGAGCATGCGGGCAAGCCTGGGCATCAGCTGGTGCCCAGGCGGCGTCCATCTTGTGGGGTGGCTACAAAACTCCCACAAGAACCGGTGGTTCGGCACTTGCAAGGTGCCTGCCGTGTGCTAAAGTGATTGGGCTTTTGTAAGTTGTCGGCGCCCCACGCGACCGGCGCCGCCCTTTGGAGGTCTGAGTCATGTCTAAGGTATGCGATATCTGCGGCAAGCATGCTGTTGCTGGTCGTTCCATCAGCCACTCCCACCGTACCGTGAACCGCAAGTTCAAGCCCAACATCCAGCGAGTCACCGTGTTCAAGGACGGGCGCAGCCAGAAGATGAACGTCTGCACGCGCTGCCTCAAGAAGGGCAACCTCGCCCGGAGCGCACAGCAGGCCTCATAAGCGCCTCACCTTACGATGCACCAGCAAAAAGGTCCCGATGGGACCTTTTTTCATCTCGCGGGACCGCGGATGGGGTGGTCCGCCTGTGGCCGGCCGTCACGAGCCTGACGTCGCGTCCCGCAGCAAGAAGGCCGCAAGGCGACCGGCGTGGCAGATGACGTGCGCGTCGTCTGCCTCGATGACGTTGGAGACGCCCTCGTCGGTGAGCGGCGCGAGCTGGCGACGATCGAGCTCCCAACGCATGCCCCGCTCCGTGACGACGGTGCCCTCCGCCAAAGAGACCGCCGAGAAGGTCGCGCCACGGGCGCCCTTCTCGGCACCGACGTCCCAGCGCGCGCGTCCGCCGGGAGACAGGATCCTGCACTCGAAGTCGTCCTCGACGAGGCGCGCAGAGGCGTCGTCCGCCTGGGCCAAGCAGCCGACGACGGCGAGCGTGTGGTCAAGGCGCCCGCCCGACGCGCAGGTCAGCGTGAGGTCGAGCCGCGCGCACCGACGGGCGGCCGCATGACGCGCGCAGTCGATGGCGAGCGAGAGGTCCGTCGCATACTTGTCCTTTGGATAGCGGATCTCGGCGGCGCCTGTGGACGCGGCATGGGCGAGCGCGTCGGGCTCCGCAGAGTCGGCGTCTCCGCAGAGCATGTCAGGCTCGACGCCGGCGGCCAGACACGTCGCGATGCCCCGGTCGGCGGCGATGACGTAGTCGCTCGCATCCGCCAGCTCCCGCACCAGACCCGGGGAGCTGGGATGCGGGGAGCCGTTCACCACGAGCGCCCGCAAGGTGCCGCGCGGATGCTCGGGCGCGGCGGCGAAGTCCTGCAGACGTGCCAGGGAGAGCTCGCGGTAGCCATGCGCGAGGATGTCGCTGTGCCGCTCGCAGAAGTCCCGGTCGCGACCGTCATGGTCGTTGTGGAGGCAGACCGTCTTGAAGCCGGACTCATGCGCCGTCCGCACGGCGAAGGGGGCGTCCTCGAACACCCAGGTCTGCTCGAGGGGCGTTCCCAGCGCCTCGAGCGCGTAGTGGTAGGCCTCGGGATGCTCCTTGTCGGAACCCGTCTCGCTCGTCTGGATCACCCGCTCGAAGTAGTCCTCAAGACCATGGGCCGCCAGCGCGACGCGCACCTCGGGCTCGGTCGTGGCCGAGAGGATGAGCATGCGCACGCCCGCCGCGCGCAGCTCGTCCAGAAACGCCTTGCAGCCGTCGAAGGGGACGATGTCGTGCTCGTAGTGGCCGCGGACCGTGGCGCGCAGCTCCGCAAGCACCGCCTCGCTGCTCTCGCCGATGCCAAAGCGCTCGTGGAACCAGACGCACATGTCATCGAAGTTGTAGGTCTCCGCCTCCTCAAGCAGCTCGGGCGTCTTGGGGATGTCGTACGCGTCGAAGGTGTCCTCCACAAGGGCGTGCCACATGGGCATCGAGTCGACCAGCGTGCCGTCGCAGTCAAAGATCGCCCCGGCGATGGTAGGGGCGATCGGGGCGTGGTTCGTCATGGTGTCTCCCCTTCCGATCATGACAGGGCGGCGGCACCGATGGGCGCCGGCGCGCCACCCGCGTGAGAGCAGCAGATTCGATGATAGCAGGCCGCATTGTGCCCTGCCGCGTGCCAGGCCCCTCGATGTTGGGTAGAGTATCCTCTGCCACCGGCACGTCCGAAGTGGCAGGGGCCCACACGTACGGCCCCGCAGTCGACACGAGATCAACTCCGGAGGCAGCCCTATGGCCCGCTATGACTACAAGTGCCCCACCTGCAACAGCCAGTTCGAGGTCGAACATCCCATGAGCGAGCGCCCGCTCGTGCGGTGCCCGACCTGCGGGACCACGGCGCAACGCGTCTTTGCCACATCAGGCATCGTATTCGAGGGGCACGGGTTCTACAACACCGACCAGCGCGGCACGTCCACGAAGTCCTCGTCCGACTGACGCGGCCGACCGACACGGACCGACACGGAGGAAGAGGCACCTATGTGTCGTC
>JAWRIT010000048.1:0-4800 GCA_040268355.1 Atopobiaceae bacterium | reverse complement strand
CGCCGCGACGGTGGGCCTTGCCATCGCGGCCGTCGAGACCGGCGCGCGCGTGCTGCGCGTACACGACGTGGCCGGGGCGGCGGAGGCCCTCAACGCCTACTGGGCCGTGGCCAAGCGTGACCAGCGCCAGGGATTCGTCTCGCTGGGCTCCAACGTGGGGGACAGGCTGGGCTACCTCGCGCGCGCCTGCAGGCTCATCAACGATATCCCGCTCACCTGTGTGGTCGCGGTGAGCCACGCCTACGAGACGGCCCCCGCCTATGGCATCGCCACGCCAGTGGCCAACGCCGTGGCGGAGATCCGCACCGAACTGCATCCGCTGGTGCTCATGGACCGCCTGCTCGAGGTGGAGGACGAGCTCGGTCGCTCGCGCGATCCCGAGAAGGCGGGCCACGGGCCGCGTACCATCGACTGCGACCTCGCCTGGATCGAGGACGAGGTCCACGCTGGGCACAAGCTCACGCTCCCGCACCCATGCCTGGGCGAGCGCGACTACGTGCTCGTGCCCATGGAAGACCTCATGCACGACCCGGTGCGGTTCCTCTCGCACGGGGGCGTGTCCGTGCTGCCTCCCGACCAGCGGGTGGGGCACGTGACCGGTGAGCTGGGGGTCGTCGACTGGGAGCAGCAGTGAGCAGGCTCGTCGGTGACGTCCTGGCCGAGGTGACGGTGCGCCCCCAGGTCCCGATGGGCGCGTTTCACGCGCTCGGCTACCTGTGCGCCATGGGTGCCGCCGAGGGCCTGCGCGCGTGCGGCGTCGGCTTCGCCGCCGTTGGCTGGCCCCAGGACGTGGTGGATGCCCGAACCTTCCGGACGCTTATGGAGCTTCGGGTGCACGCGGGTTATGACCAGGGCATGTTCGCCACGTGCGTGGTGGTCGGCGGCCAGCAGGTGGGCCTGCTGCGCGAGCTTGGCGACGAGGTGCTGGCGGACGCCCTCGAACGGGGTGTGCAGGCCCGTGTGGCCTCGTGGGAGGAGCGGATCGTGGCCGGAGACGGCGCCGCAGGTCCGCTCGCGCCCGTGCTCTCAGACTACTTCGACCTGGTGCCGCTGTTGGGCAAGCCCGTCTCGGCGCGCTACCCGAACGGCAACGAGATGGCACGGGGCACCTTCGCGGGCGTCGACATCTGGGGCCGCGCGACGCTGGTGACCTCCGACGGGTGCGAAGTGGAGCTCTCTGGCGAGATGGCACGCATCGTCCCGGCCTGAGACGGCGTGGGGCACGCGGAAAGTCCTGCGCGCGTCACCTCCGCACGTCGCCCGGAGACTACTCGGCGCGTGCTGCGTGCTTCTGCACGGCGTGAGCGTAGATCTGGTAGATGCCGCGTATGGTGAGGTCGGAATCGAGCGCGTCAAAGAGGTCGGTCGCCTGCGCGATGACCTCCGAGTAGCCGCCCGTGCCCACGACGGTGGCGCGCGGCACGTCTTGCCCCTCGGCGGCAAGCTCGCACTGGATGCGCTCGACCAGGCCCTCTATCTGGGCGGCGGCGCCGATGACGATTCCCGACTGGACGGCCGTCTCCGTTGAGGTGCCCAGCGCGTGCGGAGGCACGACCAGAGGCACGCTCGAGAGTCGGGCGGCTTGGGAGAACAGCGAGTTGGCCGAGAGCAGCAGCCCCGGCATGATGGCCCCGCCACGGAAGCTCCCTCGCACGTCCACGACGTCGATGTTGGTGGCGGTGCCAAAGTCCACGACGATGACCGGCGCCCCATAGGTGGCCCGGGCTGCCAGCGCGTTGGCGATGCGGTCCGCGCCCACCTGACGCGGGTCGGGCATATCGATGGTGATACCGCAATCGCGCGTGGCGTCCACCATGAGCGGCTCGATGTCGAGGGCGGCCCGTATCATGCGCTGCCACGACTGCGAGAGGATGGGCACGACGCTTGCGATGGCGACGTAGTCGACTGCGGCGAGGTCGAGCGCGTTCATATGGAAGTAGCCGTAGAGCAGCTGGTGCAGCTGGTCCGAGGTATCGGTGCGATCGGTGGCCATGCGCCACTGGCGCAGCACCGACCCCTCGTCGTCAAAGAGGCCCAGTGTGGTCTGGGTGTTGCCGACGTCTATAGACAGAAACATACGGGACCTCCTTGTGAAGCTGGTGGGCACCTCATTGTACGCGAGCGCTGGTTTTTGCTACACTACCAAAGCTTGACTGCCTTTGGGGAGCACCCTGCCGCTCCTTGGGGCAGGTATGACCCTTGTCCTGGTCGGAAACCAGGACACGTTGAAGGAGACCAGCATGAAGCAAGGCATCCATCCCAACTACGTCGAGTGCACGGTGCGCTGCACCTGCGGCAACACGTGGACGACGCACTCCACCAAGAGTGAGATCGTCGTTGACCTGTGCGACCAGTGCCACCCGTTCTACACGGGCACCCAGAAGCTCGTGGACACCGGTGGTCGCGTCCAGCGCTTCTCCGACAAGTTCGGTGCCGCAGCCGCCGCCCGCCTCGAGGCCGCCAACAAGGCCAAGGCCGCCAAGGCTGAGCGCGCCGCCCAGCTTGACGCAGAGCGCAAGGCCGCCAAGGAGGCAAAGGCTGCCGCCAAGGCAAAGCGTGCCGCCGAGTTCGCCAAGAAGTCCGAGGCCGAGGTCGCCGAGGCTCCCGAGCAGGAGCCGGCCGCGGAGGCCGCAGCTGAGGAGGCTGCAGCCGAGTAGGGCGCCACTCGAGACGACGAACGCGCCAAGGGGCCGCAACCGGTACGGTTGTGGCCCCTTTGCCCTTTTCACGCATGCGGCGCACCGGTTCACTAAACTATACAGATCAACGAATCTGTTGCCGACAGGTCAGAGGGAGGCGCTACCATGACGAACCTCACGGAACCGCCCCATGGATGGAACGCACAGGAGGACATGAGCGACCAGGCTGTCGCTGATGTCACAAATCCCAACGTCACAAGCCCCACGACCGAGACGGGGCCAGCGGATGGCGCGTCTGGGCAGGACAGACGGAGGCGGTCGGCGTCCCTGTTCGCGCGGAGCCTGATGGAGCGCGTCCGGCAGGGCGTTCGGCGCTTTCCGGTAGTGGTCGCCCTGACCGGCATCTCGACCCTCATTGAGATTCTCTTCCTCTATGACGTGCTGGGCTCGTACTACAACCTGTCGGAAGAGGCCGCAAAGCTTGCGCCGCCGATGCTGCTGAGGGACTTCTCCCTGGCGTGCCTTCTGGGAGTGCCGCTGGCCGTGGTGGCGCAGCTCGCCGGCGAGCGTGCGGGCAAGGACGCTCGACGCTCACGGCTCATGCAGGCGATAGCGGCTGTCGTGGCGGTCGTCATCTTCATGGCGCTCGCCGTTGGCGGCCGCCTGCTCGACCATGTGCCGCTGTGCACCATGATGGCGGCGGGACTCGGGCTTGCGGGCACGCTGCTCGTGCCGTGGCTGCTCATGGACGATCGCAACGAGCGGACGCTCGTGCCCCGTCTGGTCAGCATGGGCCTGTACGCCGCCTGCCTCGTGGGGGTGCTGTCGATAGGGCTCTGCATCTGCATCCTCGCCTCCGAGATGCTGGTCTTTGGGACACAGGTCCTGACGGACAGGCTCTATGAGGTGACCTTCCTGCTCTGCTGGGCGTTCCTGTTCCCCAACCTCCTTTGCTCGCAGCTACCGCACCTTGGCGACGAGCTGCGGGTCTCGCGCGCCTACCACGGGGTGGTGGGGCAGGCCATCTTCCCGCTCTGCCTGCTGCTTCTGGCGGTGCTCTACGCCTACATCGCGAAGATCGTCGTCCTGCGCCACATGCCCTCGGGGGAGATGAACTGGTTCGGCTCGTTCGCTCTGCTGATATGGGCCTGCCTGTGGCTGGGACTGCGCGACTGGCACACGAGACCGGTTCGCTGGTTCATTCGGTGGGGCTGGGCGCTGCTCGTGCCGGTGGTCGTGGTGCAGCTGGTGGGCGTGGGCATCCGCCTGCACGCCTATGGGCTGACGCCGCTGCGCTGCGCGTCGCTCGCGTGCATCGGGGTCGGCATCGCCGGCCTGGTGATCGCCGCGCTCGGTCGCCCGCCACGCCAGCTGTTCCTCGTGGCGGCCGTCGTTTGCCTGGTGGTCACGGTGAGTCCGGCCAACATCGTCGACATGGCGAACCTCAACCAGACGATGCGGCTGCGCGCCACGCTCTCGGAACTGGGCCTCATCGGTGACGACGGGCTGGTTGTCGGTGGGAGGCAAAAGGTCGTGACGGTCGCGGAGGACCAGCGCGAGCAGCTGACGGGCGCCTGGTTTTACCTGCGCACCGCCGAGCGAGGCTACCGCTCTGACGCCCTGGTCGACGACCTGCGCGTGCGCAGTGCGAACGAGTCCTTCGAGCAGCTTTTTGGCTTCTCGTATGCCGAGACTGACGGCGATGGCTGGCGCGATGACACGGGCGACGCAGGATCGGTCCAGCACCGATTCGAGTTCCTGAGCGCGGACGCTGCCACTGACGTTGACGGTTACACGCAGGCGTATAACCTCTACGATGCGGATGGGTCGACGTGGCTCTCCGTTTCGGAGGACTACCGACTGCTGCTCTTTTGGGACGACGGCACCGAGCTCGACGTCAAGCTGTCTGAGCTGGTGGAGGGGCTCATGAAGAGTCCGCCTGCGATTGGTCCGGACGACTACTCGGCCGCACGCACGCTGCCCGCCTCCGAGCTGCGGGTGGAGCTTGGCGACGGCCGCGTGCTCGCCCTGCAGCAGGTGCGGGTGGAGATGGAGGACGGAGAGGTCAGCGAGGTCTTCGTCGACGGACTGCTGCTCGTTCGGTAGGCGTCCGTTCGATAGGCATGATGCGTGCCCACGACCTCCTCCGGGTCGTGGGCAC
>JAWRIT010000047.1:0-2596 GCA_040268355.1 Atopobiaceae bacterium | reverse complement strand
TTGGGGGCCGGGTCGCCTGTGTCACGATCGCTCCCGTGCGAACCTCACATGCAGGTGTATCCGCCGTCGACAGGCAGCTGCACGCCGGTGACGTAGCTCGAGGCCGGCGAGGCCAAGAAGATGGCGGCGGTGTCGAGCTCGCCCTCGTTGCCGTAGCGCTCCTCGGGAATCATGGTCTTGGCGTTCTGCTGGAAGAAGTCGGAGTTCAAGGTCTCCTCGGTGAGCGGGGTGTAGAAGTAGCCCGGGCAGATGGAGTTGACGGTGATGCCGTACTTGCCCCACTCGGCTGCGAGCGCACGGGTCAGGTTGACGACGCCGCCCTTGGCCGCATGGTACGGCGCGGAGCCGGCGATCTTGTTGCCCACCAGGCCGTACATGGAGGCGATGTTGATGATGCGGCCATACTTTGCGTCGATCATGGCCTTCTTGGCGACGGCGCGCGCGACCCTGAAGGAGCCGAACAGGTCGATCTGCATCTCGTTGTCGAACTGCTCGTCGGTGATGTCCTCGGCAGGGGCGACGGCACCGGTGCCGGCGTTGTTGACCAGGATGTCGATGCGACCGAACCTGTCCATGACCGTATCGACCATGGCGTCGACCATCTCGGTGTCGGTGATGTCGCAACGCACCGCCAACGTCTCGACGCCAAACTCCTTGGCGATGTCGGCGGCGACCTCGTCGATCAGGTTCTGACGACGGGCGACGGCAACGATGTTGGCGCCCTGGCTGGCAAGCGCCTTGGCCATCTGCACCCCCAGACCGGTGGAGCAGCCGGTGACGAGAGCAACCTGGCCCTTGAGATCGAAGTAGTTGCGATCCATGAACGTCCTCCTTTGGTCGTGTATCTCATCGATACGATATGCCTGTCGACCATGCTAGCGCATCTCGGAGGGGTCGGAAGGGAGCATGTTCAAATCGGGCTGGGTCCGACAGGTACCGGGAGAGGGCGCCCGCGGACGCGTGCCTACAGGGTGCGCTCGGCCCTGTGCCGCGCACGACGCTCGCGGAAGAACGAGCGGAGGAGGTCGGCGCATTCCTGCGCACGTACGCCGGACGTCACCTCGAACTCGTGGTTGAGGCGCGCGTCATGGCTTATGTCGTAGAGCGTGCCCACCGCGCCGCCCTTGGGGTCGGCCGCACCGTACACGCATCGGTCGATGCGGCTGTTGACCATGAGCCCCGCGCACATCAGGCACGGCTCGAGCGTCACGTAGACCGTGCACCCCGTCAGCCGCCAGCGCCCCAGCGCACGCGCGGCGGCGAGGAGTGCCCTAAACTCCGCATGCGCCGAAGGGTCCGCGTCCCCCTCGCGACGATTGTGGGCGCGTCCGACCACCTCGTCGTCGCACACCACGACCGCCCCGATGGGCACCTCCCCCTCGTCGGCGGCGCGACGCGCCTCCTCGAGCGCCATGCCCATGTATGTCTCGTTTCGTGTCATCGTCCACCCATGGTAGCAACTGCGCGGGCGCACCGCATGCCGCGGCGCCGGACGAGGTCATCGCACGCGTGGCCTTTTTCGTGTGTGCTACCGTAAGCCCAGCCCTGCATGCCCGCCGCCAAATCACCGCCTGCCATGGGGGCGTTCACTCGTATGATGGGGGCACCTGCATGCCCCGCCAAAGGAGGCTTCCATGATCCGCACCGTCTGCCTCAACCCTGCCATCGACAAGACCGTCCAGGTCCCCTCGTTCACGGTAGACGCCGTGAACCGTGTCACCGAGCTCCGCTTGGATGCCGGAGGCAAGGGGATCAACGTCTCCAAGGTCGTCAAGGAGCTTGGTGGCCGGTCCCGGGCGTACGCGCTGCTCGCAGGAGACGCCGGTCGTGCCGTCAAGGGCATGGTCGAGGCCATGGGCATCGAGGTGGCCTCGGTCGACATCAAGGGCGAGACGCGCACCAACACCAAGGTCGTCGACCAGGTCCTGCACACGAACACCGACATCAACGAGCCGGGGCCCCTGACCAGCGAGTCCGATCTGGACGCCCTGCTCGAGCTGCTCGTCGCCGACATCGAGGAGGGAGACACGGTCATCCTCGCCGGCTCCATTCCCGCCGGGGCTCCCGTCGACACCTATGCCACTTGGACCCGCGCCTGCAGGCAGGCGGGCGCCCGGGTCTTTCTTGACGCCGACGGCGAGGTCCTTGATCGCGGCATCGATGCCGGTCCCACGATGATCAAGCCCAACGACCACGAGCTCTCAGGCATGGTGGGCAGGGAGCTGGACACGCTCGAGAAGATCGACGAGGCGGCCCGCGAGATCATGGCGCGTGGGGTCGAGTGGGTCACCGTCTCCATGGGAGGCGAGGGCGCCCTGTTCGTGACTCCCGAGAAGACCTACAAGGCCAGCTCCCCCAAGGTGAAGGTGGGCTCGACCGTCGGTGCCGGAGACTCCGTGGTGGCCGCCATCGCCTTCGCACAGGACCAGGGTCTCGACATCATCGAGACCATCAGGCTCGCCGTCGCGACCGGCTCGGCCAACGTGAGCATGTCGGGAACGCAGGCCGCCCCTCGCAGCCTCGTCGACTCGCTTGTGGAGCAGGTGGGCATCCAGGAGCTGTAGTCGGCCACATCTTTCTCAGCCTTGTCGCGGGG
>JAWRIT010000046.1:0-24888 GCA_040268355.1 Atopobiaceae bacterium | reverse complement strand
CTCGGCGTCCGCCGTGAGGAAGACCTTGACCTCCGCGTCCGGAAAGACGACCGTGCCGATGTCGCGACCCTCGGCGACCACGTCGCCTTGCTCGCCCATCGTCCGCTGCTGGGCCACCAGGGCAAAGCGGACCTCGGGGATGGCCGCCACCACCGAGACGCTGCGATCGACCTCGGGCGTGCGGATGGCCTCCGTCACGTCCTGCCCGTCAAGCAGTACCGTCTGGCCTGCGGGCGAGCCGCCGAACTCGATGCGAACCGTGCGCGCGACGGAGGCGACGGCGGAAGGATCGCCCAGGTCGACCGCCCGGCGCAGGCACGCGAGCGCCACGCACCGATACATCGCGCCCGTGTCAAGGTAAGTGAGTCCACAGCGCTGCGCAATGGCATGCGCCACGGTCGACTTCCCGGACCCAGCCGGGCCGTCTATGGCTACGATCATCGCTCCTCCTTCGGCGGCACGTCGTCGGTGCCATCTTACGTCCGTGGACACGCCGCACTCAAGTCATGCGCCGCGCGTGCCCCAACCTGCGCTCACGTGCCCTTAGGGCACCAGCTCCTCAATGGATCGTCGCTCGTCATTATCCAGCTCGCGCCAGCAGCCGAGGGCCACGTCCCCAAGCGACAGGGGGCCGAACTCGTCGCGATGCAGGCGCACCACCTCGTGTCCGACCGCCTTCATCATACGCTTGACCTGATGCTTCTTCCCCTCATGAATGCGCAGTCCCACGACGGCGCACGCATGGGGAACGCCCTCGGGGGCGACGGGCAGAAGACGAGGGTCGCCGTCGTCCACAAGGCCGATCTCGGCCGGCTGGGCCCGCCCGTCGTCAAGGCGAACCCCCTGACGGATCCACTCGAGCTCCTCTGCGGTGGGCGTTCCACGCACAAGCGCCACGTAGTGCTTCCACACGTGCATGGAGGGGTGCAGCAGGCGCTGGGCCGCCGCCCCGTTGGTCGTGAACAGCAACAGTCCGGTCGTGTCGACGTCGAGCCGTCCCACAGGGAAGAGCCCAGGGTGGCGCCCGGTCGGCACGAGCCGCGCCACGCAGGGACGACCATACGGGTCATGCATCGTCGAAAGGTAGCCAGCGGGCTTGTTCAGCACAAGGTAGGCATGCCCGTCGGCGAGTCGCACCACGCGCCCGTCCACGGCCACCTCATCGACCAGCGGATCGACCTTGCTGCCCAGCTCACGCACCACGCTGCCGTTCACCGTCACCCGACCTGCGGTCATGAGGTTCTCCGAGCCACGGCGGCTGGCGACGCCGGCACGCGCGAGGAAGCGCTGCAAGCGCATGGGGACGACGCGCTCGTCAGTCATCGACGCCGTCCTCCCAGTCATCCACCCAGGCGCCTGCCTGCTCCTGTGGGTCGTCGGCCTCATCAGCGGGCGCAAGCGCCGCCTCGCTCGCGGCCAAGCCCACGAGCCCTTCGGCGTCCTCGTGCCCGTAGTCGCCCAGCAGCTCGCGCTCGTCCTCGATGTCGGCCACCGTCTCCTCGAGCGTCGACGAGATGGCCCGACCGGAGAGACGCTCGCGGATGAACTGCCGCGACTCCTCGTCAGGTGCGAAGTCCTCCAGCGGGGGCAGGTCCTTCAGCGAACGCAGCCCAAAGCGCTCGAGGAAGGCGCGCGTGGTGCCAAAGAGAACGGCACCGGCCCGCCCGTTCTCACGACCCGTCTCGCACACAAGGCCCTTCTCCCTCAGCGACGAGATGACGCCATCCGAGTTCACGCCACGCACCGCCTTGACGCCCTCGCGCGTGCACGGCTGGTGGTAGGCGATGACCGCCAGGGTCTCCAGGGCCGCCTGCGACAGCCTGCGCGTGTCCCACGAGAGCACGTAGCGCTCGACCTGCTCGTAGTAGGCCGGATGGGTGAACAGCCGCCAACCGCCGGCCACCTCGCGCAGCTGGAAGCCCCGGTTGGCGTCGGAATACTCGGCAGAGAGCTCCGCCAGAGCCTCGACGACCTCGATGGGCCCCACCTCGAGCAGCCGCGCGAGCTCGACGGCGGAGACGGCGTCGGAGGACACGAGCAGCAGGGCCTCGAGCGCCCCCTTGAGGTCGTGGTCGCCCAGGCGGTCAAGGTCTCTCATGAGAGTTCCTCCTCAATGCTCGTCAGTTCGGAGTCGTCCAGTTCGAATGCGGGGGCGCCCTCGACGCTGGTGACGTCGATCTCGCCAAAGACCTCGGCTTGCGAAAGGGCGAGTGACCCGCGCTTGAACAGCTCCAGGATGGCCAGGAAGGTGGCGACGACCGCCTCGGGCGTCTGCTCGCCGGCAAGCAGCTCGGAGAAGGTCATGGTGCCGCGCGAGCGCATGAGTCGGTCCACCGAGGCGACCGTGAGCGCGATGGGCAGCCGACGGGGTGCCACATGCTCGGCCTCGAGCAGCGCGGCGTCACGACGTGCCGTCAGGTCGGCGCAGATGACGGAAAGGGAGCGCAGGCTGATGCCTTCGAGATAGTCCGGCATGAGGTTGGAGAAGCTGGGGTCGGGACCTGCGGTGCGAGGCTGCATGAGGGCCTCCGCCTCCATGCGCCCGCCCAAGGACAGCGCGGCGTTGCGGAACTGCTTGTAGGCGATGAGGCGGGCGATGAGCACCTCGCGGGCCTCGTCGGGCGTGAGGTCGGCGTAGTCGTCCGGCTCGTCCTCGTCGTCGGCGCCTCGCGGGCGCGGGAGGTCGTCGGGGACCAGCGCCGCGGCCTTCATCTCGAGCAGGGTCGACGCAACGAGCAAAAAGTCGCTGGCGACATCGAGGTCGAGCTCTCCCATGCGATCGACCTCGGCCAGGTACTGGTCGGCGACCTCGGCGACCGAGATGGAGCCGATGGCCACCTTCTGGCGGCTCACCAGCTGCAGGAGCAGGTCGAAGGGCCCGCTGTAGGCCTGGGTACGAACGGCGAACGACATGGCTCACACTCCGCCGAGCAGCACGTCCATAAAGGCGCCCGCCGTAGAGCGCAGGTAGATGCCCACCAAATCGATTCCCGTGACGGAGGGCACCAGATAGAGCAGCACCATGAGGATGGGCAACGAGTAGCGCTGCACGACGTAGTAGCGTCGCCGCGCCTCTCCCGTGAGCAGCGGCGAGATGATCGACGAGCCGTCGAGCGGCGGCAGTGGAATGAGGTTGAAGAAGGCCAGGACGCAATTGACGGAGACGTAGGTGAACAGGACGCGCACGAGCCACGCCGTGGCCGCGCCCGGAAGGACCGTCCCGCCTGCGAGGGCGAAGACCGCACGCAGGACGCGCGCGCCGATCGCCGCTTGCAGCAGGTTGGTGGCAGGGCCGGCCAGCGCCACGAGCACCTCGTCACGACGTGGGTTCCGCAGCTGGTCGGGATTGTAGGGAACCGGACGGGCGAAGGCGAAGACGGGGCCTCCCGCCAGGGCCATGACGAGCGGCAGGACGAGCGAGCCGAAGGGATCGAGATGGGCCAGCGGGTTTATCGTGAGGCGCCCCGCACGCTTGGCCGTGTCGTCTCCCAGCCGCCAGGCGGCCAGGGCATGGCCGAACTCGTGGATGGACGCGGACACCATGACCAGCAGGACCGTCTCGAGCATCTGGATGACAGGCGTGATCGACATGTTGTCGAGCATCAGGATCTCCTCTCGTTGTCGCGCAGCGACGCCGAAAGCCTCAGGCAGGCCCAATCGCAGACGAACAGCACGACGGAGGCGACCATGAGGTCACCCCTCAGGACGCCGCCAAAGGGGGTCTCCGACACGAAGCGACCGGAGATCAGCGGCAGGTTGACGAGCCACGAGAACTGCCCCATGACCTCGACCAGCACGGCACGGTACGAACCGGGGGCCACCGCCGAGGCCACGACCAGCCCGGCAAGCACGATCGCCGCGAGTCGCAGGATGAGAGCCGCAAGGCGAAGGCCGAAGGGCGCGAGCCGCGCAAGCGGCCGAAAGCGCCTGGACGCCGCCGGGCGTGCCGGCTCGAAGGGGTCCTGCTGGCGGGGGCTCTCGACGGCGACCGGGGCCTGACGACGCCGGAGGGGCTGCGCGGGCGCGTTGGAGGGCAGATCCGGGCGAGACGAGGCGACCCGTCTCGTGCGTCGCACGGTCGTCGGAGCCGGGGCCGCCTCCGCGACCATCGTCCGCTCGGTTGCGGGCACCCCGTCCGTCGCCGCGCCCTGCGGCGCGTCGGAGCGCCGCTCGCCCGTATCGTCCGCGTCCATGCCCAGGTAGGGACTCGTCCCCGTGCGAGGATCGTAGCTCATACGCCCGCCTCGACCTTCTCGGTGAGCTCCAGCCACTCCTCCTCAAGGGCGGGGATCTTCGTGGAGAGCGCGTTGTACTCGCGCATGGCCCCCTCGAACCGATCGCCGTCGGCGTAGAACTCCTCGGAGGCCATGAGCGTCATGAGCTCCTCGTAGCGGGCCCTCATGGGCACAAGCGCCGCCTCGACCTCCTTGAGCCGTCGCCGTTCGGCCCGCAGCGCCCGACTGGCGGCATTGCGGGCCTCGGCCTCGGCGCGACGCTGCTCGCGGGTCTTGGTGTTGCGCCCCGGGGACTTCGCCCGCTCAGACGGGGTGGGACCCGCCGGCTGTCGCACGTGGGCGGCCTGTGCCGTTGGGGCCACCTCGGCCTGCTCGTCTGCCGCACGAGCCTCGAGCTCCGCGCGCTTGAAGAGGTAGTAGTCGTAGTCCCCGTCGTAGACGGTCACGGTATGGTCCCGCACGTCAATGACCTTGTTGGCCACCGCACGCACCAGATGCTCGTCATGGCTTATGAGCACGATCGTGCCCGGGAAGTCCACGAGCGCCCGCTCGAGCACGTCGACCGAGTCGATGTCGAGGTGGTTGGTCGGCTCGTCCAGACAGAGCAGCGGGTCGGGCGCCACGAGCATCTTGGCCAGCGCGAGGCGTGCGCGCTCGCCGCCCGAGAGCACGCCCACGCGCTTGTCGACGTCATCGCCATGGAAGAGGAAGGCCCCGAGCAGGCGTCGCTCCTCCGCGGTGGTCCATCCTGGCGCCGCCTCGTCCATCTCCGCGAGCACGGTGTTGGCAGCCGTCAGCATCTCGAGCTGGTGCTGGGCGTAGTATGCCTGCGTGACGTTCTGCCCAAGCTCGATAGAGCCCGCCGTGGGGGCCTCATGGCCGTTCACAAGCTTCATGAGGGTGGACTTGCCCGCCCCGTTGGGACCGACGAGCACCACGTGGTCCCCCCGATACAACGAGAGGCTCACGCCCTCGTAGACGAGGTTGTCCCCGTAGGCCTTGGCCACGTCCTCCAGCCGCACGACCGTCTCGCCGGTGCGCGGCGGCTCCGGAAAGCGGAAGCGCATCCGCTTCGAGGACTCCGGCAGCACGACCAGCTCCTCCTTGACCTTCTCGAGCTTCTTGACGCGCTCCTGGACCTGTCGGGCCTTGGTCGGCTTGTAGCGGAACCGCGCGATGAAGGTCTCCATGTGGGCGATGTCGCGCTCCTGCGCGGCTCGCTTGGCCCGCAGCTGCTCGAGGTTGTCCTCGCGCTGCCGCAGGTAGTCCGAATAGGTGCCGGTGTAGGTGACGAGACGCTTGTTCTCCAGCGCGGCGATGTGGCTCACGCAGGCGTCCATGAAGGCGCGGTCGTGGCTCACCAGAAGCACGGCCCCGTCATAGGAGGCCAGAAAGGACTCCAGCCACTTGACGCTCTCGAGGTCCAGGTGGTTGGTGGGCTCGTCGAGCAGCAGGAGGTCGGGATGGCGCAGCAGGAGCTTCGAGAGCGCGATGCGCATCTGCCAGCCGCCAGAGAACTCGCGGGCGGGCTTGTCGAAGTCGCTCACCGGAAAGCCCAGGCCGCCGAGGATCTGCCGCGCGCGGGCCTCGAGCTCGTAGCCGCCCAGGCGCTCGTAGCGATCCTGCGCCGCGCCATATCGCTCGAGCAGCCGATCGAGCTGCGCTCCACCCTCAGACGCGGCGATCTCCTGCTCCATCTGAGAGATGCGCCCCTCGAGCCGGCGGATCTCGGTCGCAGAGTCGACCACCTCCGCCAGGGCCGACTTCTCCCCGGCCAGGCGCGCCTCCTGCTCCAGATACCCGATCGTGGCCTCGCGCGCGAGGCTCACGCTGCCGTGATCGGCGCTCTCCTGGCCCATGATGATCTTGAGCAGCGTCGTCTTGCCGGCGCCGTTGGGACCGACCAGGCCCCAGCGCTCGCCAGCGTTCAGCTGCAGCGTCGCGCCCGAATAGAGTATGCGGCCACCGAAGGACTTCTCGATCTTGTCAGCAAGGGCAATCAAAGAGGCGCTCTCCTAGAAAAAAGGCCGGAAACAGCTGTCTCCGGCCTCGCAGTTTCCTGGTGGGCGATGCTGGATTCGAACCAGCGACCCCATCCGTGTGAAGGATGTGCTCTACCCCTGAGCCAATCGCCCGTGCCAATGCAGGTATGCATGGTAGCAGATATCTGAGCGCCGCGCCGCGAGATTTCTCACCTTCAGGAAAGTCGCCCGCACGAAGGCCCTGCGGACCTCCCACCAGGCGTCGAACAGGTGGCGCCGGGAGCGGATCGCCCGCACGACGGCTACTTGCTCAGCTGCTCTCTGACGATGCGGTGGGCGATCAGGAGCATGCCGAGAAAGACGACGCAGATCCCACCCGCCGCGAGGTGCTGTGGCGACTCCACCTGCTGGCCACCAAAGACGAGGAAGGCTGCTATCGCGGCTGCAGCGAGCGCACCGAGCAGAGCCGTCGTCCTCAGCCGCTCCGTGTTCGAGGGGACGTTGGCCAATATGGCGCTCCGCGCGCCGAGCACGCTCGTCCCCACGCCCTCGAGCGTCGTGACCCAGGCGTCGATGTCGGCCACGCTTGCCACGAGGAGCACGATGCCGAGCACCGCCGACAGCGCCCCGACGAAGAGACCGCCTATGCAGAACAGTTTGAGGAGCTTGCCGCTGCTCGTCACGATGCCTCCCACCTTCGCATGACACGCTTGCCTGCATCCATCATAGCGATATGCAGCCCAAGGGATGCAGGCGGACAGGGCCCTCGGACGTGTGATTCGCCCCTATGCCCGTATAGGCTTGAAGAGCGAGTCGATGCAGGCTAACCAAGACAGCCTTTCAACCAGCCTACGAACTCCGAGATATCAGAGTAGTAGTTAGGGTACGCCCTGCGCAAATCGTCGAGCGAGGCAGCCCTTGCCAATAGATACACATCACTCGCTGACGCATCGCTTTCGAGAGCCGTGTATTGAGACGCCGCCTCCTCCTCATTTCCTTTGGGATACACGTGCAGCCTAATCAGCTGTTCGTCGACGTTGACCGAGATAAGGCAGCTGTCCGAACGCGAGACGCCTTCAACGCCATCGTAGATGACATACATGGAATTCGAAGCCTCTTCGAGCGTGTTCAGAATGTCCAGCTCTGAATCGAGCTTGCGGAGCTCTTCGACAGCGGCCTTCTCATCCTTGACATCATGACTCATGAGCGCTGATGCGAGCTGGAAGTATCTTCTCTGACTGGCAGAGCCAGACCCGAACTTGAGGTTCGCCTGGGTGATGAGATCATATATCTCGACTGCCGTCGCCATCGTGCTGCAGGCGAGAGCGGACTTGCACCTCGACGTCCATGTTCTCATAGCCGTAAGAAGGAGAGTCGTACCTGCAAACGAGATGGATGCCCCGATATCCAGAGGCTTTTGGTGCATGCATGTGATCTACCACGGTGCGGCACTGCCCAGCCTCCTCGATTCGGGCGGCGATACGGCGAACTTCGCTGTCCGTGGGAACTATGAGACGGCATCCTGCGATGTCACGCAGCGTAATGAGGTTGAATTTGTGCCCAGGGCGATTGAGCTTGTTGATCGTCGTTTCTATGCGCTTCAGACGGCTCACAAGGATCGTTGACGCATCCTGTCCACAGATCATCTCAAGCATGCCAAGCGTTTTGTGGAGGGGCTCGATGTGCGCCGCCCTCCAGTGCCCAACCAGCCCAAGGGCAGCCCAGCGCTCTTCTCCATCAAGAAGACCAGCGGCAAGCCTGTCGCCGGCCCTCCTAATCCTCTTCTTCGAAATCCCGTCTCGTCGCATGGCTAGCAAACGATCGGGTTGGCACATGCGGGAGAGCCGTAGAAGCTCCGCATCGACTCGACAGTGATGGGCACACTGCAACGCTCACCTGGCCCATACCCCCTGCGTGCGTCCAGCCACGGGCGTTCGCTGTGACTCAACTCTCGTAGTTGCTCGCCAGAGCATGCGCCCAGCTTCTCCACAACCAAGTCTGCGGCAGCCTTCTCAGAATAAGACAGGGCATCTGGCGAACCATATGGGGCAAGCCCACCTCTCCCAACCATGTACTTGCCCGAATGAACATGGTACAAGCGCGGCGAGACCGGACCGTTCGCCCATGCCTGGACCTCTTCTGAGAAAAGCGGGTGATCGTTTGTGACAAGATGTCTGACCTGAGCATAGTAGACGAGTTTCTGGAGCTTCATGGTGGTTACGCTACCGGTTTGCTCTAGGATGTATGCTGCGACATCGACTGCGTTCGCCATTGGCACTCCTTCCCCTCGACTAGCGTTTTATCTTACTCCCGTCAAGCACAGACTGACAAGGACGCCTAGAAAAGCCCCTGCTATTCTCTGGTATTCCCTAGGAAGTTGATGGCATTCACGGTTACAAAGAAACCCTGTCCGTGTGGATTCCTACGTTTAGCATATCTGGCGCTTGCTAGCGGCCGAGAGGCTCCCGATGAGAGCAGGCCAGCTGAAAATACCAGCTGGCCTGCGGTTCCATCGGGTGGGCCCAGAGGGATTCGAACCCCCAACCCAGGGATTATGAGTCCCCTGCGCTAACCGTTGCGCCATAGGCCCGTTAGAAAAAAGGCGACGACCGAAGCCGTCGCCCATACTGTTTGGTGGAGATAAGGGGGATCGAACCCCTGACCTCATGACTGCCAGTCATGCGCTCTCCCAGCTGAGCTATATCCCCGTGGGTTGGTGCAACAGGTATGTTACCAAAGAACGAATCTCCGTCAAGCATCTTTTCCGACTTTTTTGAGGTGCGGGGCGACGGAGGCCACCCGATGCGCACCTGGCACCCCGACTCGAAAAAAGCCTGGTAGAGCTACCGACGCTCGGCGATGACCCGCTCGGAGAGGTAGTCGGCCAGCTGCTCGAGGGCGACCTCGGCACGCTCGCCGCTCGCTCGCTCCTTGACCTCCGCCACACCGCCCTTGATGCCGCGCTTGCCACAGATGACCTGGTAGGGAAAGCCCATGAGGTCTGCGTCGTTGAACTTGACGCCAGGCCGCTCCGTGCGGTCGTCGATGACGACCTCGACGCCTCGCTCGGCGAGCTCGCCGGCAAGGCGGGAGGCGGCCTCCCACACCTCCCCCTTCACGTCCAGCGGCACGACCTCGACCTCGAAGGGGGCCACGCAGACCGGCCAGATGATGCCCTGCTCGTCATGGGACTGCTCGACGACGGCCGCCAGGGTCCTGCTCACGCCGATGCCATAGCAGCCCATCTGGAAGGGCCGCTCCACGCCGTCCTCGTCCATGAAGGTGGCCCCCATGGCCTCGGAGTATTTGGTGCCCAGTTGGAAGACCTGGCTCACTTCGATGCCCCGGGCGGCCTTGAGGGGCCGTCCGCACACCGGACACGCGTCGCCCTCCTTGGCCGAGGCGAGGTCGAGCCACTCGTCCACCGTGAAGTCGCGGCCGGGGCGGGCGCCCATGATGTGCCAGCCCGCCTCGTTGGCGCCCACGAGCCAGCTTGTGGAGTCGCGCAGGGACACGTCAGCCACCACGCGCACGCGCTCGTCGCACCCGACCGGTCCCATATAGCCCTTGACCAGGCCGTACTCCTTCATCTGCTCCTCGTCCATGACCTCGTAGTGGCCAAAGGCGTGCTCGGCCTTCACCTCGTTGAGCTCGTGGTCGCCCGGCAGCAAACAGAGCACCGGCGTACCGTCCTCGGCGATCAGCGAGAAGCTCTTGCGGCAGGCGCGCTCGGAGACGCCCATGAAGGCCGCGAGTGCCGCTATCGTGCCCTCGCAGGGGGTCTCGACGCGCTCGCAGTCGGTGCCGGGACCCTCCTCCCAGGCGATGCCCACCTGCGCGGCCTCGACGTCGGCGGCCCAGTCGCAGTCGCACCACACCAGCTCCGCCTCCCCGGCGTCGGCGAGCGCCATGAACTCGACCGAGGTGTCGCCACCGATCTGCCCGGAGTCCGCGACCACAGGAAGCGCCCGCAGCCCGCAGCGCTCGCAGATCCGCGCGTAGGCGGCCTTCTCCTGCTCGTAGCTCTCGTGCATGCCCTCGACGGTCGCGTCGAAGGAGTAGGCGTCCTTCATGATGAACTCACGACCGCGCATGAGCCCAAAGCGCGGGCGCATCTCGTCGCGGAACTTGTCCTGGATCTGGTAGAGGGTCACCGGAAGCTGCCGATAGGAGCGCAGCTCGTTCTTGATCAGGTCGACGAAGGTCTCCTCGTGGGTGGGCCCGATCACGAAGTCGCGCTCGTGACGGTCACGCAGGCGAAGCAGCTCGGCGCCGTAGGCGTCCCAGCGTCCCGACTCCTGCCACAGCTCCGCCGGCACGACCATGGGCACCTGGACCTCCTGGGCGCCGATGGCCTCCATCTCCTCGCGGATGACCGCCTCGATCTTGCGCAGCGAACGCCAGGCGAGCGGCAGATAGCTGTAGAGCCCTGCCGCCGTCTTGCGGATCATGCCGGCACGCAGCAGCAGCCGGTGGCTCGCCAGCTCCGCCTCCGCCGGATCCTCCTTGAGCGTGGGGGCATAGAGCTTCGACATCTTCACGTAGTGCTTCATCTTGTTCGGTGTCCTTCCTTGACGATACGGGCGAAGGAGGGCTCCCCTGCGCCTCGGCGCATCCTTGGGAGCCGCACGCCCGCCCCGTCCACGCTACGCGCCGAACCGGCGCTCGATCTCGACGAACAGCTCGTCGACCATATCTTCCTCGCTGACCCTGCGCAGCGGCTCGCCGCCCACGAAGATCATTCCCTGCCCCTTTCCGCAGGCGATGCCGATGTCGGCGTCGCGCGCCTCTCCGGGGCCATTGACCACGCACCCCATGACCGCCACGCTGATCGGTGCCCTCACCTGCGCGAGGCGCGTCGAGACCTCCTCGGCGATGGCGATGAGGTCCACCTGCGTGCGACCGCACGTGGGACAGCTTACCAGCTCCGGGTGCAGCCTTCTCAGCTCGAGTGCCGAAAGCAGGTCCCAGGCGACCCATACCTCCTCGACGGGATCCGCCGTGAGCGAGAGCCTGATCGTGTTGCCGATGCCCTCGGCGAGCAGGATCCCCACGCCCACCGAGTTCTTGACGGTGCCCTGCCGCAGCGTTCCGGCCTCGGTGACCCCCACATGCAAAGGGACGTCGGGGAGCTCACGGGCAAGCAGGCGGTAGGTCTCGACGGTCACCGGGACCGAGTGGGCCTTGGCGGAGAGCACGATGTTGGCAAAGCCGCGCTCCTTGAAGTGCTCGACGAAGGCCACGCTCGAGGCGACGAGCTTCTCAGAAAGCGTCAGGTCCTGGCGATCGGCGACGCGCTCGTCGAGCGAGCCCGCGTTCACCCCGATGCGAATGGCGCAGCCGCACTCCCCTGCCGCGTCGATGACCTGGTCGACCTTGCCGAACGAGCCGATGTTGCCCGGATTGATGCGCAGCGCCGCCGCGCCGCGCTCAGCCGCGGCGACCGCCAGGCGGTGATCGAAGTGGATGTCCGCGACCACCGGCAGCGGCGAGGCCGCACAGATGTCCTCGAAGGCGTCAAGGGAGGCACGGTCGGGCACCGTGACGCGGATGATCTCGCAGCCGGCCTCGGCGAGGCGGGCGATCTGCGCCAGGGTCGCCGGCGCGTCGGCCGTCTTGGTGGTGCACATCGACTGCACCGTGACGGGCGCGCCACCGCCGATGGCGACGTCCCCCACCATGACCTTGTTCGTGCGGTCGCGAGCCGCCAAGACAGCAAGCTCGGCCCCGTCTGTCCGCATGGGCATCTCCTCCCCGGCGACCGTCTACTGACCGAAGATTCTCAGCACGTCGTTGCGCAGCGCAAAGACGAAGAGGAACAGGAAGAATGCGAGCCCGACATAGCTCACGGCGCTGCGCGCCTTGGTGGAAAGCGGCTTTCTGCGCACGAGCTCCACCACCTCGATGAGGATCTTTCCACCGTCGAGCGGTGGGACCGGCAACAGGTTTGTGAACCCCAGCGACATCGAGATCGCGGCGGCGAACATCACGAGGTCGTTCGCCCCGGAGGACGCCGCGTCCGACGCCATCGCAGAGATGCCCACGATGGAGGTGGACTGCCCCACGATCTCCAAGGTGTGCTGAGGCAGCAGCAGCCGGGCGATGGTCCCACCGACGAGCTGCACGTAGGAGAGGGCATAGGAGGCCGCCTCCACGAAGGTGGGGTGGTAGGTCTCAAGGAGCGCCTCCACGCCAAAGGCCTCGACCTGCCCGTCGGCAGGCAGCGTCACGGTCGTCTCGAAGGTCTCTCCGTCACGCTCGTAGGCGACGATGAAGTCGTCGCCCTGCTCGAGTGTCATGTCGATGGCCTCGGCAAGGCTCACCCAGCTCGTCACGTCATGCGATCCGAGTCGCATGATGGTGTCGCCCTCCATAAGGCCGGCGTCGGCGGCGAGCGAGCCCGACGTCACCCCGCCGAGCGTGTTGGAGTTGACGTTCACCTCCACGCCGACGATCGTCAGCGAGGCGACGATCAAGACGAAGGAGAGCGCGATGTTGACGAGCGGCCCCGCCAGAAGGATCAGGACTCGCTTGACGAAGCTCTTGCCGCGGTAGGTGCGGGCTGTGTCGGCCGCGAGCAGGCCTGCCGCGTCCGCGACCGGACGCGGGCTGCCCCCTGGCGTCGTCCCCGCAGACGAGAAGTCGTGGTCAACGTCGTACTCGGTCAGCATGGCCGCATCGCGCTGGAGCGTCTCGAAGGCGGCGGGGTATTCGGACTGTCCGGGATGCTCGTCGCGTTCGGGGTCATAGAAGGGCCTGATCGAGCCCATGTCGCTGAGCACCTCAAGCAGCCGATACGCTCGCTCCTCGTCGACGCCAAGCTCGGCCGCCACGTCGCTCGCCAGGACCCGCCCCTCGCGCTGGACGATGCCGAGCGCGTCGGCAAGCAGGTCGTCGAGCTCGCCCTCCATGCCACAGATGCGGTTGTAGCCACCCAGCAGCACCGGCGTGACTCCGAACTCGGTGCCCCAGCGCCGCGACTTCCACGAGAGGCGCAGGCGGCTCGGCATGCCCAGGAAGAACTCGGTCACCCGCACGCCGAAGGCCCGGGCCATGAGGAAATGCCCGCTCTCGTGCACGAACACGAGCAGCGACAGCAGAATGACGCCCCAGAAGAGCGCCGATGCAACACCTGAGAGCACAGTCACGAAATCACATCCATGAGGATACGGGTGGCCATCTGTCGGGCCTCGCGGTCAAGGTCGTCGAGCTGGTCGAGGCTCTCGACCGCCTCGGCGTCATGGGCCTCGACGACCGTGCGCACGACGCGCTCGATGTCGAGAAAGCCGCACTCGTCCCGCCGGAAGGCGGCGTTGGCCACCTCGTTGGCGGCATTGAGGACGCAGGGGGCCGTGCCCCCGATGCGGCCGGCCTCGCGGGCCAGCGCCAGGCAGCCGAAGGTCCGCTCGTCAGCCTCGCCGAAGGTGATGGCGCCCTCCTGACGGTAGTCGATGCGTGGCGAGGGACTCTCCCACCGCTCGGGGTAGCTCAGGGCGTACTGGATGGGGATGCGCATGTCGGAGGGTCCCAGCTGGGCGATCGTCGACCCGTCGGCGAACTCCACCATGGAGTGGATGCGACTCTGGCGCTGGACCAGCACACGCACGTCATCGATGGGCACGTCGAACAGGTGGTGCGCCTCCAGCACCTCGAAGCCCTTGTTCATGAGCGTCGCGGAGTCGATGGTGATCTTGTCCCCCATCAGCCACGTGGGATGCGCAAGCGCGTCGGCCGCCGTGACAGCGGAGAGCTCCGCGCGATCACTGCCATAGAACGGTCCGCCGGAACAGGTGAGCCACAGGCAGGCGACGTCGCGGGTCCGCTCCCCCAGCAGGCACTGGAAGATGGCGCTGTGCTCGGAGTCCACGGGGATGAGCTGACCCGGCCGTGCGAGCGGCATGAGCAGGTCGCCCGCCACGACGATGGACTCCTTGTTGGCGTAGGCAAGCTTCTTGCCGGCGGCGAGCGCCTCGTAGCCGGCCCGCATGCCGGAGGCTCCGACGAGGGCGTTGACGACGCAGTCCACCTCGGGCAGGGTCGCGAGGGCGGCAAGGGCACCTGTGCCCACGGTCAGCTCGCAGCCGTCGGGAAGCTCCGTGAGGATGGCGTCGTCCGCGTGGGCGACATCCGCCACGCAGACATGACGGGCCCCGAACTCGCGGGCCGCCTCGACCAGCGCGCCAGCCGAGGCGAAGACGGAAAGTGCCACGACCTCCACCTTGTCGCCGTGCTTGCGGCAGACGTCAAGGGCCTGTGTGCCAATGGAGCCCGAGGACCCCAGGATGGCGACGCGCAGCGGACGACGGAGGGCGGCGCGAGGGACCCTGTCCTCGAGGATGCTCACACGAACCTCCCCAGGCGCAGCAGAAGGTAGGCGATCATGCACCCAAACAGCAGCGCGTCGCTGCGGTCGAGCATTCCCCCATGGCCCGGCATGAGCGTCCCCGAGTCCTTGACACCAAAGCCTCGCTTGATCCGCGACTCGAACAGGTCGCCGAAGACCGACATGGCCCCGACGCACAGGCCGCACGGGATTGCAAACAGAAGCCCAATGCCACGAACGCGCAGCAGGGCAAGGAGCACCCAGATGAGCACGCAGCCGACGATGCCGCCCCAGAACCCCTCGTAGCTCTTGTTCGGCGAGATGCGCGGCACCAGCTTGTGCATGCCGAAGCGCGACCCGATGAAGTAGGCGCAGGTGTCGTTGATCCAGATCGAGCCCATGACGCCAAGGGTGAGCAGGGCACCCTCGAGGCCGGCGTCACAGCTGCGGATCAGGCTCACCGCCGAGAACGAGAAGCCACAGTAGATGGCGGCAAAGGCGGTGAGGGCGACGTCGGCGATGCTCACGCGGGGCACGGCCACATACCATACGGCGAGCGCCAGCAGCAGGGTCATCGTGGTGAGCAGGTGCACGTTGCCATAGTTGAGCAACGGGGCCAGTGGGTAGAGCGCCGTGATGGCCAAGGCGATGCCCATATTGGGCATGCGACCCGCGCCCTTGCAGAGCCGCAGGAACTCCCAGCAGCACATGCTGGCCATGAACGAGACGGCCACCGAGGTCGCGGTGACGCCCGCAAAGAGGCATCCGACGACCACGACGAAGTATGCCGCGCCGACGACGACGCGGACCAGCATCTTGTTCGTGCCTTCTGGCGCAACCGTATTCATGAGGTGACCACCCCTCCAAAGCGGCGGTTCCGACCCTGGAACGCCCGGATCGACCGCAGCAGCTCCCAGCGGTCGAAGTCGGGCCACAGGGTGTCGGTGACGTAGAACTCGGTGTAGGCGAGCTGCCACAGCAGGTAGTTCGAGAGACGCAGCTCTCCCGAGGTGCGAACCAAAAGCTCCGGATCAGGGAGATCCGCGGTGTAGAGATGCGACGAGATGGTGGCCTCGTCGACGTCTTGGGGCGCGAGCGTCCCGCTGGCGACCTTCTCCGCCACGAGGCGACAGGCCCGTGCGATCTCCGCGCGTGACCCGTAGTTGACAGCTAGGGCAAAGGTCATGCCCGTGTGATCGGCCGTCTCGTCCAGGCCCCGCTGGAACACGTCCTGGGTGCTGCTCGGCAGCGCCTCGAGGTCCCCTAGGAAGCGCAGTCGCACGTTCTGCTCGTGAAAGAGCGGCAGCTCCTTGAGCAGCGTCGTGGCGAACAGATGCATGAGGAGGTCCACCTCGCGCTTCGGCCGATGCCAGTTCTCCGTCGAGAAGGCATAGACCGAGAGCACGTCCAGGCCGAGACGAACGCATGCCGTAACGGTCTCGCGCAGGGAGTCGACCCCCGCGACATGGCCGAACGAGCGCTCCCGACCGTGCGCCTGCGCCCAGCGACCGTTGCCGTCCATGATGATGGAGACGTGCGAGGGCAGCCGGTCGCAGTCGATGTCGGCCAGGGAGATGTCGGAGGGCGCCTGCGCGAAGTAGGCGCCGAGCAGTGCCTCGTCGCGTTCCACCTAGATCTCCATCACCTCGGCCGACTTGGCCTTGAGCAGATCCTCCACCTGCTTGGTGTAGTCGTCGGTAAGCTTCTGGATCGCCTTCTTCTCGCGCTTGAGGTCGTCCTCGGTGAGCTCCCCGTCCTTCTCGGCGCGTTCGGCCTTCTCGTTGGCGTGACGACGGGCGTTGCGGATGGCGACCTTGCCCTCCTCCCCGTACTTGTTGCACTCCTTGACGAGCTCGCGACGCCGCTCCTCGGTGGGCTTGGGGAAGGGCAGCCTGATGACGACGCCGTCGTTGCTCGGCGTGATGCCCAGGTCGGAGTCCATGATGGCCTTCTCGATGGCGCGCAGGGAGGTCTTGTCCCACGGCTCGACCACCAGCATCGAGGCCTCGGGGACCTTCACGCCCGCGAGCTGGGTGACCGGCGTCGGAACGCCGTAGTAGTCGACCTTGATGCTGTCGAGGACGTGCGGGTTCGCACGACCCGTGCGCACGCGTGCGAAGTTCGCGTTGAGGGCGTCAATCGCCTTGTCCATGCGACGTTTGGCAGAATCCGTATACTCGCTCATGATCGTCCAGCCTCACTCTCGTTGCTCGTTGTCAAAACGCGTCCGACCGACTGCTCGCCTATCCCTCCACGACCGTGGTGCCGACCACCTCGCCCTTGAGCGCTCGCACGATGGCGCCCTCCTGCTCCATGTTGAAGACCATGATGGGCATCGCGTTGTCCTGGCACAGCGCCGTGGCCGTCGCGTCCATGACCTGCAGGCGCCACTTGAGCACGTCGCGGTAGGTGATCGTGTCGTACTTCCGGGCGTCGGGGTGCTTGACGGGATCCTTGTCGTAGATGCCGTCGACCTTGGTCGCCTTCATGAGGATGTCCGCGCCGATCTCGCAGGCGCGAAGGGCGGCGCAGGTGTCGGTGGTGAAGTAGGGGTTGCCGGTCCCTGCCGCAAAGATGGTGACGCGGCCCTTCTCGAGGTGACGGATCGCCCGACGACGGATGTAGGTCTCGGAGATCGCGTGCATCTCGATGGCGCTCATGACACGACAGTCGAACCCGTTCTTCTCGAAGCAGTCCTGCAGCGCGAGGGAGTTGATGACCGTGGCGAGCATGCCCATGTTGTCGCCTTGGGCGCGATCCATGCCCTCGGCGGCCCCCTCCAGGCCACGATAGATGTTGCCGCCTCCCACGACGACCGCGATCTGCACGCCGTCCTCGTAGGCCGGCTTGATCGACTCGGCAATGCGCTGCACGACCTCAGGGTCGATGCCAAAGGAGCGCTCGCCCATGAGCGCCTCGCCCGAAAGCTTGAGCAGCACGCGCCTGAACTTGTACTCTGCCAACGGTCCTCCCTCTGTCGATGCCCGCACACAAGCGGAGCTCCAGGGCCACAATCCCTAGAAGTTTAGCAAACGGAGCGCTCGGTCCCCGCACCATGCGGACGACCCTACAGCATTCGCACGGTGAAAGGCGTCCCGGTCGTCGAGATTTGGCGCCAGGACGCGGGCCGTGATGCAAAAAGGGGTCGGCACGAGATGGTGCCGCCCCCGATGCGTGCTATGAGCTGGTGTGGCTACTCCTGGCCAAAGGCGTAGCGCACGAAGGACATGACCTCGATGGTGTCCCCCACCTCGGCGCCGACCTTGCCGGCGAGCTCGGAGATGGTCATGCCGCCGTCCTTGATGAAGTCCTGCTCCACCAGGCAGCTCTCCTTGTAGAACTTCTCCAGGCGCCCGGTGGCGATGCGCTCCTGAATGGCTTCGGGCTTGCCGGACTCGGCGGCCTGGGCCATGTAGATGGCCTTCTCACGAGCGATGACGTCGGCGGGGACGTCCTCGCGGCGGCACGCGACCGACGGCATGGCGGCAACCTGCATGGCGACGTCATGCGCGAAGCTCTTGAACTGCTCGTTCTCGGCCGTCTCGGGCTTGGAGAACTCGAAGGTCACGATGTCAGCGAGCTTGCCGCCCAGGTGCACGTAGCTGCCCAGCGCGCCATTCTCGACGGTGACGCGCGCAAAGCGCTGGATCTTCATGTTCTCGCCGATGACGTGGATCATCTCGGTGAGCTCGGCCTCGACGGTGCTCTCGCCCATCGGACAGCTCTTCAGGGCCTCGAGGTCGGCGGGATCGTTCTCTGCGACGACCTCGGCGAGGTCGGCGGCAAAGCCAGTGAACTTCGGGTTGGTGCCCACGAAGTCGGTCTCGCAGCTGAGCTCGAGCAGGGCCCCGCGCTTGCCGTCGGCGGCGACGAAGGCGGCGATGGTGCCCTCGTTGGTGTCGCGGCCCGCACGCTTGACGGCCTTGGCGACACCCATCTTGCGCAGGATGTCGACGGCGGCCTCGAGGTCGCCATCGGCCTCGACCAGGGCCTTCTTGCACTCCATCATGGGCGAGTCGGTCATCTCGCGGAGCTGCTTGACCAGAGCGGCGGTAACTTGAGCCATAGGTGTTCCTCCTTGTAAGGCGCGTGTGTTCTCTCGGGACTACTCGGTGACGGTTGCTGCGGGAGCGTCGGCTGCTGCCTGCTCGACCTCGACGGCCGGGGTGGTCTCGCCGGCGGCCATCTCCTCGACGGAGATCTGCTCCTTGCCGGAGCCGGCCAGCACGGCGTCGGCGACCAGCTCGCACATGAGGTTCACCGAGCGGATGGCGTCATCGTTGGCGGGAATGCCGTAGTCGATGACATCGGGATCAGAGTTGGTGTCAAGCAGGCCGACAACCGGGATGTGCAGGCGGTTGGCCTCCTTGACGGCAATCTCCTCGCGCTTGGTGTCGACGACGAAGATGGCCTGCGGAAGGGCGTGCATGTCACGCACGCCACCCAGGTTGCGCTGGAGCTTCTCGAGCTCCTTGGTGAGCACGGCCTGCTCCTTCTTGCCGCGGGCGGCCATGCGGCCGTCGGCGACCATGGCCTCGAGCTCCTCCATGCGATCGATGCGGGAGCGCATCGTGACGAAGTTGGTGAGCATGCCGCCGAGCCAGCGCTGGTTGATGTAGGGCATGCCGCAGCGTGCGGCCTGCGTGGCGATGGGCTCCTGCGCCTGCTTCTTGGTCCCGACGAACAGCACCTTGCCACCCTTGGCGGCGCTGTCCTTGAGGAACGAGTACGCGCGGTCGGCGTCGACGACCGTCTGCTTGAGGTCGAGGATGTAGATGCCGTTGCGCTCGCCGAAGATGAAGGGACGCATCTTCGGGTTCCAGCGGCGCGTCTGGTGCCCATAGTGGCACCCGGCCTCGAGCAGGGTCCTGATGTTGATCTTCACAGCCATGTCTAACCTCCAATGGTTGGTCCTCCGCGCGGGGTCCGCCCTTCCAAAGCCACCCGAGACCCGGCTGTGCGCCTCGAGCACCGCGGCCGGAAGGTCGCCCACGCGTGCGAATTGATGTCGTGCGGATGCACAACAACCCGACAGTATAGCAGCACGGGAGATCTGCTGTCGAGCTGCCAGAGACGCAACTTACCCTTCACATCCTGCTACGGCGACGACTCATGCACAACGTCTGGCCGCCTCCCCTGCGGATGGCGCACGAGGGCACCCGATCCGGACGGCGACGCCCCCAGGAGACGCCCGCCTCACTCGCCCGCTCATGTGGGC
The DNA here is from genome assembly GCA_040268355.1 of Atopobiaceae bacterium. Classification (GTDB taxonomy): domain Bacteria; phylum Actinomycetota; class Coriobacteriia; order Coriobacteriales; family Atopobiaceae; genus UBA1367. The sequence continues at coordinate 5,130 of JAWRIT010000046.1, read as the reverse complement.
GCCCTCAGGCGCCGGCCCTACTCGCCGCGCGGATGCGCCTGTCGGGTCGCGTCCTTCAAGCGATCGATGGAGAGGTGCGTGTAGATCTGCGTCGTCGCCAGGCTCTCGTGCCCGAGCAGCTCCTGGACGCTGCGGAGGTCGGCCCCACCGCCCAGCAGCTCGGTGGCGAAGCTGTGGCGCATGGCGTGCGGCGTCGTGCCCACCTCGACGCCCGCCTCGCGCACGTGCCGCTCGAACCGCGTGCGCAGGGCGTCGGCGGACATGCGGTTGCCACGCGTGGAGACGAACAGCGCCTCTGTCGGCGTCCCTTGGGCACGGCGCGCGACGAGCGCAGGACGCCCGTCGGCAAGGTAGCGACCCAACGCGCGGGCGGCCCTTGGATAGAACGGGACCACGCGCTCCTTGGAGCCCTTGCCAAAGAGGCGGACCTGTGCCTGTGCGAAGTCCACGTCTCCCCTGTCCAGCCGTGACACCTCCGAGATGCGGGCGCCCGTCGCATAGAGCACCTCGATGAAGGCGCGGTCGCGAAGTCCCTCCGCGCTCGACTCGTCGCAGGTGGCCACCAGCGCCTCGAAGTCGTCGTCGGAGAGGGTCCGGGGCAGCGTGCGCGCGACCTTGGGGCCTGCGAGCGCCGCCGCGGCGTCGGTGGTGACGCGGCCCTCCCCCACGAGCCACCGGTAGAGGCCCCGCACGGCCGAGAGGTGACGGTTGATGGTGGTCGTCGAGTAGCCCGAGCGGCTCAGCTCGCCGAGGTAGCGCCTGAGGTCGCGATGCGAGGCGGCGCCACCCACCACTCCCTCGCGGCGAGTCCAGTCGCAGTACGCCCGCACGTCCATCTGGTAGGCGCGCACCGTGTTCGGCGAGAGGTTGCGCACGCCCGCCAGGTAGGCGATGTAGTCCTGGGCGTCGCGCTCGAAGGCGTCCTGGGCCTGCGAGCGGGTCTCGGCGCTCATGGCCGCCCCACCTCCCGCGCGGCGAACAGCTCCGTGCGGGCGCTCACGTAGGCGTCGAGGTCGTCCACGGCACGGCGGGCATAGGCGGCGTAGCGCTCCCGCTTGCGCAGGCGCTTGCCGCCCAGTGGCGGCAGCAGCCCGAAGTTCACGTGCATCGGCTGGTAGGGCTCGGTCGCCGGGTCCGTTGCATAGGCGACAAGCGACCCGAAGGCCGTCGTCGCCGGAAGCGACACGTGCTCCGCACCCGTGAGGTCCGCGTAGGTGTTGAGCGCCGCGAGCAGCCCCGAGGCGATCGCCTCGACGTAACCCTCGGTGCCGGTGATCTGGCCGGCCAGCCGCACCTGCGTCCCAGGCACGGCGAGGCTGGTGTCGAGCACGCGCGGGGCGTCCACGAAGGAATTGCGGTGCATGACCCCATAGCGGAAGAAGTCCGCACGCTCAAGGCCGGGGATCATCCTGAAGACGCGCTCCTGCTCGCCCCAGGTGAGGTTGGTCTGGAAGCCCACGAGGTTGTACGCGGTGCATGACGCGTTCTCGGGACGCAGCTGCACGACCGCCCACGGACGCCGCCCCGTCCGGGGATCCACCAGCCCCACCGGCTTGAGCGCACCAAAGCGCAGCGTGTCGACGCCCTTGCGGGCGACCTCCTCCACCGGCTGGCAGGCACAGAACAGATCGGCCTGCTCGAAGTCGCGCAGCACGACGCGGCGGGCCCCCACCAGTTCGGCATGAAAGCGCTCGTAGCTCTTTTGGTCCATGGGACAGTTGAGGTAGTCGCCCTGACCCTGTTCGTAGCGGGACTGGCTGAAGACCACGTCGCGATCGACGCTCTGCGCGTCCACGATGGGCGCCGCCGCGTCGAAGAACGAGAGGCGCTCGCCCCCCACGAGCTCGCCAAGCGCCTCAAGCAGCGACGGCGAGCAGAGCGGTCCCGCCGCAATAACGCACGGGCCGGCCGGGATGCGCGTCACCTCCTCGCGCACGAGCTCGATCAGCGGCTCGGCATCCACCGCGGCGCTCACGCGCTCGGAGAAGGCGTCACGGTCCACGGCGAGCGCCCCTCCGGCCGCGACGGCAGAGGCGCGCGCCATCTCCAGAAGCGCGCTGCCCATGACCGTCAGCTCGTGCTTGAGCAGGCCGGCAGCGCTCTCCAAGCGCTGCGCCTTGAGCGAGTTGGAGCAGACGAGCTCGGCCAGCCGGTCTGTGTGATGGGCCGGCGCGTTGCCTCCCGGACGCTGCTCGAACAGCCTCACGCGCACGCCGCGCCTCGCCAACTGCAAGGCGCACTCGGCGCCCGCAAGGCCTCCGCCCACCACGCTCACGACCTGCTCCACCGCTGCTCCCCTCATACGTCATGCCGCTCTTCTTGGCCCTCTATTCTATCGCGAGCGAGCAGCGTCTCCTGCGTGGGGCAGTAGCGACCGTCAGGAAGGCGCATGATCACGCCCCGCACCTCGAAGTCCGCGATCTGCTGCAGGACGGTGAGCGGGTCTACGCCCAGGCTGTTGGCGAGGTCGTCGGTGCGCATGGGCGAGGCGACCAGCGCGGAGAGGATCCGGTCACGCGGGGTCGCCGGATGCTGCGCCACCATCCTGAGCACCCCGAAGTCACGGGAGATGAGCAGCTCGAGGTCCTCCTCGCACGTGACGATCGCCGCACCGTCGCGGATGAGCGCGTTGGATCCCTGCGACTCGGGAGAGAAGATGGAGCCCGGTATGGCATAGACCTCGCGTCCCATCTCAAAGGCCGCCGTGGCCGTGCTGGTGGTTCCCGAGCGCTGGCCGGCCTCGCTCACGACGAGCGCCGTGGCCAGGGCGGCTATCACGACGTTGCGCCTGAGAAACGCGTACCTGCGCACGTCCTGGTCCCACGGCTCAAGGGAGATGACCGCCCCACCCGCGGTCGCCGCGCGCCTGAACACGTCGCTTGAGGAGCGCGGGTAGACGCGGTTCGCCCCGACCCCCGAGACCACGATGGTCTTGCCTCCCGCCTCGAGCGCGCCGCGTGCCGCCGCCGCATCGCAGCCCATGGCCCCTCCTGAGACGAGCGTGATGCCGGACTCCGCCGCGATGCGACCGGCCTTGCGGGCCACCGCCAGGCCATAGGGCGTCGCGCGCCGAGCGCCGATGACCCCCAGGCACAGGGTCGAGAGCAGCGAGGGGTCCCCTATGCCCCGGATGAGCTCGGGAGGATGCTCCATGTCCCGCAGCCGGTCGGGATAGAGCTCGTCGTCGGGGGCGAGGCTCCACCGCCGCCCGTCCACTCGTCCCAGATCAGACATGTCCCCTCCCCCTATACGAGCAGGCCTCGATGAGGTCGGCGCGACTCACCTGTTCGTGATGCTCCAGGTCGGCGATGGTTCGTGCCACCCGCGCGGCGCGCACGATGGCGCGTCCGCCCAAGGAGAGCCTGGTGGCGATGCCCTCGAAGGCGACGCGGGCGGCGGCGTCGAAGGTGTCGATGGCGCTCGGCTCGCCCTCGGAGCGCTCCTGCCGCCACGCCGCGAACTCCCTGCCGCTGCGAACCTGGTCCGCCATGGCCTGCGAGGACAGCCCCGCGTGCTTCTCGATGACCTTCTTCGAGGCAGGCCGTGCCACGTCGATGTGGATGTCGATGCGGTCGGCCAAGGGGCCACCCATGCGGGACTGGTAGCGCTCGACGAGGGCGGCGGCGCAGGTGCAGGCGCGGCCCGGATCGCCCAGGTGCCCGCAGGGACAGGGATTGGCCGCCGCCACGAGCATGAACGCGCAAGGGAACACGTAGGCGCCGTCGACCCGCACGATGCGCACGGAGCGGTCCTCGAGCGGCTGCCTGAGCGACTGCAGGACGTTGGAGGCGAACTCGGGCAGCTCGTCTAGGAAGAGGACCCCCTGATGGGCAAGGGAGATCTCGCCGGGTATGACGGGTCTGCCCCCTCCCACGAGTCCCGCGACCGAGATCGAGTGGTGCGGCGCTCGAAACGGCGGGCGCCCTTGGGACAGCGCGCCCGCATCCTGCCCAGCGACCGAGTGCATGAGCAGCGACTCGATGCGCGCCCCGTCATCGAGTGGTGGGAGGATCGTGGGGAGGCGGCGAGCCAGCATGGTCTTGCCCGCGCCCGGGGGCCCGATCATCAGCAGCCCGTGGCGTCCGGTCGCCGCGACCACCATGGCGCGCTTGGCCACCTCCTGGTCGTAGACGTCGGCGTAGTCGAGCGCGTCTGGGGCGGACGGGTCTGCGTCCGCGCTGATGGCCACACCATCTGACGGGGGTTCCAACGAATCCACCCCCTGCCGGAGCCTGCCCAGCCGCTCAAGCGAGCGACAGGGGCAGATGCTCCCCTCCTGGGGAAGCCCGTCAGGTGCCCCGACCAGGACAAGGCCCAAACGGCGCGCGAGCAGGGCGTAGGCCAGCGTCCCGCGCACGGGGCAGACGTTGCCCCGAAGGCCGAGCTCTCCCACGAACAGGCACTGGTCGAGGTCGCGTGTGGGGATCTGGCCCGTCGCCGCCAGGATCGCGACCGCCATCGGAAGGTCCAGCCCAGTGCCCGTCTTTCGGTCGCCTGATGGTGCGAGGTTGATGGTCACGTTGAGCACCGGGTTGTCGAAGCCGCTGGCATCGATGGCGCATCGCACGCGCTGCCTGGCCTCGAGCACCATGGAGTCGGGCATGCCGACGATGTTGTAGCCCGGGATGCCGGAGGTGGCCGAGACCTCGACGGACACCGGCATGGCCTCAGCCCCCCGGATGACCGCCGCATGCACGGTGTAGGAGCCCATCTGTGCCGAAGCGCCCATCAGCGATCGCCGCCAAAGGCGTCTCGCAGGTGCCTGCACGAGCAGATCCCATCGGCGGCGACGCTGATCGCGATGACGTCGAATCTGAGGGGCACCTCGCTGCCGACCGCGCCGAGGTACCATCGAGCGATGGCTCGGTAACGAGCCCGCTTACGGGCGTCGACCGCCTGCTCGGCGGAAACGGGCGCGGGCCTGTCTCGACACAGGCGCGTCTTGACCTCGACGAGCACGTGCGTCTCACCGTCGAGCGCGATGACGTCGACCTCACCGGCAGGACAGGTCCATCCATGGGCGACGATGTCATAGCCAAAGCTCTCGAGCAGCCTCATGGCGATGCGCTCGCCCTCGGCTCCCAACTCGTGAGTCGTCAGCTCATCGGGTCGGGGGGGGGGGGGGGGGGG
>JAWRIT010000045.1:0-4986 GCA_040268355.1 Atopobiaceae bacterium | reverse complement strand
TTCGCGACCGCCACCGAGTTGGGGAAGCCCTCGATCATGGCGAGGTCGTTCTCGGAGTCACCGAAGGTCGCCACCTCATCGATCGAGATGTCCAGCGCAGACGCCAGAATGCGAACGGCCGATCCCTTCGAGTACCCCGCCGGCAAGATGTCGATGTAGGGCGCCCACGCGCTCGGAAAGACGAAGGAGAACTCGGGAAACCTGGTGCGCAGGCGCTCGCGCAGGGACACCATCGCGTCGTGGTCGCAGCTGCAGACGATGTTCGACTTGACCTGCGGCTCATCGGGAACATGCCCCACGATGCCGGCGTAGCTGTCGGTGCCCGCACGAAAGTCCAAGGCCTGCGACGAATCGGCGGTCGCGAGCAGGGCGGTGCCGTCGCCCAGGGCGTCATGCAGCGTGAGCACGGCCCCATCCGCCTCCTCGTCAAGATAGGCGCGCAGGCGCTCGAGCGAGGCTGGATCGAGGTATTCGACGTGGATGATCTTGCCATCAAGGCGGATCACCTGGCCGTTCACGAACGCGCCGGTCGCATAGCATGCCTGCTGGCCACCAAACATCCAGCCCATCGCCTGGGGAGTCCTGCCTGACACCGGTCCGAAGCGAACCCCGTGCTCGAGCATGCATCCGATGGCGGCAAGGGCCCGGGGTGTCGCGCCGTCAGAACCAGCGGGAATGAGGGTGTCGTCAAGGTCTGTGAGCACAAGCTTGATCATGGAGTCCGTTCCTTCCGACATGGTGACAACAACCTAGCACGCCGGGGCGGATCGGCACATACGTTGCCGTCCCGCCCCGGCGCAAGCGACGCCCTACAGCTCTCTCAGGAAGCGCCCGAGGGCACGGCGGCCCTCGTCGTCCCACTTGTACACGCCGGCGTCCTCAAGCACCCCGGCAAACACCTGGCCGATCCCCTCCCGCGTGAGGGTTCCCGCCGCAAGCTCGGCCTCAAGGCGAGGCGGCAGGATCGCCAGGCCCATGACCTCGATGAGTCCGATGTTCTCCTTCTTGACGTGCCACTTGTCCTCGTGGGGATGGAAGACGCCCAGCGGGTGCTCCTCGGTGGCGATGTTGCAGCGCAGAGCAAGCAGCAGCTCGTAGTCGCCGTTCTCAAGCCGACGGGCGACGGGCGTCACGGTGTTGTGACGCGTGCGGTTGCCCGCCTCATCGAACTCCTCCGCCACGATGCCCACCGACTCGTCGCTCCAGACGTCCCAGGCCGCAAAGACGTGTCCTGCGGCGTCCAGCAGCTCCTGCCGGCAGTCCTGGGGCGCCGTGAGCCTCAGCACGGTGAGGGGCCACACGAGCACCTCGCCGCGCACGTGGGGGTAGGCGTCCATCGAAAAGCGCTCGCTCACGGCGGCCCGCATGAGCGGGAACACGTGGCGTCCGCCCTGGAAATGGTCATGCGACAGGATGGAGCCGCCCACGATGGGAATGTCCGCGTTCGAGCCGACGAAGTAGTGGGGCAGCCGGTCGACGAAGTCGAGCAGGCGCTCCATGTTCGGCTGGTCCACATGCATCACCCGGTGCTCGCGGCTCATGGCGATGCAGTGCTCCTCGAAGTAGGCGTAGGGGCTGTATTGCAGGCCCCAGCGCTCGCCACCCAGCTCGATGGGAATGATGCGCAGGTTCTGACGCGCCGGATGCTCACCGGACCCACTTGAGGCCAGACGGCCGGGGTAGCCCTCGTTCTCCATGCAGAGCTGACAGGCAGGATACTTCGCATCGCCAGTGGTGCTCGTGCGGGCGGCGGCGATGTCACGCGGATCCTTCTCGGGCTTCGACTTGTTGATGGTGATCTCGAGCTCGCCCCAGCGCGTGGAGGTAGTCCAGCCCACGTTTCGCGCGATCGCCTCGCGACGCACGTAACCCACGTCGCAGCACAGCCTGTAGAACCAGTCGGTGGCCGCGACGACGCCCTTCTCGCGCTCGACGGACAAGAACTGACGGGCGATCTCGGAGGGGCGCGCCATGAGGGCGCCCGCCACGCGCATGGCGGCGATGTCTCTGCCCTGCGCGGTGTCGGCCGCGACCCCACCTGCGACCGCCGCGTCGGCCAGTCGCCCGAGGAGCTCCATGATGGGATAGTCCTCCGCGCTCACATCCTCGCTCGCGCAGATGCTCCCGTCCTCGGAGCGCACCGGCTCGGACCCGATCGATCCGACCGCCTCGATCACGCGGTTGTATGCCCAGTCCGCATCCAGCTCGTCGATCATGCCGCGCTGGACGCCATAGGCGACCAGCGTCGACGCATCTACGCTCACAGCCATTGTGCGCACGCTCCCCTCTCGGCAACGTTGTAGGTGTGGGTCGATCCTTCGCCAAACCATCCGTCCATGCGCGTGCAGTAGGCGTCCGCCAGCTCGGCGGGCACAAAGGCTTGGATCGTTCCGCCAAAGCCCCCACCATGGATGCGCACGGCGCCCCTTCCTTCGAGCACGAGCTCGGCCAGGCCAAGCGCCACCATGGCTGGCTGGTAGGAGCCGCCGGTGCCGACGTTTTGCAGATACATCGCCGAGCTGGCGCCGCTTCTTCTCGTCAGTTCGAGGAACTGGTCTACATCTTTGGCCACAAGCGCCGCACGACGCCCGTCGACCAGCGACTCCTCGAGATAGTAGTGGATGCCGCGCGTCACCGCGCGATCGCCCAGGCTCTTCCGCAGCGAGCCGACTGACTGCTCGAAGGTAGCCTGGGAGACCTCGGAGAGCCGCTCCACCCCAAGCTTGGTGGCGACGGCATGCATCTCGGCAGGCACGGCGGCGTACTCGTCGGTAAAGACCGAGTGGTCACAGCCCACGTCGGTGAGGCAGATCGCATAGCCCGCCTCCGCGAAGTCAAAGCCGATCCGCTCGATCACGGGCTCGTCCTCGCTCGCAAAGTCCATGAAGCACACCGACCCCTGGGCCACCGCCATCTGGTCCATGAGGCCACACGGCTTGCCGAACCAGCGCTGCTCGGCGATCTGGCCCATACGCGCCAGGGCGGCAGCATCGACGGCGGGACCCTCCCACAGCGCCTCCATCACGCGGCCGAGCGCAAGCTCGAGCGCCGCCGACGAGGAGAGCCCGCCGCCCGAGGGGACGTTGCTCTCAAGGACCAGGTCGAAGCCGACGGGCGAACGTCCCGTCTCCGCCATGAGCGAGGCCATGCCGCGCACGATGCCGGCGGTGGTCACCAGCTCGTCCTCACGCGGGTCGAGCGCGTCGAGCGTCACGGAGATCGGGTCGAAGCCGACGCTCGTGACACGAGCCTCGTTCGTTCCGTTGGCGGCGGCGACGCCCACGAAGCACGCGTCGAGCGCTGCGGCGATCACATGGCCGCCCTCGTGATCGGTATGGTTGCCGGCAAGCTCGGTGCGCCCCGGAGACACCACCGACAGGAGACGGCGTCCCTCGGAGCCATACGTCGTGGCGAACAGATCTCTCGCTGCCTCAAAACGTGAGGTCAGCGTCTCGTTGGTGTCCACAGACATCTCCTTTCCTCAATGCCGTGGCAGGGTGTTCGGCGCCTACTCGAGCACCCCGGTCTCGGCGATGCGCTTGAACCAGTACGCCGATGCCTTGGGATAGCGGCGCTGGGTCTCGAAGTCGACATAGAAGAACCCGTAGCGCTTGTTGTAGCCATTGGTCCACGAGAACATGTCCATGAGCGACCACAGGAAGTAGCCACCCACGTTCACGCCCGCCTCCACGGCGCGCAGCAGCGCCGCAAGGTGCTGGCGAACGTAGTCGATGCGCGGCCCGTCGTCCACGATGCCGTCCTTGAACTCGTCCTTGTAGCCCATACCGTTCTCGGTGATGAAGATCTGCTTGTAGTTAGGGTACTGCAAACGGATGCGAACGAGCAGGTCAAAGAGCCCTTCGGGGTAGATGATCCAGTCCCAGTCGGTGGTGGGTACGCCCGGTTTGTTCAGGCGCTCGGCGACGCCCTTGAGACGGAAGCGGTTCGTTCCCTTCTCGCCGGTGCCGTTGTGATGCAGGTCGGTCTCGCCGTCATAGGCCTTGAGGAAGCGGCTCTGGTAGTAGTTGATGCCCAGGTTGTCGTTGAGCGGCGCGGCGGCGCGCATGTCCACGAGGTCCGCCTCGCGGATGTCGAGCTCCCCGCCGAAGGTGGCGACCAGACGATTGGTAACCTCCATCGTGTCGGCGGCGTAGTCGCCACGGAAGGTGGCGTCCAAAAGGAACTGGTTCTGCAGGACGTCCTCGTTCTTCGCCGCCTGGATGTCGCCCGCGTCGTTCTCGTCGAAGGGGTACTTGCCCTCGAGCGCGTGCACGATGCCGATCTTGCCCGTGTAGCCGGCCTTCTTGTAGGCGAGCACGGCCTGGGCGTGGGCGAGCATCATGTTGTGCATGCACTGGAACGCCTTCGTCAGCTGGATGCGCTCGCCACCGGGGAAGGTCCCCTCGATGTAGGCGTTGGATGCGATCGCGGCGATCTCGTTGAAGGTGAACCAGTAGGTGACCTCGTCGGCATACTCGGCGAAGCAGAACTTCGCGTAGGCCACGTAGGCGTCGATGGTCCTGCGGTTGAGGAAGTCGCCCGCGTTGAAGAGCGTCGCCGGGGTGTCGAAGTGGTGCAGCGTGACGAAGGGCTCGACGCCGTGCTCCCGGCAGGCCGCGAAGAGCCGATGGTAGAACGCGACGCCCTCCGGGTTGGCCTCGCCGGTGCCCTCTGGGAAGATGCGGCTCCAGGCGATGGAGATGCGGATGCCATTGATGCCGAACCGCTCGCAGAGCTCGAGGTCGAGGGGGTACTGGTGGTAGAAGTCGCTTGCGGGCTCCGCAGAGAAGCGGCCCTGCGCCGCAAGGAAGTCGTCCCAGGCGACCTTGCCCTTGCCGTGCGTCCGGGTCTCCCCCTCGCACTGGTAGGCAGCCGTCGCGCCACCAAAGACAAAGTTGTCGGGGAAAGCCATAGATGCCATGCCATGCTCCTGTTCGTCTTGTGACCGATCGTGTGGCGCTCCTTTCCGGAGCGCAGGGAGGCAGG
>JAWRIT010000044.1:0-14380 GCA_040268355.1 Atopobiaceae bacterium | reverse complement strand
CCCCCCCCCCCCCCCCCCCCCGGGAGGCCTACTGGCCGAGCTGCTCCAACACGAAGGCAAGGGACGCCTCGCCGTCGCGCGTCAGGGCGATGTACTGCTTGCCGATGGTCGCAGCGGCGGCGACGCCCAGGCGATCGGCATCCTTCTTGAGGTCGTCGAGGTACGAGGCGACCTGCGGGGCCATGATCACGAGGTCGAAGTCGCCCATGATGTCGAGGTGGGCACCATAGGCACCGGCCGCCGTCTCGAGGTCGAGGCCATGCTCCTTGGCCGCCTTGGCGAGCGCGTTGGCCAGCAGACCCGAGGTGCCGCCACCTTGGCAGAGCACCAGGACCTTCTTGCCATTGAGGCTGGCGAAGTCACCCTCGGCGGCAGGCGCGGCGGCCTGCTTCTCGGCGGCGGCGGGCGCATCGGACGCGGCCGTCTCGGGAGCGGCCGCCACGGCGGAGGCGCTGGCCTTGCCCTGGAAGGCGTCGGTCATCTTGGCCGCCTTCTCGGCGACGGCCTGCTCGTCGTAGCTCTCGGCCTCCTCCTCGCACATCTGCTTGTCGTAGACGCGGAAGAAGGGGTAGTACACCACGAAATCGAGCACGAGGACGGCCGCCGTGAAGATGATGGCCATCGGCGCGATGCCGGAGGCGAGGATGATGCCGAGCGGCGCGGGGGTGGTCCAGGGAAGCGTGTAGATGAGACCGTTCGCTCCCAGGACGTCGACAAAGATCTTGAAAAGCCAGACGTTCAGGATGGGGGCTCCCACCATGGGGATGAAGAAGATGGGGTTCAAGATCATGGGGGCGCCAAAGAGGAAGGGCTCGTTGACGTTGAAGAACACCGGGATGAGCGAGGTGCGCCCGACCGCCTTCATCTCCTTGGACTTGGCCAGGAAGGCGAACATCACGCAGGGGATGAGCGTGGCGCCCGTGCCACCGAGACACGCGATGAAGTGCTGGGTCGAGAGGGCAAGCACGTGGGTGGCGTGCTGGCCCGCCTGGACGGCGGCAAGGTTCTCGGTCATGCCCGTCAGCAGCGCGGCGGAGATGGCCGGCTCGACGATCGAGGGCCCATGCACGCCAACGAACCAGAAGAGCGCCATGGCGCCAAAGATGATGGCGAGTCCGACATAGCCCTCGGCGGCAGAGAAGATGGGCTGGAACAGACGGATCACGCCCTCGGCGAAGCAGATGTTGAACATCTTGCGGAAGAAGAGGTCAAAGAGCCAGAAGAAGGTCACCGAGGCGCCAAAGGGGATGATGTCCTTGAAGGTCTGCGAGATGTTGGGCGGAACCTGTTCGGGCATCTTGATGGTGATGTTGCGGCTGATGCAGAACTTGTAGAAGCCGCCCACGACGAAGGCCGAGATGAAGGCCGTGAGCAGACCCTTGCTGCCCATGTAGGTGTTCGAGAAGCCCGTGGCGGAATCGGTGGAGATGGCATCCGAGGTGAGGATGAGAAATCCCACGATCGCGGCGATCATCGTAGAGATGAAGCTGATCTGGTTGTTGCGCGGCATGTCGCGGTTGAGGGCATCGGTGAAGTGCTTGGCGGTCGTCGCCGAGGCCGCGAGCGCGAGAATGCCCATGGAGTAGTTGTACGGCTTGGTCAGGATCGCCTCGACCTCGGCCGGCCAGACGAATCCCCAGATGTTAGGCACGTAGGCAATGAGCAGGAAGATGGACGAGAAGATGACGATGGGCATGACAGAGATGAAGCCGTCACGGATCGACTTGAGGTACTTGTTGGCAGCGACCTTGTCAAAGAAGGGCTTGCCCCTCTCGATCCATGCGATGAGCTTTTCCATGATTGATCCTTTCCGGCCAGATGGCGGGTCCGGGCATGTGTCTGCTGGGGTGGCCGCTAGTCCTTGCGATAGATGTCAAGCAGCGTGTCGATGAGATCCTTGAGCAGCAGGGTGGTCATGAGGTGGTCCTGGGCGTGCACGGTGATGAAGGTGATGTCGACGTTCTCGCCGCGCGCCTCGCTCGTGAGCAGGGTCGTCTGCGAGCGGTGGGCGTCGGCCAGGCACTCCTTTGCGTCATCGACCAGGCTGTCGACGTCGCTGAAGTCGCCTGCCTGTGCCTTGTTGAGCGCGAGCAGCAGCTTGGAGCGTGCATCGCCTGAATAGGCAACGATTTCGAACGCAGTGTTGATGGCGTCTTCCTTGAGCATGGAGCTGTCCTTCCTGTTCGTCGCTTCAAATGTTAACGTTAACATCCGGTGATGCTATAGTAGTAACAAAAAAATGAACCTGTTTGTTCCTGTTCGTTTTTTACTTTGTACGGTATAAAACGGTCGGTGAACGGTAGAGATGTTTGTATCTGCACGAAATCGCGCAGTGTGTTCTCATAGAGGGAGGACGGCCACAGGAAGGGCGTGCGCAATGGACAGGGCATCGAGCTCCCCGACCCCACGACAGCCAAAGGTCTCGCTGGCGGACGTCGCCCGTCTCGCCGGGGTCTCCACGCAGACCGTCTCACGCGTGGCCAACGACTCCCCCGCCGTACGGCCGGAAACGCGTGAGCGAGTGCTGGACGCCATGCGTCGCAGTGGCTATAGCCCCAGCTTTGCCGGCAGGTCACTCAAGCTCAACCGCTACCAGGCCGTGGGCCTGGCGATGTCCAACGTCGTGAGCACGGGCAACGTGAAGCGCCTCGGTGGCATCATGGAGGCGGCGGCCCAGCGTGGCTATGCCATCACGCTCGTGCAGGCCACAGACGACGCTCCCGAGCAGATCGAGGAGATCGAGCGTCGTATGGCGGCGTTGCCCGTGGACGCCATGATCTACAACCTCAACCGAAGGTCTTTGGTGGACGGCTTCCTCGCGTTCGTCCCGCAGCCCCGCCTGCGCTGTGTGGCGTTCTCGAGCATCGCGCACCCCCACCTTGCCTGCATCGACGCCGATCAGGCCCACTGCGCCCGCTCGCTCACCGAGCTCCTGCTCGCTCGCGGGCATCGCTCCATACGGATGGTGACGGGCCCAGAGGACTCCATAGCCGCGTGCCAGCGCGAGCAGGCTTGGCGGGAGACAATGGTCGAGCGAGGCCTGGACCCGAGCGAGCCTGTGCGGGGAGACTGGTCGGCGACCAGTGGTTACGAGGCAGGAAGCGTCATCGCGGACGACCCGTCAACGACGGCCGTCCTGGTCGCAAACGACGACATGGCCATGGGGGTCATCGAGGCCCTTCGTGACCATGGGCGCCACGTCCCCCACGACGTGAGCGTCGTGGGCGCGGATGACTCGCTCAAGTGGAGCGTGGCAAAGCTCGAGCTGACAAGCTATGCCTTTGACGAACGGGAGATCGGGCGACTTGCCTTCGAGACGGCGGTCGGCGATGCGCAGGGGCCCGCCCTCATGCTTGTGCCCGGCACGGTGGTCGAGCGCTCGTCCGTGCGTGACATCAGCTAGGAACACGGCCCGGGCCGTCTCAGACGGACGGGCCGGGCCGTGAGGGCTGACGCGGTCTCTAGGCGCGTTTTCAGGGCGCGCTCCTTGGCGCGTGCTTCTGGGCGTGCCTCCGGGCGCGTTTTTGGGGCGCGCTTCTGGCTATCTATCCCTCGTATCCGTTGGGATTCATCGACTGCCAGTGCCACGAGTCGCGGCACATCTCCTCGATGCCGAACTGCGCCTCCCATCCGAGCATCTCGCGCGCCTTGGTGCAGTCGGCCCAGTTGGCGGTGACGTCGCCGGCGCGGCGCGGCTCGATGACGTAGGGAAGCTCCCGCCCGCAGGCAGCCGAGAAGGCCTCGATGATCTGCAGCACGCTCGTGCCGGTGCCCGTTCCCAGGTTGAACACCTCGCAGCCGCTGCGGCCCTCCATCCAGGCAAGCGCGGCCACGTGCCCTGCGGCGAGGTCCATCACATGGATGTAGTCACGCACGCCCGTGCCGTCGGGGGTGTCGTAGTCGTTGCCAAAGACGTGCACGGCCTCGCGCCGGCCGACGGCCACCTGCGCCACGTAGGGCAGCAGGTTGTTGGGAATGCCCTGGGGATCCTCGCCGATGAGCCCCGACGGATGCGCCCCGATGGGGTTGAAGTAGCGCAGCAGCACGACGTTCCACTCCGGGTCGGCCACCACGAAGCTGCGCAGGATCTCCTCGATCATCCACTTGGTCCAGCCGTAGGGGTTGGTGGCCGGCTTCTTGGGGCTCTCTTCGGTGAGGGGGAGGGCGTCCGGGTCGCCGTAGACGGTGGCCGAGCTGGAGAAGACGATGGACTTGCAACCATGGTCGCGCATGGCACCCGCGAGCACGAGCGTGTTGCCGAGGTTGTTCGAGTAATACTCGAGCGGCTTCTCCACGCTCTCGCCAACGGCCTTGTAGCCCGCGAAGTGGATGACGCTATCGATCGCGTTCTCGTCGAAGATGGTGTCGAGGGCTCCTCGGTCGTTGACGTCGGCGCGGTAGAAGCGCAGACGGGCAGCGGCCTCGTCACCCACGATGCTGCCGATGCGGTCGAGCACCTTCTCGCTCGAGTTGGAGAGGTCGTCCACCACGACCACCTGGTAGCCGTCCTCAAGCAGGCGGACGACGGTGTGGCTGCCGATGAAGCCGCAGCCCCCGGTGACGAGGACGGTGGTATTGCTGGCTTGATCCGAGGAGCTCATCGCATCGATCCCTTCTGTCGGGTATGGTTGCTGTCCCTATAGCCTATCCTATCATGAATTTGTTTGTTCATGTGTGAAAATGTTTGAACCTGTAAGATCATTCTGCTCCACGAGTCCTACGAACAGTACGTTATAGTAAATTTCAAGAGTATCTGTCCAAGGAGTTCCATGCTTAAGTCACAGCGACAGGATGCGTTGGTCGCACTGGTCAACGAGGTCGCCTCGCTCACGGTGAACGAGGCGGCGGAGCGTCTGGACGTCTCCCCCATGACCATCCGTCGCGACTTCGAGGAACTCTCCGATGCCGGCGTGCTCGTCCGTGTCCATGGAGGGGCTCGCAAGATCGAGAAGGATTCGGTCTCGATGCTGCTTCGCGAGCTGACCAACGTCGAGAAGCAGAACGTCCACACCCCCGAGAAGGAGCAGGTGGCTCGCCGCGCCGCCAAGCTCATCTGCGAGGGGGACAACGTCTTCGTGGGAACGGGGACGACCGGCGAGGCCCTGGCGCGCACCCTGTTCGGGCAACGGATCAGGGCGATCACCAACAGCCTTCCCGTCTTTGAGATCCTGAAGGACGCGCAGGGGGTCGAGGCGCTGCTCATCGGGGGCAGCTACCGTGAGACGACCGGCGCCTTCGTCGGCCCCATGGCCGAACGAATGGCCGAGGCGATTGGCGTCGACAAGGCGTTCATCGGCGTCAACGGCATCTACGACGGGGCGATCTCCACCTCCAACTCGGAGGAAGGGAGCCTACAGCGCCTGGTGATGGACCGCTCGCGCGAACGCTACGTCATCGCCGACGCAAGCAAGGTCGGACGACGTGACTTCTTTGACTTCTACCGCATCTCCGACCTTGACGCCATCATCACCGATGGCACGCTCGGCAGCGAGCAGCTGGCCACGCTGGAGCGAGAGACCACGGTGCTCACGGCGTTCGGGTGAGCGCAACTTTCGCCGGTTCCGGCACGGGCGCACGCCCACCGTCTTGGGGCACCCCTGGCCTGTAACCCACCCGTAGCGGCTCCGGCCAGCCAGGTGGCAGCTCGCCCCCTAGCTTGCCTTGAGCACCACGTTGCGCACGATGCCGGCGGCATGGTCGCAGGCGTCCAGGCAAAGCTCCATGCGGTCGAAGATGCGCAGCCACGCCAGGCTCTCCCTGCCGTTCGTCCCCTCTTCGCGGAAGAGCCCACGCAGCGCGTTCGCATAGACGGTGTCGCCGCCGTCCTCCACGTAGCCCACATCGATGGACTTCTTCATCACCATCTCGTCGTGCTTGTAGTTGGGCAGGCGCTCGATCATCTCGCTCATGTCGCGGGCGGCGGTCAGCGTGAGCTCGGCCAGCTCGATGGCCGCGGGGCGCATCTCATGAAGGTTGAACAGGTCGAAGCGCAGCGCGACCGCCTCCATGTGGTCGACGATGTCGTCCATGGCCAGGGCCAGCTCGCCGATGTCCTCACGATCGAAGGGGGTGATGAAGCTGGTGTACAGGCGCGTCATGATGTCGCGCACGCACTCGTCCGCCTGCGTCTCGAACATCTTCATGCGCGGGATCCGTGCAAAGGTGTCCGGAAAGCCCGTCGCGATGGTCACGTACTCCTCGGCAGCCTCGACAATCACAGCGGAAAGCTGCTTGAGCAGGGTGTAGTAGATGTCTTCCTTCTTGATGCGTGGCATGGGCGCCCCTTTCGTGTGTGGTGGCCAAGCTGCGACCACCGACCGACCCCGATCGTGATGGTCGTACGCGTCAGAACAGGAACAGGAACAGTTTGGCAAGCACGTAGCCGATGAGGCCACAGCCTGGGAAGGTGAACAGCCAGGTGAGCACCATCTCCTGGGCCACACCCCAGTCGACGGATCGCGGGTCCTTGGCGGCGCCGGCCCCCATCATCGAGGAGCTGGACGTATGGGTGGTGGAGACTGGAAGCCCCGTGATGGTCGCTATGAGCAGGGCGGCGGTGGCGCTGAGCGCGGCGGCGAAGCCCTGGTACTGCTCGAGCTGGACCATGTCGATGCCCACCTTCTTGATGATGGGCTTGCCGCCGACCCCCGTGCCGACGGCCATCACGATCGCGCAGGCCACCTCGAGCCAGAGGGGAAACTGCGTGTCGGCGACGCTCAACCCCGCAGAGAGCGTGATGGCGAGCATCGCCGTGGACATGAACTTCTGCCCGTCCTGGGCGCCGTGCATGGCGGAAGCGCCGGCTGCCGCCCAGACCTGCATCTTTGCGAAGAAGTCGTTGGCCGTGCGCCGGTCGAGGTTACGGCAGAGAGGCGGGATGACCTTGGCGATGGCCCATCCGGCGACAAAGCCGAGCAGCGTGGAGAGCACCAGGCCGTAGACGACCTTGATCCACTCGCTCGCGTTGACGCCGCCCAGCCCGCCGTGCACGGCAAGCGCCGCGCCGGTGAGTCCGGCGATGAGCGCATGGCTCTCGCTGGTGGGAATGCCGAAGACCCAGGCGAGCGAGGCCCAGGTGACGATGGCCACCATCGCCGCCGCCAGCGCGATGAGCGCCGCACGGTTGTCCCCGCCGAAGTCGACCATGTTGCTGATGGTGTCGGCGACGGCGGTCGAGATGAGCGTCATGCCCACCAGACCGACGAAGTTGGCAACGACGCTCATCCAGATGGCCGAGTCGACATCGATCGCACGCGTGCCGATGGGTTCGGCGATGGCGTTGGCGGCATCGGTTGCGCCATTGACGAAAATCGTCCCCATGACCAAAACCAATACCAGGACGAGGAAGGGATTGTCGGAGATCAATCCCATAAGCTCTGACAAGCCGACCATACGCTTTGCCTTCTTTCAGTCGGGTCCGACCATGGTAGCCAGCCGATGTCAACACCGCCTGAGGGTCTTGTTAGCTCTCGGTAATGACACGGTGAGCGGTGCCACCTTCGACTGCCGCCGGATCATATGATGCACCAGCTCCTCATTTTCTGCAGGCGTCAAGGGGAACCTGCCGCCAGACGACCGTACCGTCGGCGTCGTGGGCGAGCATGTTCGCGTGCGTGAACCCACATGCACGGGCACGTGCGACCGCCACGTCAAAGCTGCCGTCAAGGCGTGACGCCTGGTGCGCGTCCGAGCTGATGAGGATCTCCCCACCCAGCTCATGCAGGGCGGCAAGGAGGCTCTGGCGCGGGTAGAGCTCCTCCTTGCGGCCCCGGTTGTGCGCCCCGCAGTTGATCTCGAAGGGGACGCCCTGCGCGACCAGGTGCTCCATGGCCTCCAATGCCGGGCGCGTGTAGCGCGCGTCGGTCTCGTCGAAGGCGCGCATTTGGTCGTTGAAGCGGGCGACCAGGTCGAAGTGGCCCACGAAGGTGCAGTCCGTCCGGTCGTGGACCTGCGCCTCCAACTCGTAGTAGGAGCGACAGAGCGCATACCAGTCCCCGCCGAAGCACTCGTCACAGAGCCGCTGTAAGGCCTCGGGAGAAAGGTCGATCGCCCGCGTGTAGGGCACCTCCACGTCCAGGTAGTGCGTCGAGCCGATGACGTACTCCGCACCCGGGCAGCTCGCAGGGTCGTAGAGCGCATCGAGCTCCACCCCGCAGAGGATGTCGATCGTGCCAGCATACGCCCTACGAAGCCGGTCGATCTCGGCGACGTAGGTCGGCCAATCCATGTGGATCTCCTCGTCCATGTGCCCCGAGAAGCCCAGCTGGAGAAAGCCGAGGTCGATCGCACGGCGTACCATCTCCTCCACCGTGTCGTCGCCGTCGCACAGGGTCGTGTGCGTGTGGTAGTTCGCCCGTATGGGACCCATACCGCTCCGTCTCCTCACGTCTCGCCCGCCTTGCGCGTCACTCAACCGTGCAGCAGCGCAAACGCCTCATAGGGGCGCACCGTGTCCGCCGCGGGCGGGTCGGGGTAGGTGCAGGCCGCCTCGACCAGCTGCGCCCTCGCGTACTCCTGTGGCACGCGGTAGGCGACCTCGTGGTCGCAGAAGTTGCAGACCACGAGCAGCCTCTGACCATCAAGCTCGCGCTCGTAGACGAACAGCTCCTCGCTGTCCGGCTCGAGCAGTCGGAAGTGGCCGTGCACCACCAGATCGCTCTCGTGGCGCAGGGCGATGAGCCGCCGGTAGTGGGCGAACACGGACGTGGGGTCTGCGACCTGCGCGGCGGCGTTGATCGAGCGGTAGTTGGGGTTCACCGGCAGCCATGGCGTTCCGGTGGTGAAGCCCGCCTGCTCCCCGTCGTCCCATTGCATCGGCGTGCGGGCGTTGTCGCGGCAGATCTCCCGCATGGCCGCCATGGCCTCCTCGTGCGTGCAGCCGCAGTCCTGTGTGAGCATGCGGTAGGCGTCATGGGCCTCGAGGTCGTCGATCGGGCTCATGTCCTCGAAGGGATAGTTGGTCATGCCCAGCTCCTCGCCCTGGTAGATGTAGGGCGTGCCCTGCATGAGGTGCAGGCAGGTGGCGAGCATCTTGGCGCTCGTCTCGCGCCAGCGCGGCGAGTCGTTCCCCCAGCGCGAGACCGCGCGCGGCTGGTCGTGGTTGTCCCAGTAGAGGCTGTTCCACGCCACGCCGTCCAGACCCCGCTGCCAGCGGTCGAACACCGCCTTCAGGTCGGTGAGGCGCGGCTTGTCGACCACCCACTTGCCGCGCTCGGGCGTGCCGGTGAGCGCGACGTGCTCGAACTGAAACACCATGGAGAGCTCGCTGCCATCGAGGTTGGCGTAGGAGCGCGCCGTCTCTACGGTGGCACCGCCCACCTCGCCGACGGTCATGGTGTCGTACTTCGAGAGCACACGTCGGCGCATCTCGCGCAGGTGCGGATGCACGCGCGCATCGACGATCAACGGGAAGAGCGGGGCGTACCCGGTCGGTCCCGGCTTGCCTGAAGGGAAGCTCAGGTCCTTGGCGATCATCCCGATGACGTCCATGCGAAAGCCGTCCACGCCCTTCGCGAGCCACCAGTCCATCAAGTCGAAGACCTCATCGACCACGCGTGGGTTCTCCCAGTTGAGGTCGGGCTGCTTCTTTGAGAAGCAGTGCAGGTAGTACTGCTGGGTCGTCTCGTCCCACTCCCAGATGCTGCCGCCAAAGACGCCGCCCATGTTGGAGGGCTCGCGCCCGTCGACGGGATCGCGCCAGTAGTAGTAGTCACGATAGGGGTTGTCACGGGAGCTGCGGCTCTGGCGGAACCACTCGTGCTCGTCGGAGGAGTGGTTGACCACCAGGTCCATCACGACCCGAATGCCGAGCGCATGGGCACGCTCCAGCATCTCGTCAAAGTCGGCCATGGTGCCGAAGCCGGGCCAGATGGCGCGATAGTCAGAGATGTCGTAGCCGTTGTCGTCCATGGGACTCTGATAGACCGGCGAGAGCCAGATGACGTCGATGCCGAGCTCGGCGAGATAAGGAAGGCGGCTTGTGATGCCGGGGAGGTCGCCCATGCCGCTTCCGTCGCTGTCCTGGAAGCTCTTGGGGTAGATCTGGTACACGACGGCGCGCTGCCACCACTGCTCGCTCATGTGAGCCTCCTTGCGGATCGTCGACCTGGGACAATTCTAGAGCAGATGTGGGATTGGCGTCGGTGCGTGCCCAAAGGGCGCGGGCGGGCGAGCACCACGAAGGGCCACCCACGCAATCAGGTGGGTGGCTCCTGGGAAGCGCCGTGCACGGTCGTGCGCTTGTCGCCGAGCTATTGCCGATAGGTGCTCAGGAAGTCCTCGAGCGCGCTCAGTGCCTCTCCCAGCACCGCGCGACGCGGCAGGTAGACGATGCGGAAGTAGCCTGGCGTCTCGTAGTTGAAGCCCTTGCCCGGCACGATGAGCACCCGCTTGTCCTGCAGCAGGTCGAGCTGGAACTGCTCGTCGTCGTGGATGTGGAACTTGGCCGGATCGAGGCGCGCAAAGACGTAGAATGCCGCCTTGGGCTTGACCGCCGAGACGCCGTCTATCCTGCACAGGCGGTCGTACACGAAGTCGCGCTGCCGACACACGCGACCGGTCGGCACCACGTAGCTCTTGACGCTCTGGTGGCCGCCGAGCGCCGTCTGCACGATGGACTGCGCGGGCACGTTGGAGCACAGGCGCATGTTGCTCATCATGTTGATGCCCTCTATGAGCCCACTCCCCATCCGCTTGTTGCCACTGATGGAGATCCAACCGATGCGCCAGCCCGCGATCATGTGGCTCTTGGACAGGCCATTGAAGGTGATGCAGAACACGTCGGGCGCCAAGCTCGCGATGCTCACGTGCTCCTCGCCGTCCATGACCAGGCGGTCGTAGATCTCGTCGGAGAGGATGACGAGCTGGTGCTGTCGTGCGATCTCCACGATCTCCTCCAGCAGCTCGCGCGGGTAGAGGGCGCCGGTGGGGTTGTTGGGATTGATGAGGACGATGGCCTTGGTGGCACTAGTGACCTTCGAGCGGATGTCATCGAGGTCGGGAAGCCACCCGGCCTGCTCGTCGCAGAGGTAGTGCACGGGCGTGCCGCCGGTCAGCGTGACGCAGGCGGTCCAGAGCGGGTAGTCGGGGCTGGGCACCAGGATCTCGTCGCCGGTCTCGACCATGGCCTGCAGGACCATGTTGATGAGGTCGCTCACGCCATTGCCGGTGTAGATGTCGTTCATCGTGACGTCAGGGATGCCCTTGAGCTGGTCGTACTGCATGATGGCCTTGCGCGCGGAGAAGAGGCCCCGGCTGTCGGAGTAGCCCTCGGTCTCGCGCAGCTGGGACGCCATGTCCTGCACCACCTCGTCGGGCGTGCGAAAGCCGAAGGGCGCAGGATTGCCGATGTTGAGCTTGAGGATGTTGATCCCGTCCTCCTCCATGCGCATGGCCGCGTCAAGGGCGGGCCCGCGCACGTCATAGGACACATGGTCGAGCTTGCTGGACTTGGCGATCACACGCGGGGGGCGAGCCTCCCGAGAGATGGGTGGGGCGGCGGTGCGCTGAGGCGCGCCAGCGTCCGTGTCGGGGTCGGCGCGCGGCTCGACGGGACCTCCCAGCCACTCCACGCTCACCTGCAGGGCGTCCGCGAGAAACGCCAGCACGGTCGGGCGGGGCACCGTCTTGCCGCTCAGGTATTGGGAGAGCTGGCTCTTTCCCAGCTTCTGCCCCTGCTCGGTGGCGATGCGGAGCAGGTCGACCTGCTTGAGGCCCTGCGTGCCCATCGCCTCTCCCAGACGCTCTGCAAACGTTGTCGATTCCATGGCGCTCCAAAAGTTCAATTTTCTGGCCTGAGTTCAATTTGAACCGAGAAGTTCAAATTGAACTCACCTTAGCACAGGATGGGGCGACCGTGGAGAAAAAAGTCCGCCACGGACTCTTGCCAGAGGTCACATGGGAGGGCACAAGCCGCCCTAGAGACCGCGAACCGTCTTCGCCAGGTTATAGAAGTGGGCCCCCACGCGCTCGACGTTGGAGACCAGTGCCAGGTACTGGGCGCCGGCGTCGGGAGAGCACGTCCCCTCGCTGATGCGGCGCGCATGGTTGACGCTCATCTCCCCCACCTTGTCAGAGATGGCACGCGAGGTAGCGCCGGCGTTCATGACCTCCGGCTCGCCCCCATGCTCGTAGGCGCGCATCGACTGTCCAAAGAGGTCGCCCACCATGTGGCTCAGCTCGCCGATCTCCGCAAGCGCCATCTCCGAGAAGCGATCGCCGCTCTTGAGCAGGTTCTCGCCGTGTTCCATGATGTTCTTGGAGTAGTCGCCGACACGCTCCAGATCGGAGACGGACTTGAGGGCATGGGAGAGATACTCGCGGTCCGCCTCGCTGAGCTGCTCGCCAAAGAGCTTGGAGATGTAGCGCGCGATCTCGCGGTTGAGATAGTCGAGCTCGTCCTCGTTCGCGTTGAGCTCGTCCTTGCCGGAGTAGTCGGACGCCTTCACCATCTCGATGGCCGCCTCGAAGTTGCGCAGCGCGATGCCGGCCATGCCCACGATCTCGTTCTTCACCTGCTGCACGGCGATGGGCGGTGTGACCAGGAGGTTCTCGTCGATGTAGAAGGTGGTGGTCACGACGCCCTCGGGCGCGACGTCATCTGGGACCATGCGGGTGACGAGCGAGACGAGCACAGTGGTGAGTGGTAGGATGAGCAGCACGGAAAGCACGTTGAACACCGTGTGGAACATGGCGAGCTGCACCTGCGGCATGCCGGGGAACAGCCCGCCGAACAGGGAGCCGAAGCTCACCGTGCTCTGCGTGCACACCTGAAGCGCCTCGCCGATCAAAAGGAAGACCACCACACCCGCGACATTGAAGATGAGGTGGATGTAGCTGGCCCGCTTGGCGTTGGCCGAGCCCGTCATGCCGGCGATGACCGAGACCACGCACGAGCCGATGTTGGAGCCCATGGTGAGGTAGATGCCCTGGTCGAGCGTGATGAGCTCGGCCACCACCATAGTGATGGCCACCGACGTCATGACCGACGAGCTCTGGATGATGGCCGTGAGCACCGCTCCGATCAACACGATAAGCAGCACGTTGTTGATCGAGGCGAGGAAGCTCTTGACGGCGTCGAGCTCCGCGAAGCTCTCCATGGCGCCGCTCATCATGGAAAGGCCCACGAACAGCAGGCCGAAGCCACAGAGAATGCCACCGAGCGTCTTGACCTTGTCCTTGTTGGCGAATGACACGATGAAGGCGCCGATGCCGGCAAGCCCCGAGAAGATGATCGTGGACGAAAGGCCACCCTCGCCCGAGATGCCCCAGGCGACGATCTGGCCGGTGATGGTGGTGCCGATGTTCGCACCGTAGATGACGGTGGCCGCCTGCGCGAGCGACATGATGCCGGCGTTCACGAAGCCTATGACGATGACCGTGGTGGCACCCGAGCTCTGGATGGCGGCGGTGCCCAAGGCCCCCATGCCCACGCCAAGCAGCTTTGACCGTGCCGCCGTCGCGAACAGGTCGCGCAGCCGATCGGAGCCAAGGGACTCGAGGTTGGAGCTCATCATGCTGCACGCCGTCAAAAAGACGCCGATGCCTGCCAGAAGGGTCAACACGGCAGTGAGGGTCATCACGGTGCTCATGGTGGAAGGGGTCCTTTCGCAGGGGGTCAGCAGCGTGTCCCATCATACGGTATCGAGTGGCCTACCTGTGCCAATGCTGGAACGTCGTATCGCTCAGCGGTCCTGTGGAAGGCCCTCGGGTGCGCCGGGATACCTGGACTGGGGTGACGGGTCCCACCTTGAAACGGAGGGGCCCGCGCGGGTATACTGTGGCCGACGGCGAGGTCCGCTCCGGAAACCGGGCCGCGCCGGTGAATAAGTTGGGACCGCTAGTTGGCGCTAGCGGTCCTTCCCTTTGCCGCGAGACTCGCTCGTAGCGGACAGAAGCTTGACGATCCCGACTCCTGCAGTAACGACGCAACGTGGCGAGGAGCTGCGGGCTGCACGGGCTTGCGCTGATGGTCGGTCATGCACGCAAGATGCCCAGGGGCGCCGCGAGGGATGCGGAGGCCTCCCCCACCACTGCGGCCTCGGAGCCGTAAAAGGAACCAGCCCCACCCATGCAGACAAATCCCGCACAGAGCGGGTCCCACCTTGAAACGGAGGGGCCCGCGCGGGTATACTGTGGCCGACGGCAAGGTCCGCTGTGAGGTGCGGGGCCGCGCCGGTCAACTATTCGGGACCGCTAGTTGGCGCTAGCGGTCCTTCCTTTTGCCGCGAGACTCGCTCGTGGGTTATAGGACAAAATGTGTGTCCGATTAGCCACGTTTTCCCAGTTAAACCCATCTAAATGAGTCCCCAAAGTTGGAATCGACCAACTTTGGGGGTGGACAAGACGTGTGTCCGATTTCTTGCGTTTGCGCAGATGGACC
>JAWRIT010000043.1:0-17641 GCA_040268355.1 Atopobiaceae bacterium | reverse complement strand
AGCAGCGACACATAGGTACCTCTACCCCCGTGTCGCCCCGGCGCGTTCGTGCCGCCTGCTCGCTACTCCCAGGGCACGTCCATCCGTTCGACTTCGGCGCCGCAGCTCGGGCATCCGTCAGACCAGATCTGGTCGACATGGCGCTGGATGTGCTTGGAACGCACGCGAACGCCTGACGCCTCGTTGTCCACGACCGTGTTGCAGTGCGGGCACCGCTCGGGCGCAATGGTGTGCCGGAAGATCGCTCCCGAATCGTCCTCAAGGTATGCGACCTGCCCGCTGTAGATGTGCTGGCAGTACGGACACCGGAAGTGCGCGCCCCGCATCCGAACGTCAACGTGCACAGGGGCGTTGCCGCCCATCAGGGTCTTGAGCAGGGTCCCATGCTCACCGTGCATCGCAGCTGCCACGAATTCGGGCGGATTGAGCGCATTGGCGCCATAGCCGAGGTGGAAGACCTCACCATGTCCGCAGCGACCGCAGTGCCATCCGAGCTTTCTCCCCACAAGATCACGCTCCCCTCGTGCATCGGTCATGCCTCTGCACCTCAAAGGATACGTGATGCGCGCCGGCCAGGCACGAGGCAGTGTGTCCGAATCGGCAACTGGTCTTCTGGAAGGCGTCGTCTCAACCGCCACAGATGGCGCAGGGATGGCGGCCCATGCGCTCGGCCTCGGACACGCTCACCCATTCCCTCGTGCGGCTGTTGGCAAGCCCTCGGCAGCTCTCGTCGTGGTGGTAGGCCTTGCCCGAGCCCGTGACAACCACCAGCCGCTCGGCGTCTTCGGCATCAGTCGCCTCCGGGGAGTCGTCCGTGCCCGTCTCCCCCGTTGCCGCCGGCTCTCCCGCAGACGACTCCCCGCCTGCGTCCGCAAGCTCGTCGCCATCTGCCTCCTGGCGCTGCGCCCCCATACGCTCGGCCAGCACCTGCGCGTCTTCCGTCACCTCGAAGGCGCCGGTCGCGTAGTCGATGTCAAAGCCCAGCACCGTGTTGAACACCTCGAGCCGTTGGTCGATCGACCCGTCGCTTGTCCGGATGTCCACGATGACGCTTCTGGCCACCAGCTCGCCCCCTTCGTAGAGGGGTGTGACGGCGTAGTAGATCGTGCCGTCGCGATGCGCGTCGAGCCACGTTCGGGCCGCGACCTCTGCGGCGGCCATGCCTCCCGGCGCACCGTCCACGTTCGCCCCGACGTTCTGGGTGCGCGTGCCGGTGATGAGGTTGTGCGGCTCGTCGTCCCCGCCCAGCGACTTTGCCACCAGGTGCGATCGATTGTAGAGATAGCCATGGTAGATGCGGCCATTGGGCAGGGCGATGGCGACCTGCTCGTTGTGGCCCCAGCCGGAGGGCTCCACCGATGACAGGTCGCCGCGCTGCCGCGCGAGGCCCGCCGCCATGGAGTCGTACGTCACGAGGGCGACGGCCCTCGTCGCCCGTCCGAGCGCGTCGAGCTCGCCATAGGCGACCGTGCCGGCAGCAGGCTCCTCACCGACGACGGCGGGACCCAGCACCCGATAGTAGTTGGGATCCGCCTCGGCGTCCCACACAGAGGGAGCGATCTGGACGGTCTCTTGGGACGGGGCAGCCGCGCCGACAGGATCGCCCGCTGCGGAGAGGTTCCCGGCCACCCATCCCGTGCCATAGCCAGCGAGCAGCATGAACAGGACAAGGATGACGGCCGTCACCCGTCGTCTCACGCTTGTGCCGCCCACCGGCCCACTCCCTCCGGCCATGCGCCCATCCATACCAGAAGGCCGGGGAACAAGCCCCGGCCCGGTTCTCCTTTGGTGCGCCATAACGGATTCGAACCGCTGACCTTGGGATTAGAAGTCCCCTGCTCTATCCAACTGAGCTAATGGCGCGCTTGGCAATGTCCGTCATTCTAGCATGCCAGCGAAGTGGCGAACAGCGCCGAGATGACCGTCTTGGCATCCTCGATGAGGCCAGCCCTCACGGCTGCGAGCACCTCGTCGAGGGCGACCCAGACGACGTCGACGAACTCGTCGGGATCAGGATGTGCCGGATGCTGGGAGACGCCCTCGGCATAGAAGACGCGCGTCTTTTCGTTGGTGAACCCAGGGGCGCTGCTGCTCACAGCAATGGGCACCAGGCGCTCGGCGACCAGCCCCGTCTCCTCCAGCAGCTCGCGCGCGGCACAGACGGCTGGATCCTCGCCACCGTCGAGCTTGCCCGCCGGAATCTCCAGCGTCATGCGCCCGAGTGCCACGCGGTACTGGCGCACCAGACACATCGCTCCCTCGCGCACCACGCACACGCCCGCGCCACCGTTATGCAGGACGATGTCGCGCTCCCCCTCCTGGCCGTCAGGCTGGGTGACCGTCCACAGCTCGGCGTCGAAGAGCGAACAACTCCATCGGCTCTCCCGACGCTCCACACGCTCCTTCAAGGAGGGGTCGTCTGCCAGAAGCGCCCGGACGCGCGCGAGGCGCGGATCGTCTGTGGTGGGCGGCAGCAGCTCAAGACTCATACGAGGACCTCCCTCTCGGCCACCAGGCGCGTGCTTCCGCAGAGCCACGTCTCCCCAAGCTGAGGATCGCTCCTGACACGCAGGATGCCGCCTGGCTCGCGCAGAGACAGCGCCGTGCGCGCACCGCTTCGCGCGGCCTGCAGCATCCCCACCGCGGCGCTTCCGCTTGCGCAGGAATGCTCCCAGAAGATGGTATCACCCGCAGGGACGAAGACGAGCGGCGTCAGACCGACCGACGACTCCCCTGCCCTGTTATCAGCGTCAGGCTCAGGCGCCGGTTCCACGAACATCAGCCCGAGGCCCTCAGCCGCACGCTCGGCGCACCACGCCCGCACCGCCCGCTCGGCACGTCGCGGCTGGTCCCTCAGGGCGAAGAAGGACGAGGTGGGCTCGATGATGGCGTGGGAGATGCCCTCCATGCGCACGACCGGGCAGCGCTCGCTGGTGCCGTCGAACGACAGGATGGGCGCGTCGATGCCGAGTGCGGCGGGCATGCGCACGCAGGCGTCGAAGGCGTCATCGCCCACCTGCCTCAGGCGCACCTCAACCGGGGCGCTCGCGCCCGAGACGCGCAGGAGGACCGTCTGCTGCGCGGGAACGTCTGACGCTATGGGGGCGCCGGTCGCCACGACCGTCGCGCTCGGCGCGAGACCGTGCAGCAGGCACCACGCGGCCGCGCTCATGGTCGCGTTGCCGCAGAACTCCCCACCCGCCATGCGCAGCTCCAGAGCGGCCGGCTCGCCCGTGGAGGCGTCAGGGGCCGGCGTCGTCTGGCGGAGGAAGCCGACCTGTTCGACCTCGGGGTGCCGGTCCATGATCGAGGCCGCCACGTCCGGCTGGCGCGCGGGCTCGACGGCACTCGCCACCAAGGCGGTGACGTTGCCGGTCGGATCGAAGATGCCGTAGCGCAGTCGCTCGTTGCGCACCGTGCCCATCGCGTCCCTCGCCTAGCGCTCGAACACCTGCAGGAACTGCCGCGTGCGCTCCTCGCGCGGGTTGTCGAAGACCTCCTGTGGGGAGCCCTGCTCGACGATCACGCCGCCGTCCATGAACAGCACGCGGTTGCTGACCGCCTTTGCGAAGGGCATCTCGTGGGTCACGACCACCATGGTCATCCGCTCCTCCGCCAGCTGCCGGATGACCTTCAGCACCTCACCGGTCAGCTCGGGGTCAAGTGCGGACGTCGGCTCGTCGAAGAAGAGGATCTCGGGCCGCATGGCCAGCGCCCGGGCGATGGCCACGCGCTGCTGCTGCCCGCCGGAGAGCTGGTGAGGATACGCCTGCGCCTTGTCGGCGATGCCCATCTTCTGCAGCAGCTCCAGGGCCGTCTGCTCGGCCTCCTCGGGGCTGCGGTGCTGCACGTGCACGGGGGCGTCCGTGAGGTTTCGCAGGATGCTGTAGTGCGGAAACAGGTTGAACTGTTGGAACACCAGGCCGCAGTAGCTGCGGAAGCGTCGCAGCTCCTGTGGGCGGACATAGACGACCTGTCCGGTCTGGTCGGTATGGGCCGCCCGCTCGCCCATGTAGCGGATCTCCCCACCGTCGATGGTCTCCAGGAAGGTCGCGCAGCGCAGCAGGGTCGACTTGCCCGAGCCGGAAGGCCCGATGATGCTCACGACCTCTCCGCTGCTGACGCCAAAGCTGATGTCCTTCAGCACCTCAAGCCCGTCGAAGCGCTTGCTGATGTTGCTCATTTCCAAGATCATGGTGGTCGCGCCTCTCATCTGCAGCCACCGCTGCCGTCAGCGTCCGCATGCGTCTGCGGCCCTACCTACCCTACTGATAGTAATCAAGCGCCTTCTCGATGCGCTGCATGACAAAGGCCACGACATAGTTGGCAACGAAGTAGAACACGCCCGCGATGACGAATGGCGTGAAGGAGGTCTGCGAAGCGGAGATCTGCTTTGCCAGGGAGAAGACCTCCTGGTAGGCCAGGGTAAAGGCGAGCGAGGTATCCTTGACCAGGGTGATGACCTCGTTGGTCACCGCCGGCAGGATCCGCTTGACGACCTGCGGCAGGATGATGCGCACGAACGCCTGTGACCTGGTGTAACCCAGCACCTCGGCGGCCTCGAACTGTCCTGTGGGGATGCCCTCGATGCCGCCCCGGTAGATCTCGGCGAAGTAGGCGGTGTAGTTCAGGACGAAGCCGATGATGAGCGCAGGAAAGCGCCACTCGCCGATGTTCAGGCCGAACAGGTAGTACGGCCCGAAGTACCAGACCAGCAGCTGGAGCATGAGCGGCGTGCCGCGCATCACTGCGATGAAGGCGCTGACGAGCGCGCGCACCACGGCAAAGCGGGACTTCTTGAGCAGCGCCACGATCATCCCGAGCGGCAGCGACCCTGCCAGCGTCAAAACGAAGATCGCGGCGGCCCTCAGCATGCCGACCGACATCGTCGACAACATGGTGGAAAACGTCATGGCTACCCCTCACCTCTGCCGAGCAGAGAAGGACGCGACCGCCCGCCTAGTTGAGGCAGAGGTAATCGTAGATCTCCGGATACTTCTTGCCGATCTCGTCATAGGTGCCATCGGCCACCAGCGCGTCGAGCGCGGCGTTGACCTGGTCGCACAGCTCGGTGTCCTCCTTGCGAAAGCCAATGGCGTACTGCTCGCTGCCCAGCGGCTCATCCAAGAACTCGTAGTCCGTCTCACCGCTCATCAGGAAGTTGCCGCTCGTCACATCGATGGCGATGGCGTCGATGGCTCCCGCCTTGAGGTCGTTGAAGGCGATGGTGTAGGTCTCGTAGATCTCCAGCCTATCGAAGGTGTCCTTGAGCTCCGCCTGGCCCTCCTCGTCGTTGAGCAGGTCGTAAGCCGAGGTTGCGGTCTGGACGCCGACCACCTTGCCCGCAAGGTCTGCGATGGTCTTGATGTCGGAGTCCTTCTTGACCATGATCATCTGGGTGTTGTCGGAGTACGCCTTGCTCCAGAGGTAGTCGTCCTCGCGTCCGTTCATGGTGAAGCCCGACCAGATGCAGTCACAGCTGCCGGCGTTGAGCTCGGCGTCCTTTGCGTCCCAGTTGAACGGGACGGCCTCGTAGCCCCAGCCGTAGTAAGCGCAGACGGCCTGCGCCATCTCGACATCGAAGCCGCCGGTCTCGCCGTTGTCGTCAATGTAGGAGTAGGGCGGGTAGTCGAGGTCGAAGCCATGCTTGAAGACGAAGGTCTCCTCCCCGTCGGCGCTAGCCGCGTTCTCGGTGCCACCGCAGCCGACAAGGCCGAGGATGGTCGGGGCGGCGAGCAGCATGCTGCCGGTCAGGAACTGGCGACGATTCATGGTTGGCATACGGTCCTCTCCCTCGTGCGTCCGGATGTGATGAAACGCGTACTTTAGCGTGATGGAGTACAGGATAGCGCAGTCCCCCTGCGGCAGGGCGGGCGAGCGGGTAACGTCTCTGTTACGACCGGTGGTGCCGCTGGCGAGGGTGGGGCGGGAGGGATCGGGAGCTGGGGTGCCTGACCTCGTGCGGGAGGTGGGGAGCCACGCTAGGCTTTGCGCGGGCGATGCGGTGCGGGTGGGTTCTTCTTGCGACGGTTCACGCTCTCGATGGTGATCATCGACCTGCCGTCAACGATCACCCGCTCCAGCTGACCGCTCTTGACGAGCTGGCTCACCCTCCCCGAGGTGACCCCAAGCTCCTCCGCGGCCTCGGCATTGGTCATGCATTTGCTTGCGTCCACCACCGCCCGCGTCACGTCGACGCAGACCGACACCACCTCCGCGACACGCTCCGGTGCGGGAGGCCTCCCACCTTCGTCGACGATGCCCGAGAGGACGAGTGTGAGTACGTCGGCAGCTCTTGTGACAGCCTCCTCACGCGTCGCCCCCTGCGTGAAGGCGTCTGGCAGTTGAGGAAACCGGACGAAGTACCCGTCCTCCTCCTTGGTGATGATTGCCTCGTATGAGTAGACCATCAGGCTCTCCTTTCTGGTCAGAAGCGGGGTCGAGGCCGGCGTCCCGACCCCTTCCCCTTTTGGTCACCACCCAGCTTGCTGCTCGATGCTCTTCCAGGTCTTCCGTAACAGGTGCTCGCTTGGCTTGCCTGCCACCGTCACCTTCTGGGATCCCCTGGCGTAACGCCTGTGGTCTCCCTTCTGGCCGACCTGTACGAAGCCTTCGCTCTCCAGCCTTCGTATGACCTCACGGACGGTGGGTGGCTCCATGGACTCCTCCTTTCGTCCGTGAGGTAAGTATATTTTTTATGCTCATAATCGCAAGCGTGAAGGCTGAGCTCCCGAGCGTTTTTTCAGATGGTGAACCACTGCTTCATGTCCGTGCTGATCCTCCTTGGCGCGTTTAGTTTATACTTATAAGTATAAGAATATTTAGCCTTAGCACAAGGTGCTTGTGAATTCTTTGGGTTTCCAAAGCACGATATAGGGCAGGCGGACACAGCAGGCGGCACTTGAGCCAGGGTAGGCGTGGCGTCTGCGGTGTCACGATCCGTAGCCGTCCGGCACGTAGGGGAGCTCGAACGTGATAACTACGCCGCCGTCCGGGCCCACGGACCATCGAGCGAAGGCCTGCCACCCATCTATCGCATCCGACCAGATGGCGGGGTCGTCCGCCATCCAGGCCCGCTCGAAGCCGGCGGCGTCCCCATCTGGGACGAGCTATCCGCTTAAGTCCTCGCACCAGATGTCCCCGACGGCGCCGTCGTGCGCCTCCGCGCAGGAGAGGAAGAATGTCTTCCCGAGCCCCTGCGCCGCGTCCTGGACGATGGAGAAGAAGCGCATGAAGTCGGAGTCGGCGGCGTCGGTGGCCGCCCGTATGCCTCTGGGCAGGTCACCCTTCATGTGTCTTCCTCCTTGCGCGGTTTCCCCGTACACGTGGGCTCACTTCATGCTTCCCCTTCAGGGAGCAAAGCCGGAATCCCCCTGGGCACCCTATTGTCAGGCGCCACTCGGTGAGGGACCATCGTCGTGGCGGCTCACAACATAAAAATCCAAACCTGCGAGATTGGAAGTCCCACGGGTTCGATCCGATTCTTCGTAGTAGGTTATCGAAAGAATGTTCTCTTGACAAAGGGGAAGAGGATTCATATAAATGTGAATCGGAGGTGTTATGGCAGAAGGCTATGAAATTGTCGAGCACGAGACCGAGTGCGGCAATCCCATCCTCGTGCTGCGCCGGAAGGGTAGTCCTGACTTCCTTGAGAAGATGCAGGTTGACAGGAAGTCGCAAGATCGATATCGGCTCATTGTGCAGATGGTCGCTAAAGTGCAGTTCCATGGGCCAGCGAAGTTTCTCGGCAAACTCGTCAGGCTTCTGGACTCGGGACTATCCCTCTTCGAGCTCAAAGTTGCAGGAAAGGTCATCAGGGTGATGGCATACATTCATCAACCATATGGGGGTTATCGAATCGTGCTGCTATTTGATTTCAATGGCCATCAGGGGTCAGGCAAGATACCAACACACGTCATGAGAAGAGGAAAAGAGCTTGCAAAGATCGCTCGCAGGAGTCTGGAGGAGGAGTGAGAAATGGCAATCGTGAAGGGAAAGAGCTTTGCAGATGCCTTTACCGGGCCAAAAAGCTCCGAGGAGATACTGCTCGACTACATCATGAGCCTATGCGTGATCACGTATGACCGCATGGAAGAACTTGGCTTGAATCAGAAGGACCTGGCGAAGCGCATGGGCAAGAAGGAGAGTCAGATTAGCAGGTTGCTCAGCGGCGAGGCGAACATCACGCTCAAGACCCTTGCAGAGCTCGACGAGGTTCTAAAGCTCAACATCAAACTCGTACCACTTGCGGACAAGGACGGAGCCTCTACCACATCCTACATACCGCCGATCGAAGCCACAGGATGGCCCGCCACCTCAGACGGAGAACACTCTCGCACTACGAGGGTGGTGACATATGCCTAGCATAAGAAGCTATCTCAGCGAGATCAGCGTCAATGACATACGCACCGTGGATATCGCCATGCACGTGAGCATCGAGCCTCCCGCAGAGGATATCACCATGCGTGCCGACGTCACGGTGTCGGCCCCACATTCCTCTTTAAGCGTCAGCGACGACCACGACGCCCATCGTCTGGAGATGGAGTTCACCCTTGAGGTGAGCATGTACGACGATGTGCCCGGCGCCACCATCAAGAGGATGCATGCCAAGGTCACCAATTGGATCATTGTGTCCTGCGAAGACCATGGCCGTGATGAGCCGACGATGGATCTGATGTTGAGAAGGGAGGCGCTGTCCCTCTGCTACTCAAATGCCTCGGCGCAGGTACTACAGATGACCAGACTCTCTCCCATGGGTGGATTTGTGGTGCCTCCGGCTAATCCCGACGAGCTCCTCAACACCATCCTCGTTGCTGACAAGGCAGAGGAGGAAAAGTAGGGCCGAAGCTTCGGGGGTCCGCTCATATGTGAGCGCCGATGGGCTTAGCGAGCAGAAAGGAAGCTACGGTACGGGACCATGCATGGTTTATACAGCAAAAGAGGTCAGGCGCTTGGGCGTCTGACCTCGTGCTTTACGTGGTGGACCGGCAGGGGTTCGAACCCTGGACCTTGGGATTAAGAGTCCCCTGCTCTACCAGCTGAGCTACCGGTCCTGCTGATGTGCTCCGAGAGCCAAACGATGGGGTGGGCGAAGGGACTCGAACCCTCGACCTCCGGGGCCACAACCCAGCGCTCTGCCAACTGAGCTACGCCCACCATTTGGTCACCTCGTGACACGGCCAGATTATAATGCCCCAACCGACTCTCGAATGCAAGGGTGTTTTTCAAAACCGTGCGCTCTTCACTGACCCGCCCGCTGCCTGTAGAAAGAGCTCAGGCAACGGCGGCATCACGTAGTTCGACGCCAAAGAGGCGCAGGCAGGCGCCACCGAGCCATCGGGCCGAGCGTAGCGCACGCACCCTCGAGCGTCGCGCTAGAAACGCACCGTCCGAGGCTCGGCGGTGAAGCTGGAGAAGGTGGCCTCCCCGTCCTCGATGCGATAGACGACCGTGTTGCCGTCACCGGCCGCATACATCTTCTTGAGGTTGGGATAGGCGTCGAGCAGTGACTCCTGCGCCTCGATGCGCGGATCCTCCACGAGCCGTCCGCTGACGCGCAGCCAGGTGCCGTCGGCAAACGCGCAGATCTCGAACTTG
Source organism: Atopobiaceae bacterium (assembly GCA_040268355.1). Taxonomy (GTDB): domain Bacteria; phylum Actinomycetota; class Coriobacteriia; order Coriobacteriales; family Atopobiaceae; genus UBA1367. The sequence continues at coordinate 8,044 of JAWRIT010000043.1, read as the reverse complement.
GGGTTCGCCTCGATCTGGCGGGAGACGGGCTTGCCCTTGCCCGTCTGGATGTAGAGCCCGTCCTCGAAGATGTGGGCCGTGCCAAAGGGACGCACACGGGGCTGGTCACCCTCCACCGTTGCCACGTAGTAGGTGCCGACCTCCTTCAAAAAGCTGCAGACCTCATCAAGTGCCGCCATCTGAGTACCACCTTTCTCACGTCTCGCTCGGTTGTGCCTCTTCCTCAGTATGCCAGACAACGGCCGCGCCCGACCGTAGCGCCGCAGGGCCTCTGGTGCAGACAGGCCGTCAGACCAGCAGCTCCGCGATCTGCACGGCGTTGGTCGCCGCCCCCTTGCGGACCTGGTCACCACAGCAGAACAGCGTGAGCGCGCTCACCCCGTCTGGGGCAGAGGTGTCACGACGGATGCGTCCCACAAAGATGAGGTCCTGGTCGCTCGTCTCAAGCGGCATGGGGTAGCGGGCGGAGCCGAGGTCGTCGACCACCTTGACGCCGGGCGCCTCTGCAAGGATCTCGCGCGCCTCACCAGGCGTGAGCGGGCGCTCGAACTCGGCGGTGATGGACTCCGAATGGGAGCGCATGACCGGCACGCGCACGCAGGTGCAGCTGACCCGCAGATTGGGCAGATGCATGATCTTGCGCCCTTCGGTGCCCATCTTCACCTCCTCGGAGGTGTAGGCCTCCTCGCGCTCCCCACCAATCTGGGGGATGAGGTTCGCGGCCAGCTGGTAGGCGAACGGCGCGCTCTCCCCCACCGGCTCGCCGGCCGCCACGCGTCCAAGCTCGCGCACCAGCTCGTCGAGCCCCGGCTTGCCGGCGCCGGAGGCCGCCTGGTAGGTGCTCGCGATGATGCGCGTGAGACCGGCCGCCTGGTGCAGCGGCCACAGCGGCACCAGGCCGATGATGGTGGCGCAGTTGGGGTTGGCGATGATGCCGTGATGCCAGGCCACGTCGCTCGCATTGATCTCGGGCACCACGAGGGGCACGTCGGCGTCCAGGCGGAAGGCGTGGCTGTTGTCCACGCACACCGCACCCCGCCTCACAGCCTCGGGCAGCAGGGCCTTCGCCGTGGCGTCGCCCGCGGCGCCCAGCACGATGTCTGTGCCCGAGAAAGCCTCGGGCGTGGCCTCCGCGACCGGCACCTGCTCCCCGCAGAAGGTGACGTTCGTGCCAACCGAACGGGCGCTCGCCAGCGGCACCAGCTTCTCGACGGGAAAGTTCCGCTCCTCGAGGCAGGCGAGCATCTGCTGGCCCACGACGCCGGTTGCCCCGAGGATGGCTACGACCTTGCCGCTCACTGCTCGTCCTCCTTAGCTGGAATGTCGACCATCTCGCTCTCGACGAAGGACCGATAGACGACGTTGATCGCGCGGTCGAAGTCCGCGTTGTTGACGCCCATGATGATGCTGATCTCCTGCGAGCTCTGCGTGATCATGCGAATGTTAATCCCCGCTTCACCAAGGGCACCGAAGATGCGCCCCGAAGTGCCCGCGCGGCGGTTCATGTTGCGCCCGACCACGCTGATGAGCGCCAGCTCGTCGACCACGTTGATGACGTCGGGCTTGAGCTCCATCTGCAAGTCGTTGACGATGGAGTAGATGGTGTCGCGCACGTCGTCACCGTTGACCACGACGCCGAAGGAGTCGACGCCGGTGGGCACGTGCTCGATGGAGACGCCGTAGCGCTCGAAGATCGACAGGGCGCGACGTAGAAAGCCGACCTTGTCAGACATGTGCGCCTTCTGGACATGCACCGCCAAGAAGTTCTTGCTTCCGGCGATGCCCGTGATCAGGTGCTCGCGCTCGTTGTCCTCGGCCGTCTCCCGGATGATGGTCCCGCGCTTCTCGGGCAGGTTGGTGTTCTTGATCTGGATGGGGATGCCCACCTCGCGCACCGGGAAGATCGCCTCCTCCTGCAGGACGGAGGCCCCCATGTAGGAGAGCTCGCGCATCTCGTCGAAGGTGATGCGGTGAATGGTGCGCGGGCCGTCCACCACGCGCGGGTCGGCCGAGAGGAAGCCCGAGACGTCGGTCCAGTTCTCGTAGACCGTGGCGTCCAGGCAGCGAGCGACGATGGCACCGCTGATGTCGCCGCCACCGCGCTGAAAGAGCTTGATGGTGCCGTCGACCGTGGAGCCATAGAAGCCGGGCAGCACGAAGCGCCCGAGCCGCTGGGCGGCGTCACGCAGACGGATCTGGGTGCGCTCCATGTCCACCGTCCCGTCATGGTGGAACACGATCACGTCTGCGGCGTCGAGAAACGCGATCCCCAGGTACTCCGCCAGGATGCGCGCGGTGAACCACTCGCCCCGGCTCACGATGTACTCCGGCGAGAGGCTCTTGATGACCGCCGAGAACTCCTCAAACTTCTCCGCGATGGGGTACTTCACGCCCAGCTCGCGGGCGATCTCGACGAAGCGCTCCTCGATGTCGCGGAGCAGCTGCGTGCAGTCGACGTGATAGGCGATATGGGCGTTGACGAGCAGCAATAGGTCGGTGACCTTGTTGTCGTCGGCAAAGCGCTTGCCTGCGGCAGAGACCACCACGTAGCGGCGGTCCTTGTCGGCACGGATGATGTCGCGCACCTTCTTGAACTGGCCCGCGTCCGCGACGCTCGAGCCTCCGAACTTTGCAACTTTGATCATGATGGGCTAGTCCTCCTGTGGCAGCGCAGCCATGAAGCTGGTGGGATCACAGGCGAGCGCCTCGGCGAAGAGGGCCCGTGCCTGAGTGGGGTCGATGTCGTGCACCAGCCAGGCGCCCCTGCCAAAGGGTGCGGCACCCACCGGCGCGGGCAGGGTGGTTCTGAAAACATAGCTGCCGGTGAGCAGCGTGGGGTCAAAGGCGAGCCCGCAGGCGAGGTCGTAGCGCGGACGACGGCCGGCGGCAAAGTCGAGCACATCCTGCACCATGGCGTTGCCGGTGGGGAGGCTTCCCGCCCCCTGCCCATAGAACTTGAGCGCACCGACCGTGGAACCCTCGAGGGAGACGAGGTTGAAGTTGGACGGGACGCTCGCTTCGAGCGAATTCGACGCGACCGCCACCGGCTCGACGGCCGCCGCATAGCGACCGTCGCGGCGCACGGCGCGGCCGAGCAGTTTGACGGTGCGTCCCTGCTCCGCGAACAGGTCAAGGTCCGCCTTGGTGAGCGTGCGGATGCCCGTGACGGGGAGCTCGGGCGTGCAGGCGGTGTCGAAGGCGACGCCCACGGCGATGATCGTCTTGTTCTTGACGTCGATGCCGTCAATGTCGGCCGAGGGGTCGGCTTCGGCATAGCCCAGCTGTTGGGCGCGGGCCAGCGTCTCGGCGAAGTCGGCGTCGTTTTTGACCATGGCGTCGACGATGAAGTTGGTGGTGCCGTTCATGATGCCCGAGAGGCTGGAGATGTCGTCGATGCGACGGGCCTTCTCGATGCTTGCGATCCAGGGGATCCCGCCACCACAGGTGGCCTCGATGAACAGGCTTGCGCCATGGGCGTCCGCGATGCGCGCGAACTCCTCGAAGTGCGCCGCGACCACGGCCTTGTTCGAGGTCACCACCGACTTACCTGCCTCGAGCGCCTGGACGATGAAGCTGTGGGCCGGCTCCAACCCACCCATGCATTCCGCGATGAGCTCGATCTCGGGATCATCCACGATGGAGGCGTAGTCGGACGTCATGCGCGGCTCGACGCAACGGTCGGGCAGATCGAGGATGCGTGTGACCTCTATGCCCTCGACGTCTGCCACGATCGTGTCCACGCCGCGACCGACGGTGCCAAAGCCCAAGATGGCTATGTTCATCGCTATCCAATCTTTCGATTCCGTGACACCGGTATGGTACGCGCCCCTGTACCGCTATCATACGTGCAAGCAGGACATCCATCAAAACACGCGAGGAGTGCCACCGTGGACATGTTGTATCACAGCACGCGCAGCGCGGGCGAAGTCGTTACAAGCAAGCAAGCTGTCCTTGCTGGCATCGCGACTGACGGCGGGTTGTTCGTCTCGGAGCAGCTGGGCGACGAGCGGCTCGACCTTGCCCAGATCGTCGATCAGGGCTACCACGCGACCGCTCGTGGCGTGCTGGGGACGCTGCTCTCCGACTTCACGGCAGACGAGGTGGCCGCCTGCGTCGCCGGCGCCTACGCCGACAACTTTGACACTCCCGCCGTGACGCCAATCTCCGCACTCGGCGACGACTGGCTGCTCGAGCTCTTCCACGGACCCACCTGCGCCTTCAAGGACATCGCCCTGCAGATGCTGCCCCGCCTGATGAGCGTGGCGCGCAGAGACGACGGCCAGAACGTGATGATCGTGACGGCCACCTCGGGCGACACGGGCAAGGCCGCGCTCGAGGGTTTCGCCGACGTGGCGGGCACCGGGGTCACCGTCTTCTACCCCGATGGCAAGGTCAGCGACATCCAGCGCCTGCAGATGGTCTGCCAGCGCGGGAACAATGTGGCGGTCGCCGGCATCCGGGGCACCTTTGACGACGCGCAGACGCAGGTCAAGCGCATCTTTGCCGACCAGGCCCTGAACGGGCGCCTGGGGCGGCGGAACACCGTGCTCTCCAGCGCCAACTCCATCAACGTGGGGCGGCTCGTCCCGCAGGTCACCTACTACTTTGACGCGTACGCGCAACTGGTGCGGCGCGGCGCCGCCACACTGGGCGACGAGGTGGACTTCTTCGTGCCCACGGGCAACTTTGGCGACGTGCTTGCCGGCTACTACGCCAAGCTGCTGGGGCTGCCGGTGGGACGGCTCGTCGTGGCGTCCAACGCCAACCGGGTCCTCACCGACTTCATCGAGACGGGCGCCTACGATCGTCGCCGCGACTTTGTCAAGACCATCTCCCCCAGCATGGACATCCTCGTCTCGTCCAACCTCGAGCGGCTGCTCTACTACCTGACCGATGGGGACTGCGAGCGCGTTGCCGCATGGATGGGGCAGCTGGCGACAGAGGGCGTCTATACCCTGCCGGCCGACCTCCTCGACCGTCTGCGCGAGACCTTTGCCTGCGGCTGCGCCACCGACGACGACACCCGCACGACCATCCGTCGCACCTGGGAGGAGAAGCGGGTGCTCATCGACCCGCACACCGCCGTGGGCGTCTGCGTCATGGATCGTCGCGCCAACGAGGGGCGGCCACGCGTGTGCCTTTCCACGGCGAACCCCTACAAGTTCTCTGCCGACGTGCTCACAGCCCTGGGTGAGCGGACGGCGGATCTGGACGACTTCGCCTGCATGGACGCGCTCCAGGAGCTGACAGGCATCGCCGCGCCCGCACAGCTCTCTGGCCTGCGCTCGGCGCCCGTCCTGCACACCGACGTCTGCGAGCAGGCCGAGATGGGCGACTTCGTGGAGGCGGCCTGCGCCAGGGTCCTCGCATGAGCGAGGCCTCCCTGACAGACGGCATAACCATCCACGTCCCCGCCACCACCGCCAACCTGGGCGTTGGCTTTGACGTGCTGGGGCTAGCGCTCGACCTGTACGCCAGCTACACCTTCGCACCCGCAGACCGCCTGCGCATAACCGGCTGCGACGAGCGCTTCTGTGGCGAGGACAACCTCGTGTGGACCAGCTACCGCACGGCCTGCGACGAGCTGGGTGTGCGGGCGCGTCCGCTGCACATCCACGAGCAGAGCCCCATTCCCGCCGCCGGTGGCTTGGGAGCGAGCTCGACCTGCGTGGTCGCGGGCATTGCCGCCGCCCAGGCGCTCGCCGGTCGTTCGCTCGATCGCGAGCTGACGGCGAGCTTGGCCACCCGCATCGAGGGGCACCCTGACAACGTGGCCCCGGCCGTGATGGGCGGGCTCGTGAGCTCCTACATCGAGGGCGAGCGCACCGTCACCACGCGGTGGGTCGTGGCTCCCACCCTGCGCTTCGTGTGCGTAGCTCCCCCCTATCGGGTGCTCACCGCCGACGCACGCAAGGCGCTGCCCTCCATGGTTCCCATGAGCTCGGTGTCGTGGCAGGTGGGTCGCTGCCTTGCCATGGTGAGCGCGCTCGCCTCGGGCAGGGCGGACGAGATCTCCGCCTGCTGTCACGACCGCATCCATGAGCCCTACCGTGCCCCGCTCATTCCCGACTTCGGACGGCTTCGCGACGAGGCGCTCGAGGCGGGAGCGGCCACGTTTCTCATCTCGGGGTCGGGCGCCACGATGCTCGCCGTCTGCGACGGCGACCAGAGCGCCACGCAGGTGGGCGATGCCCTGCGGGCCATCATGCCCGAAGCGTGGGTGCGGACGTTGCGGGCCAGCGAGCATGGCGTGGCGCTTGCCCAGGTGCACCCATGAGAAGGCGAGGCTCAGCACGGAGCCCCGTGCTGAGGCCACCAGTGTCGCGTTGCTCCCCACCGGTATCCCACAAGCGAAAGGAAGTCTCATGAACGTCTGCTGCCTGGACATGGAGGGCGTGCTCGTCCCCGAGATCTGGATCGCCTTTGCCGAGGCCACGGGCATCGACGAGCTGCGGCGCACCACCCGTGACGAACCCGACTACGACAAGCTCATGCGCTGGCGGCTGGCCGTTCTGCGCGAGCACGGGCTGGGCCTGGGAGAGATCCAGGACGTCATCGCCACCATCGATCCGCTCCCGGGAGCCAAGGACTTCCTCGACGAGCTGCGCGAGCTGTCACAGGTCATCATCCTGTCGGACACCTTCGAGCAGTTCGCCAAACCTCTCATGAGGAAGCTCGGGTGGCCCACCATCTTCTGCAACTCGCTCGTCGTTGGCCCGGATGGCACGGTCGAGGGCGTTCGCATGCGCTGCCCCGACTCGAAGCTCACCACCGTGCGCGGGCTGCAGTCCATCGGGTTCGAGACCATCGCCTGCGGGGACTCGTTCAACGACCTTGCCATGATCAGGGCCAGCAAGGCCGGGTTCCTCTTCCGCTCCACCGAGGCGATCATGGCCGACAATCCCGACCTGCCCGCCTTCGAGGAGTTCGACGACCTGCTCGCCGCCTTCACGGCGGCCCTGTAGTCGACCACCCTGTAGCGCCCAGCAAGGCACTCGGCCAGGCGTTCGAAGCTCTAAGAGCAAAAGCCCGGCCCCAAGGTTTGCGCCTTGGGGCCGGGCTTCTTTACCGAGAGGCGATATCCGCCTCGCTCGTTCAGGTCATGCCCTACTTACTGAACGCCGTTCTCCTCGTTCCTCTTGCGGGCGCGGAGCGTCAGCGCGACTCCCACGCAGGCGGCGCCGCCTGCGGCCAGCGCGCCGGCGATGGCCAGCGAGGTGCCGTCACCCGTCCGGACCAGCGCACGCTTGTGGGACTTCTTCTTGTTGGGCTTGTTGGGCTTGGGCTTCTTGGGGCCTGGCTTCTCGGGCTCATGGGTGTTGGTGACGTCGAAGCCAGAGTCAGCATCGCCGGTGACCTCGACCTCGTAGCCGGAGGGCACGCCCACTTCCTCGACCGTGTAGGTGATCTTCTTGCCACCCTCCTTGACTGCCAGATCCTTGAACGTACCGGACCAGTTGTTGTCCTCGGAGAGGGTAAGGGTCTTGTTGGTGGCGACACCGTTCGCGAACAGACGCACGGTGATGGAGTCGGGGCGGATGCCATCGGCATCATTGCCGTCGTCCCACACCTTGGTGACGTCGATGCTGGTCTTCTCGGGCTCATGGGTGTTGGTGATGACAAAGCCGGTGGTGGCGTCGCCGGTGGTGGCCGACGTGTACCCCTCGACCTTGGCCTCCTCCACAGTCCAGGCGATCTCGATGCCGCCATCGCGGTAGACCGGCAGGCCCTCGAAGGAGCCGACCCAGTTGTTCTCGGCGGAGAGCGTCAGGGTCTTGTCCGTCTTGGTACCGTCCTTCACGAGGACCACGGTGATGGAATCAGGACGGATGCCATCCTGATTGTTCGCGTCAACCCAGGCCTTGGTGACGGTCACGGAAGTCTCGTCGGGGGTGTGGGTGTTGGTGACGTTGATGCCGTCGTAGTTCGTCGAGTAGTTGACGATGGCGTCCTCGGTCACGGTGTAGACGATCTCGTGGCCGTCGGTCGCGTCGTAGCGGCGCAGCCCGGTGAAGGACCAGGCCCAGCCGTCGTCGGCGGTGAC
>JAWRIT010000042.1:0-12632 GCA_040268355.1 Atopobiaceae bacterium | reverse complement strand
TGCGCTCACGTGGGTGCGGGCCCGCCGCAGGTTCGCGTGGAGGCGTGTCGCCTACTCTCCGGAGCTCGCGAGGTCGCCGGAGGCGGTGGGACGCGCGTCGGGCGTCCAGTTGGTGCGGGCGCGCGGCAGCTCCATGTGGATGCGCTCCGTCGGCGCGGGAATCTCGCCGGTACCGTGGGTGAAGACGAGGCGCCCGTCCTGCTCGTCCACCAAGATGACGTCGCCGGCGCCCCAGGTGCCCTGGAGCAGGTCCTCGGCCAGCGGGTCCTCGATGAGCGTCTGGATCGCGCGGCGCAGCGGACGCGCCCCATAGACGGGGTCGGTCCCCTCGCGTGCCACGAAGTCGCGCGCGGCGTCCGTGAGCTCGATGGACATGCCCTGTGCGATGAGCCGGTTGCGCAGGTCGGAGATCATGAGGTCGACCACCTGGCGCAGCTGCTCGTCGGTCAGGCTCTTGAAGACCACGATCTCGTCCACGCGGTTCAGGAACTCGGGGCGGAACAGGTGCTTGAGCTCGCCCTCGACGCGGCTCTTGATCTCCCGGTCGGAGAGGCCCGCGTTGCCCGCGGACGTGAAGCCCATGGGCGAGGTCTGCGCGATCTCGCGCGCACCGACGTTCGAGGTCATGATGACGACCGTGTTGGAGAAGTCCACCGTGCGACCCTGACCGTCGGTCAGGCGCCCCTCGTCGAGGATCTGCAGCAGGATGTTGAACACGTCCGGATGCGCCTTCTCGATCTCGTCGAACAGCACCACGCTGTACGGACGGCGCCGCACGGCCTTGGTCAGCTCCCCGCCCTCGTCGTAGCCCACGTATCCCGGGGGCGCGCCGACGAGCTTGGAGACGGCGTGCTTCTCCATGAACTCCGACATGTCAAAGCCGATGAGCGCGTCCTCGCTGCCGAAGAGGAACTCGGCGAGCGACTTGGCCAGCTCGGTCTTGCCCACGCCGGACGGCCCCAGGAAGATGAACGAGCCGCCGGGGCGACGCGGGTCCTTGAGCGGGGAGCGGCTGCGACGGATGGCCCGACTGACCGCCGAGACGGCCTCGTCCTGGCCCACCACACGCTGATGCAGGGCATCCTCGCAGCGCAGCAGCTTGGAGGCCTCGGCCTCGGTGAGGTTGGAGACGGGCACGCCGGTGATGTCGCTCACCACGTCGGCGATGTCCTGCTCCCCCACCGTGACCACGTTGGCATCCATGCGCTCGCGCCACGCCTGCTCGAGCTCGGCGCGCTTGGTCGTCAGCTCCTTCTCCTGGTCGCGCAGGCGCGCGGCCTCCTCGAACTCCTGGACCTCGGCGGCGCGGGCCTTCTCCTCGCGCACGTGGGCCAGCTCCTCGTCGACCTGCGCGAGCTCGGGCGGCAGCGCCATCTTGTGCACGCGCGTGCGGGCGCCGGCCTCGTCGATGATGTCGATGGCCTTGTCGGGCAGGAAGCGGTCCTGCACGTAGCGGTTCGAGAGGGTCACCGACGCGAGCAGCGCCTCCTCGGTGTAGCGGACGTGGTGGTGGCTCTCGTAGCGCTCCTGCAGGCCGTGCAGGATCTCCAGAGTGTCGGCCACGCTCGGCTCGTCGATGAAGACGGGCTGGAAGCGGCGCTCGAAGGCGGAGTCCTTCTCGATGTGCTTGCGGTACTCCTCGGAGGTGGTGGCGCCGATGACCTGGATCTCGCCGCGCGACAGGGGCGGCTTGAGGATGGAGGCGGCGTCGATCGATCCCTCCGCCGAGCCCGCACCGATGATGGTGTGGATCTCGTCGATGAACAGGATGGCGTCCTTCGAGGACATGACCTCGTCGATGACCTTCTTCAGGCGCTCCTCGAACTCGCCGCGGTACTTGGAGCCCGCCACGAGCGCGGCCATGTCGAGCGTCCAGATCTGACGACCGCGGAGGATGTCGGGCACGTTGCCGCCGGCCACGAGCTGCGCCAGCCCCTCCACGACGGCCGTCTTGCCCACGCCGGGATCGCCCAGGATGAGCGGGTTGTTCTTCTGACGACGTGCGAGGACCTGCATCACGCGCTCCACCTCGCGGTCGCGCCCGATCACGGGGTCGAGCTTGCCGTCGTTCGCCAGCCGGGTCAGGTTCTTGCCGAAGCTCTCGAGCATGGAGTCGGAGTCGGTCGCCGTCTGGCCACCGCCCACGGTGCCCATCGAACGCGGGTCGAAGGCGCCCTCCGAGACGGCCGGACGCTCGCGGCGCGTCTCGTCGGAGCTGTTGGCGACGAGCTCGCTCACGGCGTTGCGGATCGCGTCTCCCGAGACGCCCATGCGCGAGAGCGCCGTCATGGCGCGCCCGTCACCCTCCGACACGATGCCCAGCAGCAGGTGCTCGGTGGCGATGTAGGTCTGTCCGTGGGTCATGGTCTCGCGGTAGGCGTCCTCCAGCACGCGCTTGGCACGCGGCGTGAACGGAATGTGGCCGCCGGGCACCGGCTCGCCCACCTCCGAGGTGATCTCGCGAATGGTGGAGATGGTCTCCTCGTAGGTCACGTCGAGCTTTGCCAGCGCCTGCGCCGCGATGCCCTCGCCTTCCTTGATCAGCGCGAGCAGCAGGTGCTCGGTTCCCACGTACATCTTGCCGAGACTTCTGGCCTCTTCTTGCGCAAGGCTCATGACCTTGCGTGCCCTATCGGTGAACTTCTCGAACATATGGGTTTGCACCCCCTCATAGATAGCGGCTGCCCGCCCCGGATGGCACCGAGGCGGGCAGCCAGGTCAGCCATTGGAAGTTCTACCCCGAAGTCGCCGAGAATATGCACGCGTGCGGCTTTCGCCAAGAACTCCTGCACAAACGAGCACGCCGCACGATCGTTGTTCCCGGCATAGCCAGACGGGCGCCGGACGGGCGCATCAGTACAGCTTCGCGCCTGCCGGGATCCGCTCGTCGACCATGAGCAGGTTCAGCCCCTCCTTGCCGTCTTCGGTGTGGATGGCCGACAGCAGCATGCCGCAGCTGTCGATGCCCATCATGGCGCGCGGGGGCAAATTGACGATGGCCACCAGGCTCTTGCCCACCAGCTCCTCGGGCTGGTAGTAGTCCTTGATGCCCGACAGGATGACCCGGTCGGTCCCCGTGCCGTCGTCGAGCACGAAGTGCAGGAGCTTCTTGCTCTTGGGCACCGCGGTGCACTCCTTGACCTTGACCACGCGGAAGTCCGACTTGCTGAAGGTGCCGAAGTCGACCTGGTCCTCGAACAGCGGCTCGATGTAGAGCCCCTCCTGTGGGATCTCGGGCGCCGCCTGCTTTTCGTCCTCGGCGGGCTGGGCGTAGATGTCACCCACCGGCGCGATGGCCTTCATGGCCTCGATCACGCTGGCGAACAGCTCGTCGAGCTCCATGTCCAGCAGCTCGGCGCCATGGCGGATGACGTCGCGGTCGCAGCCGGCGGCGAAGCGCTTGTTCTTGAACTTCTTCTTGAGCGACTTCACGTCAAAGTCCATGACGCTCTTGCTGGGACGCATCTTCACGCTCGCCTGAATGAGCCCCGAGAGCTCGTCGGTGGCAAAGAGCCACTTCTCCATGACGTGCTCGGGCGTGGGCAGCTCCTGGTTCACGTCGGAGTTGTGCGTCTGGATGCTGTGCGCCAGCGCGGGATTGGCCCCGGCCTCTTCCAGCAGCTCGCCGGCCTTCACCGTGTGCTGCATCGGGTCGGGCCACTTCTCCCAGTCCAGGTCGTGCAGCAGCCCCACCTGGCCCCAGAAGTCCACGTTGGCGGGGTCATGCCGCTCGGCGTAGTAGCGCATGAGGCCCTCGAGCGTCTCGCCGTGGCTCACGTGGAAGGGATCGTCGTTGTGCTTGGCCAGCAGGTCGTGCGCCTGCTCGCGGGTCAGCCCCGACGTGAGCGCGCCGTCTGCGGGCGTCGGGGCGGACGGGCGGCGCTCAGGGCGCATGTGCGGGAAGAGGAGCACGTCACGGATGCTTGCGCTGTCGGTGAAGAGCATGATCATGCGATCGATGCCCCAGCCGACGCCACCCGCTGGCGGCATGCCGTACTCCAGGGCGCGCACGAAGTCGTAGTCGTAGTCCATGGCCTCGTCGTCACCGGCGGCCTTGGCCGCCACCTGGTCGGCGAAGCGCGCCTCCTGCTCGACGGGATCGTTGAGCTCGGAGAAGGCGTTGGCGTACTCGTGGCCGGCCACCACCAGCTCGAAGCGGTCCGTCAGGCGCGGGTCGTCGTCCTTGCGCTTGGCGAGCGGGCTCACCTCCACGGGGTAGTCGCAGACGAAGGTGGGGTCCACGATGTCGCCCTCGCACAGCTCGTCGTAGATGGTGAAGATGAGCCGGCCGATCCCCCAGCTCTCGTCGTACTCCAGCCCCAGGCGGTCCAGCAGCTCGCGCGCGTGCTCGACCGACGTCCCCATGTCAATGGGCTCGCCGACCTTCTCGGAGACGAGCTCGGCCATGGACGCGGAGCGGAAGGGCACGCTCATGTCCACCTGAATTCCCTGGTAGGAGAAGCGCTCGGGCAGCCCCACGGCCTCGCGGCACGCGGTGAACAGGCCCTCCGAGAGGCGCTTCATGCCCTCGAGGTCGCTGTAGGCGCAGTAGGCCTCCATACTGGTGAACTCGGGGTTGTGCGTGAGGTCCATGCCCTCGTTTCGGAACTGCCGCCCCAGCTCGAAGACGCGCTCCATGCCGCCCACGATGCAGCGCTTGAGGTGCAGCTCGGTGGCGATGCGCAGGTAGCAGTCCTGGTCGAGCGCGTTGAAGTGCGTGGTGAAGGGACGAGCGTTGGCGCCACCGAGGGTCTCCTGCAGGATGGGCGTCTCCACCTCGAGGTAGCCCTGCTCCTCCATGAAGCGGCGCATGGCGGAGATGAGTCGGCTGCGCTTGACGAAGGTCTCCTTGACCTCGGGGTTCATGATGAGGTCAACGTAGCGCTGGCGGTAGCGGACCTCCTTGTCGGTGAGGCCGTGGAACTTCTCCGGCAGCGGACGGCACGACTTCGCGAGCAGCGTGAGCGAGGTGGGGGCGAGCGAGAGCTGGCCACGGCGCGTACGCATGATGGCGCCGGTGGCGCCGAGGATGTCGCCCAGGTCGAGCTGCCCGAGCAGCTCCCAGTCGGCCTCGGAGAGGTCGTTGACGCGGCAGAAGAGCTGCAGCTGACCGGTGTGGTCCTCCAGCACGACGAAGGCGACCTTGCCCTGCTTGCGCAGGGCGCGAACGCGTCCGGCGAGCGCGTAGACGTCGTTGGTGTCCTGGCCCGACTCGAGCGACGCGTACCGTTGCTCGAGCTCGGCGGCGTAGGCCGTCACCTTCGACGCGATGGGATACGGGTTCACGCCCGCATCCAGAAGAGCCTGGCGACGGGCGCGGCGGGCGGTTCGTTCGTCGACGTGCGTGGTGTGCTCGGACATGGGTGTGACGCTCCTCGTTGCATGTTCGTGATTCGTGACAATCCGCACTAGCTTAGGACGCGGGCCGCACTGGCGGCAAGGGGGCGACCCCACCCACGAAAACACCGCAGTCATCGGCCGTGTGGGGGCCGTCGCGTGCCGCTGGCGTCGCATGACGTCTGAGACAGGCGACGGGCCATGCAAAAGGGGCCCGCAGGCCCCTGTTCGCGTCTGTCGCTCGCTTTCGCGGACCTACCGCGTGATGTTGGCGATCGTGTACTCTCGCACCTTGCCCGTGGGGGTCGTGAACGAGACGCTGTCTCCCACCACGTGCCCGATCAGCACCGAGCCGGCCGGGCTCTCGCTGGAGATGCGGTGGTGGAGCGAGTCGGTCTCAGTGGTGCCGACGATGGTGAAGGAGCTCCGCTTCCCGCTCGCGTCCTCGAGCTCGACGGTGCTACCGATGGAGACCGAGAGCACGCCGCTCGTCTCGATGGCGTCGGCGTCTTTGGCGACGGCGAGGATCTGGCGGATCTCGTTGATGCGTGCCTCGTTGCGCGCCTGCTCGTCCTTGGCGGCGTCGTACTCCGCGTTCTCCGAGAGGTCGCCAAAGCTGCGGGCCTCCTGCAGCGCCTGACGGATCTCCTCGGCCTTCGCGCCCTCGCGCTCGGCGAGCTCCGTCTCCAGATCCTTGCGGCCCTCTGCGGTAAGAATGATTTCCTTGTCCATGCTGTCCTTCTATGAGCTGGGAGTTCGATAGGTCAATGCACCTGCGCTCGGCGAGCTGCCCGCCGCCTGCGCCGCAGAAGGCGGCACCAGTCTCACTCGTGGTGCCGCACGTGGAGCGAGACGGCTACGCCCCGCTCGCCATCCGGCTAGGCGTCCTGCGCGTCGTCCGTGTCGGAGGAAGCCTCGTCTGCGACGACCTCCTCGGCAGGCTCGACCTGCTTCGCCTCGTCCTCGGAGTCGCCCTCCATGCCCTCACGGACGTTCTTGACGGTCTGGCCAAGGCTCTTGCCAAGCTTCGGCAGGTTCTTGGGCCCAAAGATAAGCAGGGCGACGGCAAGAATGATGATGAGCTCCATTGGGCGAAGTCCCATGACGTGTCCTTTCGTAGTACGTAGCGTGTCCCACCACACAGGAACACGAGATCACAGTCTTAGGATTATAGCAACTGCCGATGCCGCCACGCCCCTCATGCGGACAATGCACACCCAACACGCAACCAGGGTCGCTCGCTGCGAAAGACGTTCGCCGACACCGCGACACGCGGGCACCCGCACCCGGCCTTCCGGGAGCATACTGGACCCGTCGTCTCGTTCGCACCCGCTCGCAACATCCTAAGGAGCACCCATGGTCGTATCTGAGATCAGCGACGAAGAGCTGGACGCCTATCTCGCCTCCCCCGACTGCCCGCAGTGCGGCAGCGAGGACGTCGTGTGCACCGACACCTTCCCCGACGGCTTTGGCGGCACCATCAGGTCGTACCGATGCAACACGTGCGGCTACACCTGGGCGGAGAGCGCCTAGTCCCGAAGCGCGGCGCCCTTAGCGGTCGCGGTGGTGGAACTGCGCCTTTCCGCTGGCGTAGTCGTCGACGATCTGCCCCGACCCATAGAGCTTGTACTTGTAGGTGACCAGGCCGTCGAGGCCGACGGGGCCGCGCGCGTGCAGCTTGCTCGTGGAGATGCCCACCTCGGCGCCGAAGCCGTAGCGGAAGCCGTCGGCGAAGCGCGTCGAGCAGTTCTGGTAGACACCCGCGGAGTCGACCAGGCGCATGAAGCGCTCGGCCGTCTCGGCGTCCTCGGTCATGATGGCGTCGGTGTGGTGCGAGCCATGGCGGTTGATGTGGTCGATCGCCTCGTCGACGCCGTCCACCAGCTTGACGGACACCACGAGGGCCAGGTACTCGGTGTCCCAGTCCGCCTCGCTCGCCGGCACGGCGTCAATGAGGGCGCAGGTCTCGGCATCGCCTCTGACCTCGACGCCCTCCGCCTTGAGCGCGGCGGCGAGCGGCGGCAGAAACGCCGGCGCGAGCGCGCGGTCGACGAGCAGCGTCTCCACCGCGTTGCAGGCGGCGGTGTACTGGATCTTGGCATCGACGCAGACGCGCACCGCACGCTCGACGTCGGCCGCCTTGTCCACGTAGATGTGGCAGATGCCGTCGGCATGGCCCATCACGGGAATCTTGGTGTTGTCCATGATGTAGCGCACGAAGGCGTTCGAGCCGCGGGGGATGAGCAGGTCGACGAGCCCATAGCACCCCAGCAGCTCCGAGATCTCCTCGCGCGCCTCCACCTGGTGCAGGCATGCCTCGGGAAGACCGGCCTCACGTGCGGCCTGGTAGATAACCTCAAAGAGCGCCTTGTTCGTTCGCATGGTCTCGCTGCCGCCCTTGAGGATGGCGCAGTTGCCGCTCTTGAGGCACAGGGTGGAGATCTGCACGAGTGCGTCGGGACGCGCCTCGAAGATGACGCCGATCACGCCGATGGGGCAGCTCACACGTTGCAGCACCAGACCCTCGTCGAGCTCGCGATCGAGCAGGGTGCGACCGACCGGATCGGGCAGGGCGATGAGCCCGTCGATGCCCGCGACGACGTCAGCCAGCTTGTGCTCGTCGAAGCGCAGGCGAGCGGCGACCGCCTCCGCGACGCCCTCCTCCTGTGCCGCCGCGAGGTCCTGCTCGTTGGCCGCAAAGATCTCGTCAGCATGGGCGAGCAGGGCGTCCTTGATGCGGGCGAGCGCGTCGTCGCGCCGCTCGACCGGGGTGGCCGCCATGACCGGACTCTGGAGCTTCATCTGGGCCGCGGTATCTGCGATCGTGCTCATGGGACATCCTCTCTAAAGGAGTGGCTCTCTACCGCAATCGTAACGCAGCATGGCCCGCTACCTGCGCACGTGTCATAATGGGTACATGTTTGGTAACGTGCGTACCTACGGCAACGGCCTCTCGGGCGAGGCCGCCTTCCTTCCCACCACGCGCGCGGAGATGCTGCGGCGTGGCTGGGACCGCTGTGACTTCGTCTACGTCTGCGGCGACGCCTACGTCGACCACCCCTCGTTCGGCTGCGCCATCATCTGCCGCCTGCTGGAGGCGCACGGCTTTCGCGTGGGCGTCATCGCCCAGCCCGACTGGCGCGACCCAGGGAGCGTGCAGGTCCTTGGCGAGCCGCGCCTGGGCTTTCTGGTCTCCGCCGGCAACATGGACTCCATGGTCAACCACTACACGGTGGCCAAGCGCCGCAGGTCCAAGGACTTCTACTCCCCCGGCGGGCAGATGGGCCTGCGTCCCGACCACGCCGTGGTGGTCTACGGCAACCTCATTCGCCGCACCTACAAGCGCACCCCCATCATCCTCGGGGGCATCGAGGCGTCTCTGCGCCGTCTCGCGCACTACGACTACTGGTCGGACAGCCTCAAACGCTCCGTTCTGCTGGATTCGGGGGCGGACCTCATCTCCTACGGCATGGGCGAGCATTCCGTCGTCGAGATCGCCGAGGCGCTCGACGCCGGGCTCTCGGTGGAGGACCTGAGCTTCATTGCCGGCACCGTCTACCGGGCGCGCAGCTACGAGCAGTGCGACCGACCGGTGGTGCTTCCGACCTTCGAGCAGCTGAAGGCGGACCGGCGCACCTACGCGCAGAGCTTTGGCCAGCAGTACCGGCAGCTCAACCCCTTCCTGGGGCGTGCGCTCGTGGAGGAGTACCCGCATGGGGTCTACGTCATCCAGAATCCGCCGGCCACGCCGCTCACGACCGAGGAGTTTGACGCGGTCTACGAGCTGCCCTACGCCCGCGCCTATCACCCCAGCTACGAGGCGGCAGGTGGGATCCCCGCGCTGAAGGAGGTCAAGTTCAGCCTCTCGAGCAACCGGGGGTGCCTGGGCGAGTGCTCCTTCTGCGCGCTCAACTTCCACCAGGGCCGCATCATCCAGAGTCGCAGCGACGAGAGCCTGGTCGCGGAGGCCGAGACCATGACGCGCGACCCGGACTTCAAGGGCTACATCCACGACGTGGGAGGCCCGACGGCGAACTTCCGCGTGCCGGCCTGCCAGAAGCAGCTCTCGCGCGGGGCCTGCGTCGGAAGGCGCTGCCTCTCGCCCGAACCCTGCCCGCACCTCACCGTCACGCACAAGAGCTACGTGCGGCTGCTGCGCAAGCTACGCGCGCTTCCCGGCGTCAAGAAGGTCTTCGTGCGCAGCGGCATCCGCTTTGACTACGCCCTGCTCGATGACGACCACACCTTCATTCGCGAGCTTGCCGAGCACCACACCTCCGGACAGCTCCGCCTGGCGCCCGAACACGTCTCCGACGAGGTCCTGCACGTGATGGGAAAGCCCTCGCACGGCATCTACGAGCGCTTCTGCGAGACCTTCGAGCGCATGAGCCATGAGGCGGGCAAGGAGCAGTACGTGCTTCCCTACCTCATGAGCAGCCATCCGGGATCCACGATGCGGGTGGCGGTGGAGCTGGCCGAGTTCTGCCGCGACCTGGGCTACAACCCCGAGCAGGTGAGCGACTTCTACCCCACGCCCTCGACGGTCTCCACCTGCATCTACTACACCGGCCTCGACCCACGCACCATGGAGCGCGTCTACTGCCCCACCAACCCGCACGAGAAGGCCATGCAGCGGGCGCTCATCCAGTATCGCAACCCCAAGAACCACGCGCTGGTGCGGGAGGCGCTGCGCAAGGCCGGACGCGAGGACCTGATCGGGTACGGACCTGCCTGCCTGGTGCGACCAGACAAGCCGACCGGAGGGGGCGGGGCGGGTCGCTCGCGCACGGACCAGACTTCCGGTCAGAAGCGAAGGCGCCGCAGGAGGGGTCGAGGCAGGGGCACGGCGTAGGCGAGGTGCGCACGGGCGTCAGGTGGGGGCACAGGCGGGCGTCAGGCGCCGCCGGCACGCGCTGGGCGTAGACGCCTTACGCAGGCACCTCGACCTCGACCGTCGCAAGCACGGCGGCGACGGCACGGTCGAGCTTCTCGTTGAAAGAACCCGTGTTGTCGATGACCTGCAGATGGGGATGGTCGGCCCACCCGGAGCGCAGGGCCGCGTCCACGCGCACGGCCTCATCGATTCCCTCGAGCCGGTGCTCGTTGGTCTCGTGCGAGAAGTAGCGCTCTGCGCCGATGGCGGCCGTCACCAGGTGCACCACGGCGTCATAGCGGGCGCAGGCGTCGCGGCGGGTCATCCCCCGCTCGGCGAGCAGCAGGTCAAGCTCGGCATCGGAGAGGTACCCCGCATTGTCCACCAGCCCGCGGTCCAAGAGGATCACCGCGTCGTCCGGCATGCTGGCGAGGCGAGCCTCCTTGTCGAGCTGCAGGTCGAAGACGCGCCGCTGAAATCCCAACACGCTGCCGCAGCTCTCTGGCGTGACGCCCTGCGCCAGCAGCTCGGTGGCGCACTCGTTGACCAGCACGACCTCGCGTCCCCTGCTCACGAACGCAGCGGCGAGCAAGCCCATCAGCGTGGTCTTGCCCGCGCACGGCCCCCCGGTGATGACGATCTTGGACATGCGGCCTCCCCCACCCGACTGCCAACGACTACTATACGAGTTCGCACAGGAGCCGCTGGTGCCATGCGAGAAAACGCACCAATTGTCACAGCGGCCCACGACCCACCGCCTGCTTTTTCGCCCGACTGTGGATGCGGGCGACGGCCAGAGACGGTTTGGGCCCACTTGTGTGTCACACTTTGGCATGGCCACCGCCATCCGACCATAGGGGGACGCTCACCATGACCGCTGCCGTCTTTCACTGCACCAGCTTTCAGGACCTGCTCTCGCGCATGACGCAGGAGCGCCCGGACGCCATCGCCCTGCTCCATGGGGCGCGCGGCGTCTACCAGCGCGTCACCTGGGCAGGCTTCGCTCGTGACGTGAGCGATCGGGCCGAGCAGCTGCGGGCGTCCGGCAAGAGCTGCGTGGCCATCCTCTCGGACGGCAGCTACGACTGCGTCGTGGAGATCTTCGCGGCGAACGTCGCCGGCCTGCAGATTGCGATGCTCGACACCGCCGTGTCCGACAAGCTGCTGGCGCAGCTGCTTCCCTATGTGGACGCCGACCTTCTGTGGTGCTCCTCCGAAGAGCGCGCGACGGCGCTTCAGGGCCACCTCGCCGGACCGGCGCCCGACCCCACTGGCAAGATCCTGTTCTTCACCAGTGGCACCACCTCGCGGGCGAAGGCCGTGACCCTCACCGACGAGAGCCTGATGGCGAGCGCCTTCGGCGGCAGCGGCACCTTCCCGCTGGATCCTGGCGACGTGCTGCTCAGCGTGCTCCCCCTGGCCCATGTCTTTGGCTTCGTCTGCGGACTCCTGTGGCCGTGGCTCTGCGGGGCCACGGTGGCCCTGGGACGCGGCGGGCGCCATGTCTTCACCGACTGGGACTACTTCCATCCCACGGCCACCTCGGTCGTCCCCATCCTGCTCGAGCACCTCCTGCGCCGCAACCTCATCAATGCGGAGCTCAAGGCCATCCTGGTGGGTGCGGGCGACGCCCCGGCAGAGCGCCTGCAGGAGGTCAAGGATCGCGGCATCCGGCTCGCCTTTGGCTACGGACTCACCGAGACGAGCTCGGGCGTCGCCATCAGCGCCGAAGGAGACGACCCCTTTGCGCTCGAGGTCTGCCCCGGCAGCACCATCACCATCGCCGACGACGGGGAGATCCTGATCCAGACGCCGCTCGCCATGATGCAGGGCTACTACAAGCTGCCCGAGGACACCGCGGAGGTCCTGGAGGACGGTGTGCTGCACACGGGGGACCTGGGCAGCCTCGACGAGGAGGGCCGCCTGCGCATCCAGGGTCGCAAGAAGGAGATGCTTGTGCTTCCGGGCGGGACCAAGATCTTCCTGCCCGAGTACGAGCGTGAGATCGCCGAGCAGCTCGGCACCTCCGAGATGGCCGTCGTGCTTCGTCGGGGCATGCCGGTGCTGGTGCTCGACGACCTCGCCGACGACACGCGCGAGGCCATCATGGGAAGGCTCAAGGGCGTCATGGAGACCTGGCAGAACGACCAGCGCCTTGCCGACGTCATCGAGCTGGGGCACGAGCTTCCCCGCACCGCCACCGGCAAGGTGCAGCGCTGGCTGCTCGAGGCTGAGCTCGGCCAGCGCTTCAAGAGCCTTCGTCGGCGTGGCAGGAAGGCAGCGGAGCCGGAGCCGACGGCCGAGGAGACGCAGGAGACAGCGGCCGATCCCGATCCCGCAGACGAGCCGACCGAGGCGTAGCTCAGCACAGGCGCCGGCGCGGGGTGGGCCGCCATGGGCCCAGTTCCGCGTGGCTCGTGGT
>JAWRIT010000041.1:0-5119 GCA_040268355.1 Atopobiaceae bacterium | reverse complement strand
GGTGCCTCTTCCCCCGTGTCGGCCCGTGTCGGGCTCACATGAAAAAAGCCCTGCCCCCATGGGGGACAGGGCTTCTGCAAATCCGCTGCGAAGGACCTACTTGAAGAAGCCCTCGTAGTTGTGCATCTTGAGCTGACTCTCAAGCGAGGCGATGGTGTCCATCGCCACGCCGACCATAATGAGCACCGACGTGCCGCCAAAGGCCTGGATCAGCTGGTTCGACGTGAAGGTGAACAGGATCGAGGGGATGACGGCGAGCGCTGCCATGAACACCGCGCCCGGAAGCGTGATGTGATTGAGCACGTCCTGGATGTAGGCCGACGTTGCCTTACCCGGACGCACGCCGGGAATGAAGCCGCCTGCCTTCCTGAGCTGGTCTGCCGTCTCGTCGGGGTTGAACACCATGGCGGTGTAGAAGTACGCGAAGAAGACGATGAAGACCACGGACAGCACCCAGTTGAGCCAACCGGTCGAGATGGCGTTGGCAAACGACTGCATCCACCCCACATTGGGGAAGAACACCGCAAGCTGCGCCGGAAGATACAGCACCGCGCTGGCGAAGATGATGGGCACCACACCAGCGGTGTTCACCTTGATGGGCAGGTAGGTGGACTGGCCACCCATCATCCTGCGACCCACCACGCGCTTGGCATACTGCACCGGAATGCGACGCTGGCCGCGCTCGATGTAGACGATGACCGGGATGATGGCGATGATCACCGCAAAGGTGATGACAGTGACGAGCACGCCGCTCGTCGAGGTGGTCAGCGACGAGATGAGCGCCGTCGGCACCCCCGACATGATGTTGCAGAAGATGATCAGCGACATGCCGTTGCCGATGCCTCGCTGGGTGATGACCTCGCCCAGCCACATGATGAGCACGGCACCGACCACGAGCACGAACACGATGATGACGTTCTCCAGCGCCTCAGGGATCCCCATGGCGGAGAAGTCGATGCCATAGCTCTTGAACAGGAAGAGGTAACCAATGGCGTTGATCGTCGCAAGCGCCACGGTGAGGTAGCGCGTGTACTGCGTGATCTTGCGCTGACCACTCTCCCCTTCCTTGGCAAGCTCGCCGAGGGTCGGGATGACCGCCTGCATCATCTGGAGGATGATCTGCGCGGTGATGTAGGGCATGATGCCGAGACTGAAGACCGAGACGCGCGAAAGCGCACCGCCCGAGAAGAGGTTCAGCACCGCGAGCGCACCACTTGTGGAAGCGGCGTTCTGGTAGGCGGCGAGCATGTCCGTAAAGGGAATGCCCGGGGCCGGAAGATACGCGCCGAAGCGGTAGATGAGCAGGATCGCGACGGTGATCGCGAGCTTCTTCCTCAGCTCGGGAATGCGAAACGCGTTGATGAATCCCGTAAGCACGACGTTACTCGACCTTTCCTCCGGCCGCCTCGATCTTGGTCCGGGCAGAGGCGGAGACCTTGTCCACGCACACGGTGAGCTTCTTGGTCAGCTCGCCGTCGCCGAGGACCTTGACGGGAATGTAATCGTGCTTGATGACGCCCTTGGCGACCAGTGCCTCGGCGTCGACGGTCTCCCCATCCTCAAAGAGCATCTCGAGGCGAGAGACGTTGACCGGCGCGTACTCCACGCGGTTGCGGTTCTTGAAGCCGGGAAGCTTGGGCAGGCGGCTGGCGAGTGGCTGCTGGCCACCCTCGAAGCCGGCGCCCTTGCCGCCACCGGATCGGGAGAGCTGGCCCTTGGTGCCGCGGCCGGCGGTGGTGCCGTGACCGGACGAGTTGCCGCGCCCGATGCGCTTGCGGGCCTTGGTCGAGCCCGGCGCGGGACGAAGATCGTTGAGCTGCATGATGGGTGACTCCTAGTTCTCTTCCACTTCGACCAGGTGCTTGATCTTGAAGATCATGCCGCGAATGCTGGGGTTGTCCGGCTGCTCGACGACATCGTTGATCTTGCGAAGACCGAGGGCGAAGGCGGTAGCGGTCTGGTCCTTCTTGGTGTTGGTCGTGGCGCTGCGCACGAGCTTGATCGTGAGTTTGTCAGCCATGGATTAGGCCTCCTTCCCGACGAACATCTCGGCGACCGTCAGGCCACGGCGCTCGGCGGCCTCCTCGGGGCTGGAGAGCTCCTTCAGACCCTCGGCCGCCGCCTTGATGATGTTGAGGGCGTTGCTGGTGCCCAGCGACTTGGAGAGCACGTTGGTGATGCCAGCGAGCTCGAACAGGGGTCGCACGGGGCCGCCGGCGATGACGCCGGTACCCTCGACGGCCGGCTTGATGAGCACGCGGCCGGCACCAAAGCGGCCCTCGACCTCGTGGGGAATCGTGCCGTTCTCGGTCACGGGGACGCGGAACATGTTCTTCTTGGCGTCGTCGACGCCCTTCTGGATGGCCAGAGGCACCTCGGTGGACTTGCCCATGCCGAGGCCGACGTTGCCCTTGCCGTCGCCGACGGCGACGAGAGCGACGAGGCTCATGCGGCGACCACCCTTGACGACCTTGGAGACGCGGTGGATGTAGACGACGCGCTCCTGAAGGTCGGAATCACTTTGACGCTTGCGATCACGTGGCATGAAACTATCCTCCTAGAACTTCAGGCCCGCGGCGCGGGCACCGTCAGCGAGAGCCTTGACTCGACCATGGTAGAGATGGCCACCACGGTCAAAGGTGACCTCGGTGATGCCCTTCTCGAGGGCGCGCTCTGCCACAAGCTTGCCCACGAACTCCGCTGCCTCTTTGTTGGAGCCAACCTTGCCCGTCTCCCTGAACGAGGTGTCGAGCGTCGAGGCCGAGCAGATGGCCCTGCCCTCGACGTCGTTGACGAGCTGTGCGTAGATGTGCGCGTTGGTGCGACGGACGTTCAGACGCGGGCGCGCGGCGGTGCCGAAGATCTTGGCGCGCACGCGGCGCTTGCGCCGCTGGAGCTGCGCCCTCTTGGCCTTGTACTTGTTCATTGCTACTCCTTCTACCGTGCCAGCACCTGACGGGGTGATGGACTTCTATCCTGCCAGGCGAGGCGCTACTTGGCGGCCTTGCCGAGCTTCCTGCGGATATGCTCGCCCACGTAGTGGACGCCCTTGCCCTTGTAGGGCTCGGGCGGACGCTTGGAGCGGATCTCGGCGGCAACCTGGCCCACCTGCTCCTTGGAGATGCCCTTCACGTTGATGTGCGTGTTGTCGGGCACCTCGAAGGTGATGTTCTCGGGCGCCGGATAGATGATGGGGTGGGAGTACCCGAGCGAAAGCTCGAGGGTCGTGCCCTTGAGCGCGGCACGGTAGCCGACGCCGGTCATCTCGAGCTTCTTCTCGAATCCCTCGGAGACGCCCACGACCATGTTCTGGATGAGGGTGCGGGTCAGGCCCTGCATGGCGTTGGCCTTCTTGTAGTCCTTGCTCGCCTTGAAGTCCTCGTGGGAGAGGCCCTCGGTGGCCGGTGTGCGAGGGATCCTGACGAGGATCTCGTCGTCATTGTGCTCGATGACGAGCAAGTCCGAGAAGGTGCGCTCGAGCTCGCCCTTGGGCCCCTTGACCACCACGTGCGTTCCGTCAACCGTCGCAGTAACCCCAGCGGGGATCTGGACAGGATTCTTACCAATACGAGACATTGTCTCCTCCTATCTGTTCCCTGCCGCTTACCAGATGTAGCAGATGACCTCGCCGCCGATGCCGAGCTTGCGGGCATCGCGGTCGCACATCATGCCCTTGGACGTCGAGATGACGGCCGTGCCGAGGCCTCCCAGCACGCGGGGCAGGTCGGCAGCGGAGGAATAGATGCGCAGGCCCAGCTTAGAGATGCGACGGATGCCGCGGATGGTCTTGACACGCTTGGGGCCGTACTTGAGCGCGATGTGGAGGGTCTTCTGGGGCTTGGTGTCCTCGACCTCGAAGCCCTCGATGTAGCCCTCCTCCAGAAAGACGCGGGCGATCTCTGCCAGCACCTTGCTGGAAGGCATGGAGACCTCGGTCTTGCCGGCGGCGTTGGCGTTGCGAATGCGCGTCAGCATGTCAGCGATGGGATCGGTAACCTTCATGTACTTCTTCTCCTTCGTTCGTGATGAATCCGCATACCTGGTTCGTCTGTGCCCGTAGCACATCCGCCTAGGCACGCGTGCCCTGGCCTACCAGCTTGCCTTGGTGACGCCAGGAAGCTCGCCCTTGCTTGCCAGCTCACGGAAGCAGACGCGGCACAGGCCGAACTTGCGATAGACGGAGTGGGGACGCCCACAACGCTGGCAGCGGTTCTGCTTGCGCGTCGAGTACTTCGGCTCGCGGTTAGCTTTGACGATCATCGATGTCTTAGCCACAAATCCTCCTTCATGATGTGACCCCCACCGCCCCGGCGAGGGCTCCTTGCCAATGGTTGAGCGACTAGTCGCGCCTGAACGGGAAGTGGAAGGCCTCGAGCAGCGCCTTGCCCTCTTCGTCTGTGGATGCGGTGGTCACGATGGTGATGTCCATGCCGCGCGTGCGGTCGATCTTGTCATAGTCGATCTCGGGGAAGATCAGCTGCTCGGTCACGCCCATGGAGAAGTTGCCGTGGCCGTCAAAGCTCGTGGCCTTCACGCCGCGGAAGTCGCGGATGCGCGGGATGGCCGTGGCGATGAGGCGGTCCAGAAACTCGTACATGCGGTCGCCGCGAAGGGTGACCTTGGCGCCGATCGCCATGCCCTGACGCAGCTTGAAGGTTGCGATGGACTTGCGGGCGTGGGTGACCAGCGGCTGCTGGCCGGTGATGGTGCGCAGGTCAGCGACGGCGCCGTCGATGGCCTTGGCATCCTGCGCAGCCTCGCCGACGCCCATGTTCACCACGATCTTCTCGATCTTGGGAATCTGCATGACGTTCTTGTACTCGAACTTCTTCTGCAGCTCGTCGCGCACCGTGGAGAAGTAACGCTCCTTGAGGCGCGGGACATACGTGCCTTTTGCCATCTTCACTCCTTAGAACGTGGTGGTTTACGTGCGGGGATTGTGCCTCGCACCACCCGGATTGGCGGTCCGGGAGCCATTTGCGCGCCCTCGGCACAGAATAATCCCTACCTAGAGACGCAAGAAATAACTATATGACAACCGCATGGCGATTGCCACCGCAGACGAGAAGCACACATTCTCCTGAGCTTTTCGCAGGCTGGGGTCGCGTGCGGCAGATCC
>JAWRIT010000040.1:0-2582 GCA_040268355.1 Atopobiaceae bacterium | reverse complement strand
AGAAAAATGTGGAAGCTAATGAAAAGATACTGGCGGCTCTATGTGATGCTCCTGCTGCCGGTGATCTACCTGATTCTGTTTAAATATGTTCCTATGGCTGGCGTACAGATCGCGTTCCGCAAATACAATATGCGGGACGGTATCTGGGGCAGCAAATGGGTGGGCATGAAAAACATCCAGAAATTTGTCAATTCCTACATGTTTGAGCGTGTTGTGGGCAACACCATTCGGCTTTCCCTCTACTCCCTGTTCGCGGGCTTCCCGCTGCCCATCATTTTTGCATTGGTGCTGAATTCCCTGCGCTCCAAACGTTACCGCTCCTTCATAGAAAACGTTACCTACATGCCGCATTTTATTTCAACGGTTGTTATGGTCGGCATCCTGGTGCAGGTGTTTGACGTCAGAATCGGCATATTCTCCATTCTATATAAATGGATCACAAATTCATCTACTGCTCCAAGCCTTTTCGCTAACGCCAATGCGTTCCCCCATTTGTACGTTTGGAGCGGCATCTGGCAAGGACTGGGCTGGAGCACGGTCATTTACACGGCTGCGCTTTCCGCGGTGGATCCGGAACTGCACGAAGCCGCGCTCATTGACGGAGCCACTCGTTTCCAGCGCATGCTGCATGTGGATATTCCGGCCATTGTGCCCACCATCACCATCACCCTGATCCTGCGCTGCGGCCATATCATGGGCATCGGCTTCGATAAGGTCTACCTGATGCAGAATGACATGAACCTGCGGATGAGCGAGGTCATCTCCACTTATGTATACAAGCAGGGCCTCACCTCCAGCGGCGATTATTCCTATTCCACCGCTATCAGCCTGTTTAATTCCCTGGTTAATCTGATTCTCATCTCGATCGTTAATTTCGTTTCCCGCCGGGTCGGGGAAACCAGCCTGTGGTAAGGGGGCGATAGATATGACTGAGAACAGGAGCGCAGAAAGGACCGGAAAGAAAATCCGGCTCACAAAACAGGACACTGTTTATTACGTCATTGTCGATATCATCGTTACCTTCTTTATGCTGCTGGTGCTCATCCCGCTGATCAATATCGTAGCGTCTTCCTTTTCCAGTACGAATGCCGTCAGCCAGGGAAAAGTGTTCCTGTGGCCTGTCGATTTTTCCTTGGAAGGTTATAACGCGGTATTTACATACAAAAAGGTATGGCCTGCGTACGCCAATACGATTTTTTACACAATTGCAGGCACCGCGTTCAATCTGTTCATGACGGTTCTTGCGGCTTATCCCCTCAGCCGGAAGAATCTTCCCTTCAAGGGCTTTTTTACCTTTCTGTTCACTTTTACCATGCTCTTTTCAGGCGGCATGGTGCCAACCTATCTTCAGATGAAGAATCTTGGCCTGCTGAACAACCGCCTGGTCATGATCCTTCCCGGCGCCATCGGCGTGACCAACATGATCATCTGCCGCACCTTCTTCAACAACATTCCTTATGAATTGTATGAAGCTGCGGAGATCGACGGCTGCGATGATTTTGTTTACCTGATCCGCATGGTGCTTCCCCTTTCCACGGCTGTTCTGGCGGTGCTGACGCTTTATTATGCCGTCGGCCACTGGAATGCATATATGAGTGCGTTCCTGTACCTCAACGATCAAAAAAAGATGCCGCTGCAGGTGGTGCTGCGGGAGATCCTGATCATGAACTCGGTCGAGCTTGAAAATATCGTGGACGACGAAACCATGATGGCCAAGGTAGGCCTGGCGGAGCTGCTTAAATATTCCCTGATCATCGTATCCAGTGCGCCGGTTCTGATCATGTATCCATTTGTAAAGAAATTCTTCGCCAAGGGGGTCATGCTTGGCTCGCTGAAAGGATAAGCGGCCTTCTGCAGAATGAAACATACGATGGAGGGATTATCGGTGAAAAAGATTATGCTTCTCCTCGTGGCGGCTGTTCTTGCTTTTTCTTTTTCCAGTCTTGCCGAAAACGCCACGCTGCCTGATATCCTGGTAAGAATCGCGGCGCAGAAAAGCGTTTCATACCGGGAGGCCGCCAACGCCTTCTCACTTCCGGCCTTCGGAGAGAGCGTCTGGATGGCGGTAACGGATTTCGGCGCAATTCCCGGCGACTCAGAGGACGATTCGGCATCCCTTCAGCAGGCGCTCCGCTCCGCCGGATACGGCGGCACGGTGTTTTTCCCGGCGGGGGAATATCTGATTTCGTCCTGTCTGGAGTATCAGCAGGGGCAGACGCTGGTTTTTGAAGACGGGGCTGTGCTGAAGCGCTCGGATGCTTCCTGCGGGTGCCTGCTGTCAAATGGGGGAGAAAGCGCGGCGACAGTTATTGTTGGCGCTGTGCTGGACGGAAACGAAGCCATTGCCTCCCCTCTTATTCATTTCACTGCCAGCCAAACCGACGGGCTGACGCTGCTGGGCTGTGTTTTCCGCAATGGGTACAGCCAGCACTACGTGGAATTGCAGGGGGCGAAAAACACAAAGATCATCGGATGCGTCTTTGAGGATACTTTCCGTAATCCTGAATCCAGATATGAATACGTCCATCTTGCTGCGATGGATCCGCTACCGGATGGTGAAGCGCAGGAAAATGCAGTTTGCA
>JAWRIT010000039.1:0-6685 GCA_040268355.1 Atopobiaceae bacterium | reverse complement strand
CCCCCCGCACGACGCTCTTACTTGAAGGACTCGTAGTCCCCGACGTTCTCGGGCGTGACGACCTCGCAGGAGATGACGTGGTCCTGGGTGACCTCGACGCCGTCGAGGTGATCGACCATGTCCTGGATGGCCGTCATGATCATCGAGGGCGAGTAGGTGACCGACACGAGGCCGCCAAGCTTGCCCGCGACGTCCTGGTAGCTGTTGCCGCGCAGCACCTCGTAGAGCTCGTCGAGCCCGCCGACGCCCGTGATGTAGGGGGCGGTCGCAAAGATGGCCTCCTTGGTCGCGTCAGAGATGCCACCGCCGTTCAGCGCCTCGAGGATGCCCATCGCGAGCTCGTCGTCCTGGGCGTAGAACCACTTGAGCGAGGCGTTCTGCGCGTCGCCCATGAGGGACTCGTAGGCGGTCTTGGTGTCGGAGCGGCTCCAGTTCATCGAGCCGGAGTAGGTGATGCTCGAAAGCTGGTCCGAGGTCCACTTGTCGTCGTCAGCGATGGTTGCGCCCTCGAACTCGGCGTTGCCGAGCAGGTAGTCGGTGAAGCCGGAATCGCGCAGGGTGGTGACGGACGAGGTGTCGCCCTCATAGACGTAGACCTCGTCGCCCGGCTTGAGGCCGTTCTCGACGAAGTAGGCCGCGGCGGCGGACCCGATGCCCGCATTGTCGCCCTTGACGTTGGAGACCGCCGAGGGGGCGACCGCCTCGATGATGCGGTCGAAGGCCACGTAGGGGATGCCAGCATCGACGATCGACTGGACGGCCGACTGGACGGTGTCGTCGAGCGGCTGGATGACGATGCCGGCGATCTGGCTCGTGTCGCCCGCGAGGATGTCCTCGACCTCGCTGATCTGCTTGGAGGCCGCATCGGCCGTCTGGAGCTCGGCGGTGTAGGTCCCGCCGGCGTTGATCTCCTCGACCTTCTCCTTGGCGAACGTGGCCACCGAGCCCGTCCAGCCGTGATCCTCGGAGGCGGTCAGCACGTAGATATGCATGCCGCCCTCCGCCTGTCCCGTCGAGGCGTCAGAGTCGCCTCCCGACGCGCCGCATCCCGTAAGGCCGAGGCCCGCGAGCAGCGCGGCTCCCCCTGCGACACTCATAAACTGCCGACGACTGATGGTGCTCATGACATTCCTCCTTTGCTGCCGGCCCCGCTTCCTGCGCGAGACCACGCCTTCCTGCTTGCTAGATCACGAATTGGTTGACATAGCGCTTCGAGAGCCTGAGGCTGTCGAGCACGCGCTCGCGGCTTCCCTCGAACGCCCGGTCCTCGATCTCGATGCACGCGTCCCCATCGAAGCCCGCGTCGGTGAGCGCGGAGACGAACGCGCCCCAGTCGACATCTCCCAGACCGGGAATCTTGGGCGTCATGTAGGAGAGCGGGTAGGCCATGGTGCCCACGCGCTCCAGGCGCTCGGGCAAAAGTTTGATGTCCTTGAAGTGCACCTGGAAGATCTTGTCGGAGAACTCGGCGATGGGTGCCAGGTAGTCCATCATCTGCCAGACGAAGTGGCTCGGGTCATAGTTCAGGCCGAGCCGGTCGCTGGGAACGGCCTCGAAGACCTGCCTCCAGATCTCGGGGGTGGTCATGAGGTTCTGCCCGCCCGGCCACTGGTCGGGACCAAAGAGCATGGGGCAGTTCTCGATGGCGACGGACACCCCCTCCCGCTCGGCCACGCGCATGAGCGGGGGCCAGACCTCGGCGACGAGCTTGAGGTTGTCCTCGACGGTCTTGGTCTGGTCCCTTCCGATGAAGGTGGTGACCCGGGGGACGCCGAGCGCGGCGGCGGCGCGTATGGTGGCCTCGAGGTGGGACAGGACCGCCGCGCGACGGGACGGGTCAGGATCCAGGGGGTTGGGGTAGTAGGCGAGCGAGCAGATGCGCACGCCCGTCTCCTTGGCCCTGTCGAGCAGGGCGCGCGCATAGGCGCCGTCCGCGAGCACGCGCTCTGCGTCGATGTGCGACACGCCGGCGTAGCGGCGCTCGGCCGCGCCCTGGGGCCAGGAGGCGACCTCGACGCAGGAGAAGCCAAGGTCTCCCGCGACCCCCATCATCTCGTCGTAGGTCCAGCCATCGAGGATGGATGTGATGAATCCGAGTCTCATGCGCTACTCCCCTTCCACGACTACGGTCGTACGCGTCTCGTTCGAACGGATGGCGGCGATGACGGCACGCATCGCCGGCAGGACGCTCTCGCCCGAGACGGGCGACTCGAGGCCCTCCGCAAGGCAGTTCACGAAGGCGTCGATGACGCCCGAGCTCGTCTGGCTGTCGTTGGTCTGGATGGCCTCCAGGTCGAAGAGCTCGCGCTCCCCGCCTCGCAGGTCGAGCACGATGGAGTGGGCGGGATCGTCGTAGATGCGCATGATGCCCTCGGTGCCGTAGAGGACGGTCGAATTGTCCTCCGGGCCGTAGTAGGTCCAGCTGGCCGTCATCGTGCCGATGACGCCATCCGACATCGCATAGATGCAGCAGGCGTTGTCGTCGACGCCCACCAGCTCGCCGTCGGGGGTGCGCTTGTCAAGCGTGGCGATGCGTGCGGTGACCTCGACCACACGCGATCCCAGAAGGAACTGGATGAGGTCGGTCTTGTGGACCCCGAGGTCAGCCATCGCGCCCATCGCCGCCCGTGCGGGATCGAAGAACCAGCTGCCAGTGCCCTTCTCCACGCTCCAACTCTCGGGACCACCATGGCCGAAGGTCGTGCGGAAGCTGAGGACGCGCCCGATCCGACCCTCGTCGAGGAGCTCCTTGGCCCGCACGTGCGCACGGGCGAAGCGTTGGTTCTGGTCGATCATCAGGATCCGCCCCGTCTCGCGCGCCGCAGCGACCATGGCCTCGCAGTCCTCGATCGTGGTGGCCATGGGCTTCTCGCAAAGGACGTGCTTACCCGCGCGCAGCGCGGCGATGGTGTGCTCGGCGTGGGCCGCGTTGGCGGAGCAAATGCTCACGGCGTCGATGTCCGCATCGCGAAGCAGCTCCTCCACGCTGCCGTAGACACGTGCGCCCAAGCGCGCCGCAAGCTCCCGCGCACGGGCCTCGTTGACGTCGAACAGGGCGGTCACCTCGGCCGACGGATGTGCCTCGTATTCGGGGATATGCCGCTCCTGCGCGATCCTGCCGCACCCGATGATGCCTACGTGAATCACTCGAATCCTCCTCACCTCGACCGGATATGAAAAGATTTTCATCCAAATGAACGGATTTCATTCTTAAGATTGCACAGCACGTCTCTGATGTTCCTCGGTGTCCTGCGAGCGGTAGGGATGGGCCGGTGAAGGTAGCATGACCGCTCACATGAAAAGATTTTCACATGGCGTTACGGTCGCAAGGGTTCGCCGTGTCGCTGGGGTAGGATGCTACCGTAGGGTTTGTGGCCTCGACGTCATGCCAGACAGGTCGTCACAGGCTGGCAGGAGCTCCTGCGGCGAGGCTTCGAGGGCGTTCGGGACGAGGGATGAGGTATCCATGGAAGCCGACGCGTCAACAGGAAAGCGGGCGACCGTGACCCAGGTCGCGAGGAACGCCGGCGTGTCCCCCGCCACCGTCTCGCGCGTCATTCACCATCCCGAGCTCGTCGGACACGAGACGAAGGCCCGCGTTTTGGGGAGCATGCGCTCGCTCGGCTACGGCCCTCCCTTTCTGAGCGTGGATCGCGCGGGCGCGAATGCGCCCGGCCCGATAGTGGTGGACATCCCTTGGTTCAGCAACCCCTTCTATGACGAGATCATCCGTGGGGTGCAGACGGCGGCGGGAGCGCAGGACCTCAGCGTCCTCGTCTCGTCCTCCTCCCCCGAGAAGGGTGGGGTCGAGCGCTACTGCGAGTCGCTCGCACGCTGCAACGCGAGCGGGCTCATCACGCTGCGGCCCATCGACGCCGCGACCCTGCGAGTCATAGATGCCCACGTGCCCGTCGTCCAGTGCTGCGAGTACAACCCCGAGGTCGACATCCCCTACGTGAGCATCGACGACGCCCGGGGCGCACGCGATGCCGTGGAGCACCTCGTCGCCTGTGGCTGCGAGCGCATTGCCCTGCTCAACGGGCCTCAAGAGTACAAGTACGCGCGGGAGCGCCGGGCGGGCTTCGACGATGTGATGACGCGCCACGGCCTGGAGATGCGGGACTCCTGGGTCGTCCAGATGCCCGACAACAGCTACCAGGTCTCCTACACGGAGGCCTGCAAGCTCATGGGGGGTCGCGAGCGGCCCGACGGGGTCTTCGCCTGTTCGGACATCTACGCGTCCGCCGTGATCAAGTCGGCGCATCGCTACGGCCTGCGGGTGCCCGAGGACGTCATGGTGGTGGGCTTCGACGACGCCGACATCGCGCGCATGGTCACGCCCTCGCTCACCACCGTGAGCCAGCCATGCTATCGGATGGGGTACTCGGCGGCGAGCCTCCTGCTCGAGCGCATACGGGGCAACGGGGTCGCGGGCGAGTCCCTCATCATGGAGACGGAGCTCGTGGTGCGCGAGACCACCTGCGCCCGCCGCAAGTCGTAGGGCCACAGGGAGGCGGCACCGATCGCGGCTTGGTCCTGGGACGACCCCGCGCTCCCTGGCCTCGGGGGCACCATGGCGCATACCACAGAAAACGGATGCTTGGCGCCATCGCCCCCGAGGATCACTTCTCTCCACGTTTTAATCATCAATATCTCAATTTTACAAAAATGTGTCTTATCATCAACTAATGGAGCACGAATCACCCATATAGTCTTCCCTATGAAAACAGAGGGAGACATCGCCGCCATTCGGCTCAACTTGGGAAACCGCATCAAGATCCTGCGTGAGGGGCAGGAGCTCTCGCAGTATGCCTTTTCGAGCATGGTCAATATTGACCGCACCTATATCATTGGGGTCGAGAAGGGACGGCGCAACGTCTCCATCGACAACCTCATTAAGATCTCTCGAGGCTTGGGCATCAGCCTTTCCGAGCTGTGCCAGGGCGTAGACGAGGACTCCGCGGTCTCGCAGCGGCTCGAGCTGATGAGCAAGCCGCAGGACAAGCGCTCGTAACCATAGCGGGATCCCATGGCCTCGCATCGCAGGGGCTGGCCCCCCGGCCGATCTCCCCGAGGTCGACCGGGGGTCTCGCGGGCGCGTCGCGCAGGGGCACGCGGCCCCTCGTCCCGATGACACCGCACATGTTACGATGCCCCCATTGACCCGCGCCTGCCGCCCCGCCAAGGCGTGCCCGTGCCATCGCGAGCCAAGGAGGAGTCCCATGCCCTGCGTCATCGACCGAGCCACCCCGAACGACTTTGACGAGGTCTGGCAGCTCTACGCCGACGTCTGTGAGCACCAGGCACTTGATGTCTATGGCCCCAGCTGGAAGCTGGGCGTGTATCCCACGCAGGACGACATCGGTGACCATCTGGAGACAGGCGAGCTCTTCGTGGGACGAAGCAAGGGACGCATCGTCGCCGCCTTCGCGCTGATGGACCACGAGGACCCCGAGTATGCCGACGTCCCCTGGCCAAGCGGCGCCGCAGGCGAGGAGGTCTGCGTGGTGCACCTGGTGGCGGTACATCCCTCCATGCGCGGACGGCACGTGGGGGTCGAGCTGGTTCGCGAGGCCGTTCGCCGTGCACAGGATGCCGGCAAACGAGCTATCCACTTGGACGTCATGCCGGGAAACCTACCCGCCAGCCGCCTCTACCTCCGCGAGGGCTTCGCCCATGTGGGTTCCCATCCGGTGTACTACGAGGACACCGGCACCATTGAGCTCGAGTTGTACGAGCTGGTACTCAGGTAGGCAGGCCCGTCGAGGCCGAACGCGGACGCCTTGCCCAAGCCGAACGTGGTCGCCCCGCCCAAGACCTCGCCGTCACAGCTCTCGTCCCAGCACGGCGGCGATATAGGTGGCCTCGTCGATGGAGTACCCGTGCCGCGCCCCCATGCGCTCGGGTCGGCCATCACGATAAGCAATGAGGCGGTTGCGGGGCAGCGGCTGCCAGGTCCGACCGTCATCGAGCGGACGCGTGCAGAAGTAGGCGGTCGTGTTCGTGGTCCGCACGTACAGCGTCGGCTCGACCGTGTTGGTATGCACATAGGTGAACTCGCCATCGTCCAGCACCAGGTTGAGCTTGTTCTCCTGCGAAAGCTCCTCGATGGCGTGGGACAGCACCACGAAGCGCTCGCCAAAGTCGAGCGGGGCGCCCTTGCGCTCCGCGACGTCGTCCAGCGCGTCGATCAGGTAGATCACGATCTGCTCGCTGTCGGTGTCGCCGGCCGCGAAGGCCCGGTAGCCACTGGTGAGCCGGTCGTTCAGGATCGTCCCGTTGTGGGCGACGATCCAGCGCCGTCCCCCGAGGTCCGTGCGCCGAAAGGGATGGGTGTTGTTGTACGAGAGCGAGCCAATGGTGGCGTTACGGATGTGGGCGACCACGTGCGACGAACGGATGGGCTCATCGAGCAGGTAGCCGAGATAGTTCGAGTCGAGGGCCCGCAGCTCCTCCTTGTGCAGCAGCACCCGCCCGCCCTCGCGCCAGGCGAGACCCCACCCATGGGGATGGTGGACGCTGTCCAGAAAGAAGAGTTGCAGATGGTCGTTCGCCCGTACCGGTCGACGGGAGTTGATAGCGTACAGTTCGCACATGGAGCCTCCTTGTCTTGCCAAGGATAGCGCGAACTGTGGCGTGTGAGTGGGAGGAGGACGGGGGGGGGGGGGGGGGGGGGGGGGGGGGG
>JAWRIT010000038.1:0-2871 GCA_040268355.1 Atopobiaceae bacterium | reverse complement strand
GGGGGGGGCGAGGCGGCGCAGGTCGCATGCCTGGGCGAGCAGATGCACGGCTACAAGGACGCGGGCAATCCCGACTACCCGCACATCAACTGGTGGCTCGTGAGCCACTGCTTTGGTGACTGGTACACCCGAGGTGGCCTGACGCCCGCCGAACGGGAGATGATCACGTTCTGCTTCATCGCGGCGCAGGGCGGCTGCGAGAACCAGCTGCGCGGCCACACGAACGGCAACCTGCACTGTGGCAACGACCGCGCCTTCCTGGTCAAGGTCGTCTCCACGATGTGCCCGCTCATCGGCTACCCACGCACGCTCAACGCGCTGGCCATCGTCGAGGAGATCACCGGCACGTAGGAAGACGTTCCTGCAACCTAGGCCCAGGGGACCGCGTACAGGTCGATGCTGTCATGGTCGGGGACCAGGGAGAGGGGGATGTCGAAGGGGACGCTCTCGCCGACCTTCGTGCCCGGCTCCCCTTGGGCAATTCCTCCTCCGACTATCGTCCCATCGGCGTCCCGCAAGGCTGCCGTGACGTTCACCACGACCACGTCATCCCAGACCTGATTGACCGTCATCTCCCCGACAAGATGCTGTATACCGAGGTCATCCTCCATGGTCGCGACGCTGCCGAACGAGAAGGCGTCGTTGCCCTTGCCGGAGTCCTCGGTCCAGTGCGCCTCCGAGGTGGAGACGGAGAACTCAAGGGTCTCGGGCACCTCGGTGACGAGCGGCACGAGGCCAAAGGTGAAGTCCTTTCCCGCACCGATGTCAACGATCGTTGCGGAGTCCTCGAACAGGACGCTCCCTCCGCCGTCCTTGCCCGTCACGGCGACCGTGGTGAGCAGCACCGACTTCGTCGCGCTGTTGTTGTGGAGCGTCAGGATGTAGACGGTCTCCCCTCCCTCGGTGAGGAACCACCCGCTCTCACGGATGCTGACGGTCTCCTCGTCCTGCGCGGACTCCTCCTCGGAAGTGGGCTCCTCCGCTCCGGCCCTCTCGGTTGGCTCGTCGGTGGCGGTCGGCTTCGCGTCCGGCGTCTCGTCCTCGTCCTTCGAGCAGCCCGCAAACGTGAGCGCCGAAAGCCCGACGACCGCCATGAATCCTCTCCGCGTCAGTTCCCTCATGTCATCCTCCGATCCGGTGCCACCCATCCGGTGGCCCCTGCGGCCGACGCGCCCTTTCGGGTCGACTCCCGCAGCGTGTGCCTTTATGTCGTCTCCTCGGAACAGCTCTTGCCGGTGGGGCCGGCGTATTCGATCAGGCCCCTTCCGTTGGTGAAGGGCCTTTAGCGCCTGTGGTACACGCAGAAGGCGTAAGGGACGCCGTCCTCGGTCACGCCCGCCCCTTCGGTGGACGCGAGCTTCCAAGCGTCGTCCTCATCAAGGTTGGGGAAGTACGCGTCGGCGTCCACCTGCGTCTCATGTTGCGTGACATACGCCCGCGTGCAGTGGGGGAGCAGCTCCCGGTAGAGGATCTCGCCACCGATGAGCCACACGGTGCCAGGATCGTCACTCGAGACGAGCTTGAGCGCCTCCTCGATGCTTCCGGCGCACTCGATCCCCGCGTGCCTGTTCGCATAGGTGGCGTCGTGGGTGACCACCACGTTGCGCCGGCCTTTGAGCGGCCCCGCGGGGAGGCTCTCGAAGGTCGTGCGTCCCATCAGGACGGTCCCGCCCATGGTGAGCTCCACGAACCGACGCATGTCGGCGCGATTGCGCACCACGAGCCTGCCCTCTCGTCCGATGCCCCAGTCGCTGGTGACCGAGACGATTGCGTTCATGGTTCCTCCCAAGGCCCGATGGGTCCGGTTAGACCGCGATGGGGATGTTCGTGACCTGCGGCCCGAACTCGTATCCCTCGACGATCAGGTCATCGGTCGTGAAGTCGTAGAAGTCCGTGACGGCGGGGTTCAGGGTGACCGTGGGCGCCGCGTAGGTCGGCCGTCCGATGAGCTCGCGCACGATCTCCACGTGACGATCGTAGATGTGCGCGTCGGCGATCATGTGCACCAGCTCGCCCGCCACCATGCCACACGTCTGGGCGACCATCATAAGCAGGATCGCGTACTGGCAGACGTTCCAGTTGTTGGCGGCAAGCACGTCCTGGCTGCGTTGGTTGAGCACCATGTTGAGCGTGAGCCGCCCGTCCGCGCGCCGGTCGTCGGTCACGTTGTAGGTGCAGCTGTACGCGCAGGGGTACAGGTTCATGTCGTGCAGATCGTCGAAGGCGTAGGTGTTGGTCATGATGCGCCGGGAGAAGGGCGTGTGGGCAAGGTCGAACAGCACCCGGTCCATCTGGTCGAACTCGCCCTCCGGGTAGCTGCTCGTGCGGGCGATCTGGTAGCCGTAAGCCTTGCCGATGCTGCCCGCCTCGTCCGCCCACGCGTCCCAGATGTGCGACTTCAGGTCGGCGATGTTGTTGGACTTGCGCTGGTAGATCCACAGCACCTCGTCCATGCAGCTCTTGAGCGCGGTGCGCCGCAGCGTCAGGGCGGGAAACTCCTGCCGCAGGTCGTAGCGGTTGCACACGCCAAAGCGCTTGATGGTGTAGGCGGCCGAGCCGTCCTCCCAGTGCGGGCGCACCGCCTGGCCTTTGGTGTCGGTTCCCCGCTCGATGATGTCGGTGCACATGGCTATGAAGAGGTCATCGGCCTTGCTCATGCTGGTCTCCCGCTGTCGTGGCCCCCTGGATCCGCCCGTTCTCTGCCGGTCTCGGTCGCTACGAGGCGGCCGAGGTGGCAAGTGCCGAGGAGAGGCTCTCGGCGGCCTTGCTGGTCGCGTCCGTGATGCTCTTCTCGAGGGACAGCAGGGTGCTCGTCGACACGCTGCTGACGTCCTCGATCAGGTCCATCTCCTCGGAGATCGCCGTCCAGCG
>JAWRIT010000037.1:0-24495 GCA_040268355.1 Atopobiaceae bacterium | reverse complement strand
GCAGTGACACAGGGCCCCTCTTCCCCCGTGTTCCTTGGCTTACGCTGAGCCCATCAGCTCGATGACGTCGAGGGCAAGGCCGCTCGCCTCGATCTGCTCGCGCCCGCCAAAGACGCAGAGCGCACGCCGCTCGGCCAGGCCGTCGAGCACCTCCGCGCACGCACGCACCTTCTCGGGCGTGACGGCGAGCTCCTGCGCGCGGATCTCGTCCCGCCAGCCCTCCGGGCGCTCGGCCAGCACGAGGCCGTCCTGCCGGCGGGCAAGCTGCCGCGCCTTCTTGGGCGCGTCGTGGGTCGCGACCGCCGAGACGATGTAGCCCGTGAGGTCGTCGTCACTGGGCGACCAGGAGGCGGTCCATGCCCCTGCCGCCTCGAAGCGCCTGACGGTGGGGCCAGCCGCGGGGTCGCGGTAGGACCAGAACTGCGTGAGCCCCGAGGTCGTGTGGCGGAAGCCGCAACCATAGGCACCGCCCTTCACGCGCACCTCGTTCCAGAGGTAGTCGTAGGAGAGGGCGCGCGTGGCCACGTTCCAGGTGCCGTGGTCGGCCGCGTCGAGCTCGCTTCTGGCCTGTCCCGCCGCCACGAAGCACACGTTGGCCGGCGTGACGAAGGCCTCGTTTCTCACCTCGGGCTCGGGAAGCTGGAGCCGATGGGCGCACGCCGCCTCGCCTGCCGTGGGAAGCCCCAGGTCTCCTGCCTCTCGCCAGAAGCGCTCGCGGTCCTCGGCCGACCCCGTGACGCTGACGATGACCTCGTCGGCGGTGAAGATGCGCCGTGCGAGCGCGGCGAGGCGGGCGGAAAGCTCGCTCGCGCGCTCGTCCCAGTGGGCGAGCAGGTCCTTGACGAAGCGGTAGTAGGTGATGCCCGAGAGGCTGTCCTGCGCGATCGACGCGCAGTTGAAGTAGGTCGAGAGGCGCGCCATGGCGGCGGCGTGGCCGGCCCCGAGGTAGTGCTGCTCGAGGGAGACGCGTCGCTGCTGGCAGATGTCGCGGATCTGCTCGAGGTCGTCGAAGCGCGTGGTGCCCCAGACCTCGGCGGGCAGGCTCGCCAGGGCGTCGAGCTTCTCGGACAGCGCGCTCGCCCCCACCACGAGCAGGGGCCGGGCGAAGTGCGGATCGTCATCGTGGCCGTAGACCTCGGTGAAGAAGCTCAGCGCCCCCAGCCGCTCGCCCAGCTCGGTGTCGAGCTCGGCGGCGCTCAGGCGCTCGGTGCCCAGCTTGGCGAGGACGTCGGTGAGCAACCCCACGTAGGGGAGGTCGCAGGCCTCGAGCCTGCGCAGGTCGAAGTAGTGGTAGGCGTAGACGATGCGGTGCGTGTCGAGCTCATGGGCGAGGCAGGGCAGCGGCGCGTCGACCCAGCGAGCGGGCGTCTCGCGCGGGGCCTCGCCGATGTCTGCGAGCGAGAGGCGCGGGAGGCGAGCCAGATCCTCGGGCGCGTCCGGCCGCTCCTGCTCCTCGCGCAGGGCCGCCACCCCGGCCTCGATGGCGGCCAGCTCGTCTTGCGAGAGCGCGGCGCGCCGCTTGGCCAGCTCGGTCGCCTCCTCGGCGGCGTCGCCCTCCTCGACGGGCACCAGCTCCACGGCCGCGCGGTGGTCGCTCTCGCAGATCAGGTCGCGCAGCAGCCGTTCGAAGCGGCCCTTCTCGAGCCCGGCGCGCAGGTGCGCGAGCTCCTCCTCGTAGCGCAGGTAGTCCACCGGACGCTCGTCGTCGTAGAGCCAACTGGAGAGGGCCTGCATGGAGTAGGCGACGCCGTCTGAGTACGAGCCGCCCCAGTCGCCCTCGCGCAGGTTGAACTCGGCCTGCGAGAGCGAGGCCGAGAGGCGCGCCTTGTCGATGCCCTCGCTCGCGAGCCGCTCGCAGGTCTTGGTCACGAGTTCCACGAGGCGCTCGGCGGCGCCGGGCTTGGCGCCCTTCAGCACGAAGAGCACCTGCGGCTGAAGCACGCCGTCGACGAGGCTCGCCTGGAAGTCGTCACCCAGGCCGGCATCGAGCACGGCGCGCTTGAGCGGTGCCTCGTTGGAGCCGGCCAGCGCGTCGACGAGCACGTCGGTCGCCAGCACCCGCTCGCGATCGGCCGCGGTGCCCACGACGTAGGCGAGCGACACCGAGGCGTTCTCGGGCGCGGTGGCCATCTCCACCTGGCGCAGTGGCGCGACGAGCGGCCGCTGGAGGCCGAGGGCGTTCGGCGCGCCGGCCTCGCGACGGGCGGCCCCGCAGAAGCGTTCGCCCACGAAGGCCAGCTCGCGCTCGATGTCCAGGTCGCCGTAGAGGATGGTGTAGCTGTTCGCCAGGTCGTAGTGGCGCGCGTGGTGGTCGCGGAAGCGCTCGTAGGTGAGCGTGGGGATGGCGCGCGGGTCACCGCCCGACTCGAAGCGGTAGGCCGTGTCCGGGAAGAGGTCGCGCTGCAGGTGCGCGAAGGCGACCTCGTCGGGGTCGGAGCGGGCGCCCTTCATCTCGTTGAAGACGACCCCGTTGTAGGTCAGCTGGTCGGCGTCGGCGTCGTACTCGTAGTGCCAGCCCTCCTGCTCGAAGATGCGCGGCCGCTGGTAGATGGCTGGGTGCAGCACGGCGTCGAGGTAGACGTCCATCAGGTTCTCGAGGTCACGGACATTGGTCGACGAGACCGGGTACATCGTCTTGTCGGGGAAGGTGAGCGCGTTCAGGAAGGTCTGCATCGAGCTTTTGAGCAGGCTGACGAAGGGCTCCTTGACGGGGAAGCGGTCGGACCCGCACAGCACCGAGTGCTCCAGGATGTGAAAGATGCCCGTGTCGTCTGCGGGTGGTGTCTTGAAGGCGATGGCGAAGGAGCGGTTCTGGTCGTCGGTGGCGAGCCACATCAGGCGTGCGCCGGTCGCCTCATGGCGCATGACGTAGGCGCAGCCGGACAGCTCGGCGATCGGGTGAGTGGCGGTCACGACAAAGCCCGCGTGGGTGGTGCCCACGGCAAGGGCGGGGGTGGGCGTCAGCTGCGGGGTGGGGGAGTCGGTCATGGATCGTGCCTCCTGGCTCGTGATGGGTACCTGCCTACTGTACCCGTCTTTTGCCGTGGAGGCTCCTTGCGGCCGGCTTTCCTAGATGCTGTTCATCTCCGAGAGCACCGACGAGTACCAATGCTGCCAGGTGGGCGGGCAGTAGCGCTGGGCTGCGGAGGGGGAGATGGTGTAGCCGTATCCCGCCGAGAGTCCGGCCACGTGGCCGCGGATGGCGCTGTCCCAGTCGCCCCAGCTCGAGCTGCCCCAGCCCCAGGCGTTGTGGGGAAGGAAGCAGGCGGCTCCCTTGGAGCTCTCGATGCACGAGATGGCGGGCGACCAGCGCGGGTCCACGTTGTAGTCCCAGGCGGCCTCGGCGAAGGTCGAGCCGTAGCCCGACAGCGCCGATCCCGCCAGGTAGGCGTCGATGCGGCCGGCCCACTTGCTCACGAAGGCGTCGCGCTCGGAGGTGACGGTCGTCGTCTGGCTCGGCTGCTCGGCTGGCTCCTGCTGCGCGGGCTGCTCCGCCGGGGTCTCTTCCGGCTCGTCCTGCGTAGCGGGCTCCTCTTCCACCGACTCCGCCGGCGTGGAGGTGTCTGTGGGGACCGAGACGGGCGCCTGCTGACCGCTCGCGTTGGTGAAGGTCTCGCCCGCATTGGCGGCCTTCGACGCCTCCTCGATGGCGGCCTGCGCCGCGGCCTGCTCGGCCGCCGCCTGCGCGATGGCCTGCTGGCGCACCGCCTCGCGTGCGGCGATCGCCTCCGTCTGGGCGTCCTTCGCGCGCTCGGCCTCCTGCTCGGCCTCGCCCTTCTGGGCGCCCAGGAGCTCGCGCGTCTCTTGCAGCTCGCTGTTGAGCGAGGTCAGACTTTCGATCTCGGAGAGATGCCGCTCCTGGATGCGGTCGAGGTAGGCGATCGTCGCGACGAAGCTGCTGAAGTCCTCCGAGGAGAGCACGAGGTCGATGAGGCCGCCGCTGCCCTGCTGCATCTTGTAGAGCGCTCGGACGGACGCGCCGGCGCGCCCGCGCCGCTCGGGCAGCTCCTGCTCGATCTCGCTGATGCGCGCCTCGTTCTCGTCGATCTCGCCCTGGATGCGCTCGACGTTCGAGAGGGCCTCGTTATAGGCCGCGGTCGCCTCCTCCACCTGCTGCTGGAGCTCCGCGTAGGTGGCGGCCTGCGCCGGGCTCGCCGGAAGCGACAGGCCTGCGATGGTGGCTGCCAGGGTGAGGGCGATGATCCGCTGGGCGCGTTGGTGCACGAGTACCTCTTCTCGACGGGAACAGGACA
This sequence comes from Atopobiaceae bacterium, assembly GCA_040268355.1. Taxonomy (GTDB): domain Bacteria; phylum Actinomycetota; class Coriobacteriia; order Coriobacteriales; family Atopobiaceae; genus UBA1367. The sequence goes on along the minus strand of JAWRIT010000037.1, from coordinate 20,242 downwards.
AGAGCGAAAAGCACGCGTTGGTGGCCTATCATACCGCCGGAGGTCCCAAGGACACCGCATTTCCATGACCCGGGGCACGCTGTGGGGGAGTGATGGGGTCGCCTGTGGGCTTCCCATCGCCGCGCCGGCGAGCGCTAAGCTGGTAGGGTTCGCACGACGGGGGCGCCTGGTCTGCTGGCCTTCGCCGCCGTGTCCGCCGCGTATGAGATGGGCAGGTCAGCGCCATGAACGTACTCGAGCTCCTGAAAGCCATCCTGTTCGGCATCGTCGAGGGAATCACCGAGTGGCTCCCCGTCTCCTCCACCGGACATTTGCTCCTGCTCAACCAGTTCGTCACCCTGGACGTCTCGCGCGACTTCTGGGACATGTTCTTGGTGGTCATCCAGCTGGGGGCGATCCTGGCGGTCTGCGTGCAGTTCTTCTCCAGGCTCAATCCCTTCTCGCGTCACAAGGACGCCGGCGAGCGCCGCGCCACCTGGGTGCTTTGGGCAAAGGTCATCGTGGCCTGCATTCCGGCGGCGCTGGTGGGCATCCCCCTCGACGACTGGATGGAGAAGCACCTCGGCAGCCCGTATGTGATCGCTGGCGCGCTCATGTTCTACGGCACCTTGTTCATCGCGATCGAGGACGAGAGGCGGCGGCAGGCGCGCAGGCTCGGCGCGAACGAAGCCTCCCATCCCCGAGACCTGGAGACGTCCGCCTCTGCGCCGAGCACGGCCGAGCAGGTCGACGCCCTCGCGCGCGTGCAAAGCCTTGACGAGCTCGACTGGCCCACGGCGCTGGGCATCGGGGCCTTCCAGATCCTCTCCATAGTCCCGGGGACCTCCCGCTCGGGATCGACCATCATAGGCGGGCTCCTTCTGGGCTGCTCGCGTCCCGTGGCGGCCGAGTTCACCTTCTTTCTGGCCATACCGGTGATGGTGGGGGCGAGCGCCCTGCGCCTGGTGAAGTTCTTCCTCAAGGGCAACGTCTTCACGGCGGCCGAATGGCAGGTGCTTATCGTGGGCTGCGTGGCGGCCTTCGCGGTGTCGATCGCGGCCATCCGCTTCCTGATGGACTTCGTGCGCCGCCACGACTTCCGGCCCTTCGGCCGCTACCGCATCTTGCTCGGCATGGCGGTCATATTCTACTTCCTGTCGCGGTAGGCACGGGGGCGCCCCAAGGGACGGGCGCGGAGTCTATCCGGTCGGCACGACCGCAGGCCGTCCTGCACAAAACGTATTCATTTCGTTGACACATCCGAGTGAACTGCTAGGATATGGCCCCAAGAGGCGTCCCGAGGGAGGGCACGGCCCTATGCTGGGGTTTCTGGTGCCGTGATCGCCGTATGAGGCTCCGGGAGCCCCGTGTCGGCAGACAGGCGTTCCTCCGTTGGATGGGCCGCATGTAGCAAGTCAATTACGATTTTATGCATTTCGTCTAACAGGGCCCACAATTGGGTAATGCTGAGCACAGTATGTTGGGGTCGCTTCGCCGCTGAGGCACGACACAAGGAGGAACTCATGAAGTCCATCGACAAGCTCATGTTCGATCGTCGCCAGGCCCTGGCGCTCGGTGCCGGCACCCTCGCCGCCCTCGGTCTCGCCGCGTGCGGTGGCTCGGACGACGCCGCCGACGACGCCCCCGCCACCACCACCGACACTGACGCCGACGCCCCCGTCGAGGACGAGCAGGAGGCTCCCCAGGTCGACGCCGAACGCTACGACGCCCTGATCGCGACCGGGGCCGTGGCGGCAGACGACGTCATCGCCGCCAGCGGCTGGGCGAGCAAGATCAAGCAGGCGGGGACGATGCGCGTCGGCGGCACCCGCACCTCCACCTTCTTCAGCCTGGAGAACGTCGAGGACGGGGCCATCCGTGGCTTCGACGCCGGCCTCTACCAGCTGCTCACCCGCTACATCCTGGGTGACGAGACCAAGTACGAGCTGACCCAGGTCACCTCCGACACGCGCGAGTCGGTGCTCACCAACGACCAGGTCGACGCCGTCTTCGCCACCTACTCCATCACCGACGAGCGCCGCGAGATCATCGACTTCGCGGGTCCCTACTACACCTCGCAGCAGTCCATCCTGGTGGCCAAGGACAACGGGGACATCGCCGGCCTCGACGACCTCGCGGGCAAGAACGTGGCGGTGCAGTCCGGCTCCACCGGCCCCACCATCATGGAGGAGTACGCGCCCGAGGCCGTCCTGCAGCAGTTCTCGACTGACGAGGAGGCCCGCGCCGCGCTGGAGCAGGGTCGCGTGGACGCCTACGTCATCGACAACACGCTGCACCTGGGCGCGATTGCCCGCAACCCCAACAAGTACAAGATCGTGGGCGACCTCTTTGGCCCCATCGATCCCTATGGCATCGGCCTCTCGAAGGACGCCGAGGGCGCCGTCGACTTCGTCAACGAGTTCCTCGCCGACGTCGAGGAGTCGGGCATCTGGGCCGAGCTCTGGCAGCTGACCATCGGTGATCGCACCGGCCAGACCGAGGTTCCCGAACCGCCCGCAGTCGGCGAGCTCGACGCCGAATAGCGCCAACCTTCGCGTCCGCAACCTGGCTTTGGGGTGCGGACGCCTCTCTTTCCGCGCCGTGAAGGCGTTCCGGCAGGGGCCCGCGCACAGGTCGTGCGGTTCCCGGTGTCAAAGGGGGCGAGTCCATGGGACTCTCCGAGCTTCTCTCCACCTACGGCAACAAGTACCTGCAGGCCATCTGGACCACCTACAGCATGACCGTCGTGGCCTTCGCCATCGCCATGCTCATCGCAGTCGCGGTCACGGTGATGCGCGTCTCCCCGGTGCGGCCGCTGCGCGTCGTCGGTGACCTCTACGTGCAGATCTTCCGCAACATCCCCGGCGTCTCGCTGCTCGTCATCATCGCCTACGCCTTGCCGAACCTGGGCGTCGTGCTGCCGTGGAAGACCTGCGTGATGGTCGCGGTGGTCATGCTCGCCTCGAGCTTCGGCTCGGAGAACTTCATGAGCGGCATCAACACCATCGGTGTGGGGCAGATCGAGGCCGCGCGCTCGATCGGGCTCACCTTCTCCCAGACCATGCGCAAGGTGGTCATCCCGCAGGCGCTGCGTTCGGCGGTGCTGCCCATGACCAACCTGCTCATCGCCACCATGCTCACGACGGCCCTTGGTTCCCAGGTGCCGCTCAACCCGCAGGAGCTGACGGGCCTGGTCAACTACATCAACACCCGCTCGGTCGGCGGGATCCTCCCGTTCACCATCTCGGCGGTGTGCTATGCGGGGACGGCCGTGATCTTAGGCCAGCTCGGCAACCGCCTCGACAAGAAGGTGAGGATCCTCAGATGAGCGCATCCGGCACCTCCATGCGCGACGCCCTCTACGAGGCCCCCGGTCCTCGGGGACGGCGCCGTGCGGCCATCGGCACGGCCGTCTCGCTCGTGGCGGTCGCCGTCGGCCTCTACCTCATCTACCGCCAGTTCGAGCGCACCGGGCAGCTCGCCCCCAAGTACTGGACCTTCTTTGCCAGCGGGGCGACCTGGTCCTACCTGCTGCAGGGCTTTGCGGGCACGGTCAGGGTGGCTGTCACCGCCGGCGTCATGGCGCTGGCACTGGGCCTGGTGCTCATGCTGGGGCGCGTGAGCGCCAACCGCGTGCTCTCCATGGCGGCCCGCGTCGTCATCGACTTCTTCCGCGGCGTGCCCAGCCTGCTGCTCATCTACTTCTTCTTCCTGGTGGTTCCCACCTACGTGGGCAAGATCGACGCCTTTTGGATGATCACGATCCCGGTGGCGCTGGCCGCCTCGGGCGTGCTGGCCGAGGTCTTCCGGGCGGGCGTGAACGCCGTCCCGTCCGGCCAGATCGAGGCCGCCATGGCGCTGGGAATGAGCGGCGGGAGGATCATGCGGAAGATCATCCTGCCGCAGGCGCTGCGCATCGTGGTCCCCTCGCTCATCTCGCAGCTGGTCGTGGTGGTCAAGGACACCACCGTGGCCTACGTGGTGAGCTACCCCGACCTGCTGCAGAACGCCCGCGTGCTCATCTCCAACCACGACGCGCTCGTCTCCACCTACTTCGTGGTGGCGATCATCTACATCCTGGTGAACTACGCCATCAACCAGCTGTCCATCTACGTGTCGCGCCGCTCGGGCAACCCGATCATCTCGCGGACGACGGCGAGCCCCGTGTAGGGGAGCAAAGGACCTCACCATGACCACAGAAACCGCCATGCCCGTCATCGAGCTTCGCCACGTGGACAAGCACTTCGGCCAGCTGCACGTGCTGCAGGACATCAACCTCGCGGTCGCGCGCGGGGAGGTGCTCGTGGTGATCGGCCCTTCGGGGTCGGGCAAGTCGACGCTGTGCCGCGCCATCAACCGGCTGGAGACCATCGACTCCGGCGAGATCCTGATCGAGGGCCAGCGGCTGCCCGAGGAGGGAAAGGCGCTCGCGGCGATGCGCGCCAAGGTCGGCATGGTGTTCCAGTCGTTCAACCTCTTCGCGCACAAGACCATCCTGGAGAACGTGACGATGGGGCCCATCGAGGTACTGCGCACGCCCAAGGCTCAGGCGGAGGAGGAGGCCATGGAGCTGCTGCGCCGCGTGGGCGTCGACTCGCAGGCCGCCAAGGTGCCCGCGCAGCTCTCCGGCGGCCAGCAGCAGCGTGTGGCCATCGCTCGCTCGCTGGCGATGCGTCCTGCGGCCATGCTCTTCGACGAGCCGACCTCGGCACTCGATCCCGAGATGATCAACGAGGTGCTCGAGGTCATGGTCGAGCTGGCCCGTGAGGGCATGACCATGGTGGTGGTGACCCACGAGATGAACTTCGCGCGGCGCGTGGCCAATCGCGTGGTATTCATGGCGGATGGCAAGATCGTGGAGGAGGGCTCGCCCGACACCTTCTTCGATCACCCCAAGACCGATCGCGCCCGGGACTTCCTCGACTCCATTCGCGGCCATTAGCAGGTCGTTCGCGCGTCTCTGCCGTGAGGGCGTCGCGCGAGGGGCCACCTGGCACGGGCGCGAGGGCGCGCCGGGGAAGGTGTTAGGCTTGTACGGTAGGGCTACGACGCAACGAAAGATTGGTGATACGTGGTGTACTGCGCAAACTGTGGAGCAGAGCTTCCCGATTGGGCGCGCTACTGCGAGCGGTGCGGCGCACGTGTGATGCGTGTCACCAAGGCGGCCGAGGGGGACGTCGACCCGCTCGACCAGCTGCCTCTGGAGGACGAGGAGGTCGCGCCGCTGTGGGAGGACGAGGCCGGGGCGTCCGATCCTGCCGAGCCGGATGAGGATGCTGACGCCGAGGCTCCCGCAGACGAGCCGGATGTCGAGCCTGCCGAGGAGGGCCGATCCCACGAGGAGGGCATGGTCGCACGGGACAGCGAGCCGGCGGCAGACGATGCCGCCACGGACCAGGAGGCCCCTGACGAGGTCGCCTCTGACGTGCCCGCCGACGGGCAGGATGGGGCCCAGGACGCCCCGCACGAGGCGACCGTGGTCGCGCAGGCCGCGCAGGACACTCCGCAAGAGGTGTTCGTGCAGTTCGCCCATGAGGGGTCCTCTGCGGACGACACCCGCGTCTTTGTGGGCGACGACGACGCATGGGACATGGACGAGGCGACGGCCCAGGGATACGTCTCCCGCGCATGGAGCGGTCGGGCGTACGAGACGAGCAGGCGAGGCGACCCGCACGGCTCGGCAGGGCCCTCTCGGCAGCTGATCATCAGCCTGGTCGCCCTGGCGGCGGGCCTGCTGCTCGTTGGCATCTTCCGGGCGCTCATGCCGCATGAGCAGGCGACCGATGTGACCGACACGTCGACGACGAGTGCGGGCGTCTCCGAACGCGATGCGGCCGCAGTCGTCGCGTCGCTCGACGGGTGGTGGAAGACGGACCGCTCTCTGGACGGGCGCTACTGGCGCATCGAGGACGGCCTCATGGAGACCTATGCGGCGGACGGCAAGCTGGCGTCCCAGGTGCTGCTCGACACCTCGTCGATCGAGTATCTGAGCGAGGGGCCCGGTGGCATCGAGGGTGCCGGGTACTACCTGCGCGACGTCGCGTACTTTTTGGTCGACGGCGACGCCGACACCCTCCATGCGCTGACGGGCGACGGCATGGCGGACGAGGGAGCCAACCTGCTGCGTGCGGAGACTCCCGACTTCGCGTCCGGTGGCAGTTCGAACGCAGACGATGACGCGGATGCCGACGAGGGCGCCGACGCCGATGGTGACGCCGACGCCGATGCGGGCGAGTACATGCTGCCCGAGTCCGCGACGCGCGTCTACGAGGCGTCCGAGCTCGAGCAGTTGAGCGACTACGACCTGTTCGTCGCACGCAACGAGATCTACGCGCGGCACGGCTACGTGTTCGAGGCCGGCGAGCTCTCCGAGCACTTCTCGTCGAAGAGCTGGTACCACCCTTCGGACGTGTTCAACGAGGGGGCCCTGAACGAGGTGGAGCGTGCCAACGTGAGCGCCATCCTGCAGGTCGAGCAGGCGCGCGGGTCGCAGTACCTCTAGGCGCCGCGCGGCTGCGCGCCTGGTTCGCGCACCCTTTGGGCCTGCGTCTTTGTGGTGGGCATCACGTGCCCGAACGGGGCGCCATTCCCTCGCCGCCCCGCCTCCGGCTGCCAGACGAGCGGCTAGCCGGCGTGGGCCACCCAGCTCATGGACACCAGGCGCCGCGCGAGCATCGTGCGGGCATCGTCGAAGTTCGTTCCCCGAACCAGGTGCACGTCGGCCACCGCTTTGATGCCGGCGGCGTCAAATCCCAGAATGCGCACGTCAACGCCTTGCTCGGTGTCCACGCGGGCGCCCAGCACGTCACGTGCCGTCCGGGCGATGTCGGCGATCACGTCGTTGAGGTCGGCGCCGTGGGTGATGACGAGGGGGATCTCGCAGCGGCTGCGCGTGAAGTCGGAGAGCTTGACCATGGCGGTCTTCGACAGCACCGAGTTGGGGATGATGTTGACCTGCCCGTAGGCGTCGCGCATGCTCGTGGAGCGCCAGGTGATGTCGGTGACGACGCCGGTGAAGTCGCCGACCCTGATGACGTCGCCCGGCTCGATCTGCCGGCTCAGCATGAGCGTGAGCCCGCCGAAGATGTTCGAGAACGTGTCCTGCATGCCCAGCGACAGCGCGACCGAGCCGACGCCCAACGCGGCGATGAACCCGGTGGGTTGGATCCCAAAGACCGGCTCCAGCAGTGCCGTGAGCGCGACAAACCAGATAAGCGCGCGCATGACGTTGACGAGGATGGAGGCGGAGGGCACGTTTGCCGCCCCGAATGCCGTGCGCACCATGCGGGACAGGATGCGGTCGACGACGCGCGCCGCAATGACCACGGCCAGCACCAGGCCCACTCGTCCGACAAGGTCGCGCAGGCTCGTCCCGCCCAGCTCGGTCGTCCCCATGAGCTCCCAGAGCGCCTCCACGATCGGCTCACCCCTCGATCTTCACGATGGGCGCGAAGCCCTTGAGCAGTTTCTTGGTCTTGCCCGTGCGCGAGAAGTGCACCTCGATGGTGTCGCCCACGACGGAGCGCACCACGCCGGGGCCAAAGGTCTTGTGGACCACCTGGTCGCCAGCGGCAAGGCTCATGGCCTGCTTGGCGGCATCGGGGCGCGGGGGCTCGCTGCGCTGTGGGGCGCTGGTGGCCCCCTCGCGCGAGCCGCCGGTCGAGCGCGTGCGCGAGCCGAAGACCTTGCCGCCGTAGACGGCCGACCCCCGCCCGCTGCCGTAGGTGCCATGGCGGTCGCCGCGCTTCTCCCAACCCACGCCGCTCATGCCCGAGCTGCCGATGCCGGAGGCGTGCACGTGCTCGCGGGGGATCTCGGTGAGAAAGCGGCTCGGGGGGTTGGTCTGGACCGATCCGAACATGCGTCGTGTGGTCGCGTAGGTGAGGTAGAGCTTGCGTTCGGCCCGGGTGATGGCCACGTAGGCGAGGCGACGCTCCTCCTCGATGGAGGCCCCGTCGCCCTCGTGGGCGCGGTGGGGGAACAGGCCCTCCTCGAGTCCGGCCACGAACACCACGGGATACTCCAGACCCTTGGCCGAATGCACCGTCATCATTGTGATGGCGCTCGACTGTCCGGCGAGCGCGTCGAGGTCGCTGCGCAGGGCCAGCCACTCCATGAGGGCGGGAAGCTTCTCGGAGGCGACGCGGGGCCGCTCCGGCTCGTCCTCCTGACTCTCTGTGAGCGCCTCCGGTGCCGCCACGCCCTCGTCCAGCGCGCCCGCCTCACGCAGCTGACGCAGGCTCTCGAGCGTCTCGGCGACGTTGTCGTGCGTCTCGTCGAACTCCTGGGCCACGCCAAAGAACTCGCGGATGTTCTCGATGCGCCCATCCGCCTCCACGGTGTTCTCCGCCTCGTAGGCGCGGATCAGCCCCGCCTTGTCCACGATGGCCTCGACCACCCGCGCGAGCTCGCCCGACAGATGGCGGCCCGTCTCGACGGCCCCGCAGAACTCGGCGAGGCCCCGCCGGGCCTTGGGTGGCATGAGGCCGTCCTCGGCGATGCAGGCCTCGGCGGCCGCGAAGAACGACAGCCCGTAGGCGCTCGCATAGGCGCGGACCTTGGCGACAGAGGACGCGCCCACGCCACGTCGGGGCGTGTTGACCACGCGCTCGGCCGAGACGTCGTCGTCGGGGTTGACCACCAGCTTGAGGTAGGCCATGAGGTCGCGGATCTCGGCGCGGTCGAAGAAGCGCGTGCCGCCCACGATCTTGTAGGGCACGCCCGCACGCAGGAACATGTCCTCCAGCACGCGCGACTGGGCGTTGGTGCGGTAGAAGACGGCCACATCGTCATAGCTGGTGCCACCGTCGTGGAGCCGCTCGATCTCCGCGCCGATCCAGCGCCCCTCGTCGCGCTCGTCGGCCGCCTGGAAGACCTCGATCGGCTGGCCGTCCCCGGCGTCGGTGAACAGGTGCTTGGGCTTGCGGCGCGCGTTGTGGGCGACGACGGCGTTGGCCGCCGCGAGGATGTGCCCGGTCGAGCGGTAGTTCTGCTCGAGCCGCACCACCTTGGCGTCGGGGTAGTCCTTCTCGAAGTCGAGGATGTTCTGGATGTCCGCCCCGCGCCACGAGTAGATGGACTGGTCGTCGTCGCCCACGACCATCAGGTTGCGGTGCGCGGCGGCCAGAAGGTTGGTGATCCGGTACTGCACGTGGTTGGTGTCCTGGTACTCGTCCACGCTGATGTGCGTGAAGCGCCGCTGGTAGCGCTCGAGCACGTCGGGGTGCTTGGAGAGCAGCTCGAAGGCGTTGACGAGCAGGTCGTCGAAGTCCATGGCGTTGGCGCGCGCGAGCCGGCGCTGCAGCGCGTGGTAGACCCTCGCGGCGGCGCGCTGCTGGGGCGAGCTCGCCTGGGCCTCCATCTCGTCGGGCGTGACCAGCGCGTTCTTGGCGGCGGAGATGAGCGCGCGCACGGCGTTCACGGGCGCCTGCTTCTGGTCGATGTCGAGCTCGGACATGATCTGTTTGACCAGGCGGCGCGAGTCGTCGTCATCGTAGATGGAGAAGGTGGGGCGATACCCGATGGCCTCGCCGTCCTCGCGCAGGATCCGCACGCACATGGCGTGGAAGGTGCACACCCACATGCCGCGCGTGCCGCTCGGCAGAAGCTGGTCCAGGCGCTCGCGCATCTCGGCGGCGGCCTTGTTGGTGAAGGTGATGGCCAGGATCTGCCAAGGGAGGACACCCTCGTCGGCGATCAGGTGCGCGATGCGGTAGGTGAGCACGCGCGTCTTGCCCGAGCCCGCGCCGGCCAGCACGAGCAGCGGACCGGTGGTGGCGCGTGCCGCCTCCCGCTGCGCGGGGTTCAGGTCGTCGAGGTCGACGCGCGCCGGGGCCGGGCCCTGCTGGGGGAGGGACGTGGGCTGGTCGGTGCTGAAGAGCTGCTGTTGGGCTTCTGGCATGGGGTTCCCTTGGGACGAGCGGTGGGATTGCAGAGCTTACAGTCTAGCCGCCCCGCAGGACGCATACCAAACCTTCGCATGGGGTGCGTCCGGGTCGCGCGCCTGGGGCGCGGCCGCGCCGGTGCCCCTGCGAAGCCGCCTCAGCGCGTCTGCCCCGGCTCCTGTCCCAGCAGCTCGACGGCGCGTCTGACGATGGCGGCGCCGCGCTCGGCGGCCTGTCGCTCGAACACGCGGTACTCCACGGAGCTCGAGCCGTCCGCCTTGTCCGAGATGGCGCGCACCACCACGAAGGGCACGCCGTTGCGCCAGCACGCCTGCGCGATGGCGGCGCCCTCCATCTCGCAGCACCGCGCCCCGAAGGTGGCGATGATCCGGTCGCGCGCCTCCTGCGTGCAGACGAACTGGTCACCCGAGGCGATGCGTCCGGTGGTGGCGACCGTGCTGCCGGCGACCTCGGCCGCGGCGGCGAGCACGACGCGGCGCAGGCCCTCGTCGGCGGCGAAGGAGCACCTGCCCTGCGGCGTGCCGTCCATCTCGGGGATGCACCCCGGCTCGTAGCCCAGGCCGGTGACGTCCATGTCGTGCTGCACCAGGTCGTCGCTGATCACCAGGTCGCCGATCTCGAGGCCGGCGTCGAGCGAGCCGGCGACGCCCGTGTTGATGACGCAGGCGGGGGAGAGGCGCTCGATGAGGGTCTGCGTGCAGAGGGCGGCGTTGACCTTGCCCACCCCGCAGCGCACGATGGCGACGGGCGTTTGGCCGAGTATGCCCACATGGAAGGTCGTGCCGCAGGCCTCGATGTCGCGCGTCTCGGTGAGCTGGCCGACCAACAGGTCCACCTCGACCTGCATGGCCCCTATGATGCCGACGCGTCCGTCCATGGCGCTACTCCTTGTCGGTCGTGGGATAGGTGGAGTGCGCCTCGTCAAGGTGCTCCAGCGTCTGCAGGTAGCGGCGCGCCCACCAGCGGGCCATGGGCAGGTCGCTGTCATGCCAGTTGCCGCACTCGGCCGGGGTGGCGCCGGGGACCTCCCCCTCGAAGTCGCGCACGAAAGAGAAGGCCGAGACGAGCAGCGGCGCGATCTCGTGGGGGCTGCACTCGCCAAAGACGACGAGATAGAAGCCCGTGCGGCAGCCCATGGGCCCGCAGTAGACGATACGCGGCGCCCACTCGGCGTCGTTGCGCAGGTAGGTGGCGAGCAGGTGCTCCAGCGCATGCACCGCCGCCGTGTCCATGACCGGCTCGCGGTTCGGGGCGCTCATGCGCAGGTCGAAGGTCGTGACGACGGCGTCGCTCGCCGGGTCGCGATCGATGCGGGAGACGTAGACGCCGGGCAGCAGGTGCAGGTGGTCTATGGTGAAGCTGGCGATCGTATCCATGGGACGCCTCCTTGGGTCGAGGTCTTCCGTCATGTGGGGGGGGCGCTGGCCGAGCGGTGTCGGCCAGCTGCCGCCATGGTACTCGAGCCTGCCTTGGCGGACAAAGGGGTAGAGGGCTACGCCTCCGTGCGCAGCCGCTCCAGGGCGAGCGCCCGCTCGACGTAGACCTTGTCCGCGAGCTGGGAGATGGTGCTCTCGAGCAGGATGCGCAGGTGGTCAGGCAAAGGCGGCGCGCTCGCGCCCGAGAAGTCGAGCGTGACCGGCGGGCGGGCCGCGTCCTGGGGTCCCGTGAGCGGAAAGCGCACCGCAAGGGCCTCCTCGAGAGCGTCGGCGGTGCTGTCGTACACCAGGACGTCGTCGGTCGAGCTGCGTGCGCACAAGGTGATGAGCTGGGCCACCTGCGCGATGGGCAGCACGCGCTTGAAGGCGCACACGAGCACGATGGCGCCCAGGTGGCGGCGCGTGTAGCGCTTGCGCGTCGGTGCGGGCACGATCCGCTGCTTGACGTAGTTGTTGATCATGGAGCCGGTGACGACCTTCTCGCTGTCGTCGTAGAGGGGCGCGAGCTCGGAGGTCACGAGCGAGATGATCTGGTCACGGTAGAGCTCGACGCGCGGCATCTCCGAGATGCGCGAAATGTGAAAGCGCCCCATCGTCTCCGCGAGCTCCCGGTAGCTCTCCTCGAAGTCGAGGGCTCGCTCGACCTCTTCTTTTCTCCGTGGCGCCATGACGTTCGCCTCCGTTTTATATCAGTTTTAAAAACTACGGTAGCTAGTATTCAAAACTAGCTGTATCGTTGTTCCGCTATAGTGTAGCTGAGCCTTGTCTTCGGGGGAGACGAGTCACCTTGAGAGGCGAGCACATGAACAGCCAGAAGATCGCACTGCTGACCGACACCGGCACCAACACGCCCGAGGAGTACCTGCGGCGCCACGACATCAGGGTTGCGCCGCTGCGCATCACCTACTCCGACGGCAGCACCTTCGAGAGCGGCGTCGACATCACGAGCGCCGAGCTCGTCGAGCGCTTCGCGCAGGAGATCCCCAAGACCTCGCTCGCCTCGCCTCAGCGCATCCGCGACCTCTTCGAGCAGGTACGTGCGGACGGCTACGAGCAGGCCGTGTTCGTGACGCTCTCCTCGGGCCTTTCCGCCACCAACCAGACGGTGCGCATGGTCGCCTCTCAGATGGAGGACTTCCCGGTGCTGGTCATCGACTCGCTCTCCATCGGCATCGCCGCCGGCCTCGTCGTCATCGCGGCGGCCGAGATGGTCGAGCAGGGCGTCGGCTTCCGTAGGCTCAAGGGCAGGCTCGAGGCCCTCGCGCGGCGGACGTGGGTCTTCTTCTCCACCAAGACCCTCGAGTTCCTGCGGCGCGGCGGGCGCATCTCCGAGCCGGTCTACCGCCTGGGAAGCATGCTCAACGTGAAGCCGGTCATCACCTGCAGCGAGTCGGGCCACTATGTGGTCGCCCGCAAGGCGCGTGGCTGGGAGCGCTCGCTCGACGCCGAGGTGCGACTCGTGCAGGAGCGAGCCGCACGTTTCAAGACGGTGCGGCTCGCCGTGTGCTGCTCTGACGCCAACGATCGCTTCGCTGAGCTCGAGGGGCGCCTGCGCTCGGAGATGGCGGGGATGGGCGTCGAGGTGGAGCGCGTGATACGATCTGGCGTCTCACCGGACCTGCTCGTCCACACCGGCCCTGACGTCATAGGCCTGGCCATCCAAGGCCTGGGGTAGGGCGACGAGGCTCCGCCGCTCCCTCGTGCGGTGACACGAAGGTGCCTCCTCCCCCGTGACACAGGGGAAGAGGCACGTATGTGTCAGGCACATGCGAGAGCGGGGAAACCCCGTCTCACGACAGGCTATTCGTCGATGCCGAGCTCCTCGAGAATCGCAGTCTTGTACAGGATCGCCCGTGCGCCAAAGATCGCCTGGATGCCGTGGTCCACGTCAAGGACGCCGGCGGCTCCAAGCTTCTTGAAGAGGTCCTTGTCGACCAAGGACGAGTCCTTCACGCCAACGCGAAGGCGGGTGATGCACGCGTCGACATCCTCAATGTTCTCGGGGCCGCCAAGGGCTATGACGAGCGCCTTGGCATCCTCGGCGAGGTCGGCGTCCACCGCCGCGCCCGCAGGGGCGCCCTCATCCTCGTCCTCGCCGCGACCGGGGGTCTGGATGTCGAACTTGGTGATGACGGTCTTGAAGACGAAGTAGTAGAGGGACGCGAACGCGATGCCCACAGGAATCACGAGCAGCCAGTGGGTCTTGGCGTCGCCTTGGAGCACGCCGAAGAGCAGAAAGTCGATGACGCCTCCGGAGAAGGTGTTGCCGATGCGAATGCTGAGCAGGTCGGCGACGAGGAACGAGAGGCCGTCGAAGGCGGCGTGCACGAGGTAGAGGGGCGGGCACACGAAGAGGAACATGTACTCGAGTGGCTCGGTGATGCCCGTGATGAAGGAGGTCAGCGCGACGCTCGCGAAGAGGCCGGCGAAGCTCTTCCTGCGCTCCTCGGGCACGCACGTGTACATCGCGTAGGCCGCCGCGGGAAGGCCGAACATCATCGTGGCGAAGCGTCCGGCGAAAAAGCGGGTGCCTTCGGTGAAAAGCCCGACATGGGAGGGGTCCGCGAGCTGCGCGAAGAAGATGTTCTGGGCGCCCTCGACGGCCTGGCCGGCCACGGTCTCGACGCCACCGAGCGCCGTGTACCAGAACATGGGATAGATCATGTGATGCAGGCCGACCGCACCGGACAGGCGCATGAGGAAGCCGTAGAAGAACGTGCCGACGGGTCCCGCGGCGGCGATGGCCTCGCCAGCGACGACCAGAAGGCCCTGCAGGGGCGGCCAGATGACATAGAAGGCGGCGCCAACCACGATGGCGACGAGGCTGGTCACGATGGGGACGAAGCGCGAGCCGCCAAAGAAGCCCAGGACCTGGGGAAGCTGGATGTTCTGGTAGCGATTGTGGAGGGAGGCCGCGACGAGGCCCATGACGAGCGCGCCGACGACGCCCGTGTCGATGGCGGACCCTTCGGGATTGAAGATCGTGAGTAGGGCGGCGGTGGTGCCGGTCATGACCAGGTAGCCAACGACGCCCGCCAGGGCCGCGACGCCCTTGTCGCGCTTGGCGAGGCCGATGCACAGGCCAAGGCAGAGGAGCAAGGGAAGGTTCCCAAAGATCACGCTGCCCGCGGAGCTCATGACCGTGAAGATCGCCTGGAGGATGGGGACGTCGAGGAAGGGGTACGCCGCGATGGTGGCCGTGCTGCTGAGGGCGCCGCCAATGCCGAGCAAGAGGCCTGCCGCAGGCAGGATCGCGATCGGCAGCATGAACGCCTTGCCAATTTTCTGAAGCTTCTTGAACACAGGAGGTCTCCTTTCTTCCTTGCCACAACGTTCGAGCACTGTTTCGCTGATGACGAGCGCTGTCCTGCTGGCGCCCGTCGTTCAGGCGACTATGTCATCGCCTCCCCACCGCCGAGGAGGCTTTGGCGCAAGCGTTCGATATGGATGGTGAGGTAGATGCGCTCGTCTTCGGAAACCGAGAGTCTGGTGTCCTTGCGAACGGCGCGGATGACCTTGTTGGCGCAGCGGAAGGCCTCAGGGTAGCTGGTCCTGATCGAGCGCATGAGCGCGCCGTCCGCAAGGCCGATGCCCTCCTTCTCGCCCATGAGGACGCGGCGGGCGAAGAGCTTGAGGTGCACGATGAGCCGGTACACGTCGACCGACTCACGAGGCAGGTCACGACCAAGATGCGCGGCTATGATCTCAAGGGATCCGGCGACTATCCTGGTCAGGGACACCGCCTCCTCCACCGTCGCGCCCAGCGTCCCTTCCACGATGTGGAGGGCGACGAAGGCCGCCTCGTCGTCGGGCATCGCGACGCCGAAGGTCGCCTGGATGAGTGCGAGCGCCTCCTTGCCGATGGCGTACTCCTCCGCATAGGCCATGCGCGTCTCGTCCAGAAGGCCGTTCGTGATGGGGATGCCCTGAGACGCGCGTTGCACGGCAAAGTGGATGTGGTCGGCGAGCACGAACAGGAGGCTCTCCGAGAGGCTGTTGGAGAGGCGCTCCTCGGCGGCGCCCACGATGGTGGCGGCGACGTCGAAGTACTCCTCGGGAACATGGCCGAAGAGGTCTTTGTAGCGCGCGGAAAGGTCATCGGCGTTCTCGTGGAAGATGCGCTCGACCAGCGCGTCGTCCACCGGGTCGCCAAAGCGCTTCTGGTAGGCCACGCCCCTTCCCATGATGATGACGTCGCGTCCGTAGTCGTTCACTGCGACGGCGATGTTGTTGTTGAGCACCTTGGCGATTTTCATGATGAGCCTCCTCTCGACAAAATAAAACAGACAAGGCCAGAAGCATCAATCGCTTTTGGTCTTGCCTGCGTCGAGAGCAGTAACAATCCTCATCAAGCAAGAAATAGTATATGGCAATGCCAGGGCGTTATCAACGGCATTTCCCGGCACCGAGAGCGGCGCGATCGCCACCGGACGCGGGGCGACACGGGGGAAGAGGCACCTTCGTGTCACCGCCGGCCGCGCACGCGTGTGCGCAAGTCTTGGATTCGGCTTGGATACGGCCCGCGAACAGTGGTAGATGACGGATTTGTCACGTTACACTTACGAATCGCAGATCGGACGACCAGAGTGTCTGGGCCTTAGGTCCAGAGAGGGAGAGACATGGCAGACAGCAAGACTACGCGCGCGAATCGTAACGGCGAGCGCAACCAATCGCATCGGATGTCGATCATCGCCGAACCGGCGGTCGTCACGCGCCTTGGCCGACAGCGCACGCTCGACAAGATCACCTCGAACGGCACCATCGCGGCCGCGGTCATGGTCATGGCGGCGCTGCTGGCGGTCGTCGTGGCCAACTCGTCTGCCTACGAAACGATCCACCACCTGCTGGAGGCCCAGCTCTCCATCGGGGTCGGCTCCTTCTCGACCAGCATGTCGATCGAGGCCTTCGTCAACGACTTCCTGATGTCCATCTTCTTTTTGCTGGTGGGCATCGAGCTCAAGTATGAGGTGACCATCGGCCAGCTGCGCTACCCGCGCCAGGCGGCCCTCCCAATCTTCGCGGCCATTGGCGGCGTCGTGGTGCCCGCCCTCATCTACGTGGCGTTCAACGCAGGCCAGGACACCATGAGCGGCTGGGCCATCCCCATCGCCACCGACATCGCCTTCGCCCTGGGCGTCATGTCGCTGCTCGGCAACCGCATCTCGCCCGAGACCAAGGTCTTCTTCCAGACCCTGGCCATCGCCGACGACATCCTGGCCATCCTGGTGCTGGCCCTGTTCTACGGACAGTCGCCCAGCATCGCGTGGGTCGCGGCGACCCTGGGCGTCATCATCGTGTTGGCGCTCATCAACGCGGCACGCGTCTACTCGCTCAAGCCCTACATGTTCGTGGGACTCGTGCTGTGGTTCTGCATGTACAACTCCGGCATCCACGCGACGCTCGCCGGCGTGATCCTCGCCTTCTTCCTGCCCGCCCGCTCTGACGTGCGGCTCACGCGGCTGCGCGGATGGCTCTCCGACCGCGCCCTCGAGCTCGACGAGACCTTTGACGAGCAGCTGCACGTGCTCGGACAGCACGACTTCACGAAGTCTGCCGTGGCGGTCGAGCGGGTGATGCACCACGTCACGCCGCCGCTCGAGCGTGCGGAGAACAACATCTCGACCCTGGTGAACTTCCTCATCCTGCCGCTGTTCGCGTTCGTCAACGCCCAGGTGCGCCTGGTCGGCGTCGATATCGTCTCGATTCTTTCGGACCACGTCTCGCAGGGCGTGTTCCTCGGCGCGGTCCTTGGCAAGCCCCTCGGCATCGTCGTGGTGACGCTGCTGCTGGTCAAGATCGGGTTCTCGAAGCTGCCGCCCAAGGTCAGCTCGGGTCAGGTCATCGCCGTGGGCATCATGGGCGGCATGGGGTTCACCATGTCCATCCTGATCGCGGGACTCTCCTTCACGGACCCGGGCGAGGTCCTGGCGGCCAAGTGCGCCATTCTCGCCGCCTCGGTGACGGCGGCGCTCGTGGGCCTGCTGTCCGTGCACGTGCACGACGCCCTGGCGGCCGCCCGCGCGCTCCTGCGCCACGCCGACCTCGACGCCGAGGCCATCGTCCGCGGCGCCATGGCCATCGCCAGCGAAATCTGCGTCTACACCAACGGCAACTTCACCGTGGAAACGCTCTAGGAGAGCCCATGCATCCCACAGCGCGCCCCAAAGGGGGCCAAGGCCCGGCAGAAGCTGGGGCTGGCCGGGACGAGCCCGTCCGCCTCAGGGCGGGCTGCAAGATCAACTACGGCCTTGCCATCACAGGCAGGCGCCCCGACGGCTACCACCTGCTCGACTCCGTCTTCATCCCGCTTCCCGAGCCCTGCGACGAGCTGCTCGTCTGGCGCATCCCGGAGCCGGCCATCCGGGTCGCGTGCGCGGCCGAGGGCGTGGACGAGGAGGACAACACCCTTGTCCGGGCCTGGCGCAAGTTCAGGGAGGCAACGGGGCTTGCCATCGGCCTTGCCGTGGAGCTGAAGAAGGGCGTCCCCTGGGGCGCCGGCCTCGGCGGAGGCAGCGCCGACGCGGCCTGCCTGCTCAGGCACCTCCAGCGCCTTGCCGAAGGCCGGGTGGACGAGGGCAGGCTGCTGGCCATAGCGGCCCGCGTGGGCGCGGACGTGCCCTTCTTCCTCCAGGACGCCCCCATGCGCGTCACCGGCATAGGCGACGTTTTGGAGCCGGTCGCGCTGGACCTGCCCGGCAGGGATCTGGTGCTCGTGACGCCGAAGATTGCGGTCTCCACGCCCTGGGCCTACCAGACCTGGGACAGGCTGTGCGGGGTGAGGCCAGACGCACGGGACGCCCGCGCCGGCGGGAGCGAAAAGCCCTTGACAAAGTCGGGGACAGAAGATAAGCAATCCTCTCTCTTGGGTTCTCGAGGCTTCACTGCGCGCAATGATCTGGAGCTGGCGGTTTTCCCCAGCTATCCGGAGATTGCCGAGGTCAAGGACAGGCTTCTTTCCCTCGGCGCGGCCGCCGCTTCCATGAGCGGCAGCGGCTCCAGCGTCTTCGGCCTGTTCCAGGATTCCGCCGGCGCCGAGAGGGCCTGCGAAGCGCTGTCGGCCGTCTGGCCGGTCCGGCGCATGCGCATCTGCACTGGGATGTAGCCAAGGGGTAAGGCAACGGGTTTTGGCTCCGTCATGCGCAGGTTCAAATCCTGCCATCCCAGCCATCGAATTTCCTGCGGCGCCTCGACGCGGGCAATCAGCACTTCAAGGTAGCGGCATGATGAACGACTTGAAAATTGTCACTGGCTCTTCGAATCCGGAACTGGCCCAGGCCATATGCGACCATCTCGGCTGCCAGCTGACCCCGACGCTGGCCACCACGTTCAGCGACGGCGAACTGCGCGTGGAGATAGGCACCAACGTGCGCGGAGACGACGTTTTCGTCATCCAGCCCACCTGTCCGCCCGACGTCAACCGCAATCTCATCCAGCTCTGCCTCATGTGCGACGCCCTGAAGCGCGCCTCGGCCGGCCGCATCACCGCCGTGGTTCCCTACTACGGCTACGCGCGCCAGGACCGCAAGGTCAGCCCCCGCTCGCCCATCAGCGCCAAGCTGGTGGCGGACTGCATTTCCGTGGCCGGCGCCAACCGCCTGGTCACCATCGACATCCATGCCGGCCAGATCCAGGGCTTCTTCAACTTCCCGGTGGACAACCTCTTTGCCACGCCGGTCATGCTCGAGCCCCTGCACAATGCCATGGAGGGCGAGGCCGTCATCGTCTCCCCCGACGCCGGCGGCGTGGAGCGCGCCCGCTCCTACGCCAAGCGCCTCAACGCCCCGCTGGCCATCGTGGACAAGCGCCGCGACAAGCCCAACCAGGCCCACGCCATGCACGTCATCGGCGACGTCAAGGGCAAGACCGCCATCATCGTCGACGACATGATCGACACGGCCGGCACCCTGTGCGCGGCCGCCGACGTCCTGCTCAAGAACGGCGCCGTCAAAATCATCGCCTGCGCCACCCACGCCGTGCTCTCCGGGCCGGCCATAGACCGCATCAACGCCACCGACGCGCTGAGCGGCGTCTACGTGACCGACACCATCCCGCTGGGCGAGAAGCTGGAGCGCTGCTCCAAGCTGCATGTCGTGGGCGTCGGCTCCCTGCTCGGGAAGGCCATCTCCAACATCCACACCGGCTCTTCCGTGAGCGTGCTCTTCGTCTAGCCTCCGGCCCCGGAAGCATCCCCATCCGCTAATAATCTTCGCGCCTTGCAGCGCCTAAGGAGTCTATATCATGGCTATCGAAAAAACTCTCTGTGCCCAGAAGCGCGAGGGCGCAGGAAAGGGCTGCGCCCACCAGCTGCGCGCCCAGTCTCTCGTTCCCGGCGTTTTCTACAACGGCAAGGGCGAAAACATCAAAGTCCAGGTTCCTGCGCTTCCCCTCGAGAAGCTCTACTTTGAAGTCGGCACCTCCACCGTCTTCAACCTCGAGATCGACGACAACGGCACCAAGACCACCTATCCCTGCTTCTTCTGGGACGTGCAGAAGCATCCCTACAAGAAGCAGTTCACCCACATCGACTACTACGGCGTCGATCTCGACAAGGAAGTCAAGGTCGAGGTTCCGCTGGTCTTCACCGGCACGGCCAAGGGCGTGAAGCTCGGCGGCATGCTCGAGACCTACCGCGAGGAAGTGCTCATCTCCGCCAAGCCGCTGGACATGCCCCACTCCATCACCGTGGACGTCACGGATCTGGGCGTGAGCCAGTCCATCACCGTCGAGAAGCTCCAGCTGCCTGAGGGCTGCAAGGCCGTCTACGACAACAACTTCTCCATCGTTGCCGTCATCGAGAAGAGCAGCGATGCAGCCGAAGACGAAGGCGAAGCCGCCGAAGGCGCCGAGGGCGCAGCCGCTCCCGCCGCGGCCGCCAAGTAGGCATCCCTTCCGGCAATGTTTCCGGCCGGCGTTCTCCGAGAA
>JAWRIT010000036.1:0-5639 GCA_040268355.1 Atopobiaceae bacterium | reverse complement strand
GGGGGCGGCCATCCGAATACAGTGGAAGCAGCGCGAACAAGGAGGGTACGTATGGCAAAGCAGTTTGAGACTGATGTCGTCGTCGTGGCGGCGGGCCTTTCCGGCCTGGCGGCCGCCATCTCCGCGGCGGAGAACGGCGCGAGCGTCATCTGCCTGGAGAAGGCGTCCAACACCGGCGGTGCCGCCAACATGGGCATGGGCCCCTGCGCAGCCGGATCTCCCGTGCAGAAGATGAGCGGCATCACCCTTACCCCCGGCGAGCTGTTCCGTCGCCATATGTTCTATACGCACTACCAGGTCGACGCCAAGCTGGTCAAGGCGTACTACGACAAGTCCGGCGACACCATCGGCTGGCTGCAGGACATGGGCGTGCAGTTCCACTCCGTCCGTCCCGCCTTCCGCGCCGGCGAGCGCACCAAGGCCTATGCCGACGGCGAGTACACCTGGCATGTCGTGCAGCCCGAGGACGGCTCCGAGCCCGGACCGCGCGCGGCCACCACGATGACCAAGCGCATGACCGAGCGGGCCCAGGAGCTGGGCGTCGAGTTCATGCTCGAGACCCCGGGCACCGGCCTCGTCAAGGACGAGGACGGCAAGATCACAGGCGTCACGGCGGTCTCCAAGGACGGCGAGGAGATCGAGATCAGCTGCAAGGCCGCCATCGTTGCCACCGGTGGCTTTGGCAACAACGCGAAGATGATCCACGACAAGATCGGCCTGGACTGGGGCAAGAACCTCTTCTCCTTCGCCATCCCGGGCATGGACGGCGACGGCTTCAACATGTGCCACGAGGCCGGCGCGGGCCACACCCCGGTGAGCATGGAGCTCATGTACCAGATCCCCGACAACATGAACCACTTCTACGTCGAGGGCGCGTTCCGTCAGCCCTGCTACTGGTGCAACCGTCTCGGCGAGCGCTTCATGCCCGAGGACGAGGTCTTCAACACCACCTTCGTGGGCAACGCCATCAACCACCTGCCGGGCAAGGTCGGCTACGCCATCTTTGACGCCAACATGCTCAAGCGCTGGAAGAAGTCCGGCCCCGACATCGTCTCCCACGTGCACCCGCACGACCTCTACGAGGGCTTCGAGGCCCAGTGGAACGCTGACCTCGACACCTACAAGGACGACGAGGGCAACCCCTACATCGCCCAGGCCGACACGCTTGAGGAGCTCGCCGAGAAGCTCGGCATCGACGTCGAGGGCTTCACGACCGCCGTCGAGGAGTACAACCAGATGTGCGCCGAGGGCTTCGACTCGCTCTTCGAGAAGGAGCGCCAGTACATGATCCCGCTGGAGGAGGGCCCCTTCTACGGCTGCAAGCAGTTCATGGGCGCCTACGGCACCCTGGGCGGCGTGCTGGTCAACCACCGGCTCGAGGTCATGACCGACGACTACGAGACCATCGATGGCCTCTACTGCGTCGGCACCGACGCCTGCACCATCTACGGCGACTCCTACAACTTCTGCATCTCGGGCAACACCATGGGCTTCTGCCTGAACTCCGGCCGCATCGCCGGCGAGAACGCCGCGGCGCTCGCCTTCGAGGGCGGAGACGACGAGGATTGGGACGACGGCGAGTGGGACTAGTCGTCACCGGTAACTGAGGAGCGTCTGGCGGGGCCCCTGAGCGGGGGTCCCGCCTTGCGCTTCGTTGCTGCCCGTTCCCTTTCGGCTTGGGGATGGCCGCATCTGCGGGCTGTGGATTCGCAAGGGGTTTCCCAGTCACGGGGACGGGGGCAAGAAAAGAGAGAGGGGTGCACATGAGGCTTACGATCGACGGTCGTGAGGTCGAGGCGCAGCAGGGCCAGTCGGTCCTGAACGCCGCGCTTGCTGCCGGCATCTTCGTGCCACACCTGTGCGGACATCCCGACCTGGAGCCCACGGGGGGTTGTGGGCTGTGCATGGTCGAGGTGGAGGGAACTGACGAGCCCGTTCGTGCCTGCATGACCGAGGCGACGGAGGGCATGGTCGTCAACACCAAGGCCGACGCGGCCGACAAGATGCGGCGTCTGGCGATGGAACTCATCCTGGCCACGCATCCGGCGGACTGCACGGGCTGTCCCAAGTACGGCGTCTGCGAGCTGCAGTCCATGTACCAGTACATGGGCGTCTCGCCGGTGCGCTGGCGCTGCAAGGGGCGGACCGTCCCCACCGACGACTCCAATCCGCTCATCACGCACATGTTCACGCGGTGCATCCGCTGTGGGCGCTGCGTGCGTGCCTGCGAGGGCCTGCGCGACGTGGGGGCCATCGGATTCCATCGCGCCGAGGATGGCTCCATGCGTGTGGGCGTCAACGGGGCGTCGCTCCAGGAGGCCGGATGCCGCTTCTGCGGTGCCTGCGTGGAGGTCTGCCCGACGGGCTCCATCGTCGACGTGGTGGGGCTCGTGCACGAGAACCGCAGTCACGAGGACAACGTGGTCCCGTGTCGCTCCGGCTGCCCCGCGCACATCGACATCCCCCGCTACCTGCGCTATGTCAAGGACGGCGAGTGGGAGAAGGCCACGGCGGTCGTGCGCGAGAAGGTCCCGTTCCCGGAGACCCTGGGCTCCATCTGCACCCATGACTGCCAGGGCGAATGCAAGCGCAACCACCTGCAGGAGCCCCTCTCCATCTGCCGGCTCAAGCGTGCCGCCGCCGTGCGCGACGACGGTGCCTGGAAGAGCCGCGTGCGTCACGAGCCGCTGACGGGCAAGCAGGTCGCCGTCATCGGGGGTGGCCCCGGTGGCCTCACGGCCGCGCTCTATCTGGCCGAGAAGGGTCACAAGGTCACGGTGTTCGAGGCGAGCGCCAAGGTCGGTGGCCAGTTGCGCTACGGCATCCCGGCCTACCGCCTGCCCGACGCGACCATCGACAAGGAGGTCGCGACCATCCTGGAGATCAGTCAGGCGGACGATGCGGAGCCGCGCATCGACCTGCGCTGCAACGAGCGCGTGACCGACGTGAAGGCGCTGCTCGGCCAAGGCTATGACGCCGTGCTCGTCACCGTGGGCACCCACCAGGGCAACGTGCTGCCGATGGAAGGCCATGACCTCGAGAACGTCTACGTCAACACCAGCTTCCTCAAGGCGGCGCGCGAAGGCGCTCCGCAGCCCGTCAAGGGTGGTCGCGTGGTGGTGCTGGGCGGCGGCAACGTGGCCTATGACTGCGCCCGCACGGCCGTGCGCCTGGGCGCCGCGAGCGTCGACGTGGCCTGCCTGGAGGCCGAGGACGTGATGACCTCCACCGCCGAGGAGCGCGAGGAGGCCGCCGAGGAGGGCATCGTGCTGCATGACGCTTATGCCTTCACTTCCATCAACGATGATGGCACCGGCAAGGTCGGCTCCATGACCATCCACAAGATCGCGAAGTTCTACTTCGACGAGGACCACCGTGCCGTGACCGAGCTGGTCGAGGGTGGCGAGCTGACGCTGCCCGCCGACTACGTGATCTTTGGCGTGGGGCAGCGGCCCGAGGACACGCCAGGCATGGGCCTCGAACTCACGCATGGGCCGTATGTGGTGACCGACGACACGCTCCAGACGAGCGAGCCGGGCATCTTTGCGGCAGGAGACGTGGTGACCGGCACCCAGAGCGTGATCGGCGCCATCGCGCAGGGCCGTGTGGCTGCCAGCTCCATCGACCGCTACCTGGGAGGCGACGGCGACATCTCCGCCGAGCTGCTCGACCCGGAGCCGGCGGAGCAGAAGCTTGGTCCCGCGCCCGCGGAGTTCTACCAGAAGGCGACGTTGCCACAGTTCGTCCCTGGCGACGAGCGCAAGGACAGCTTCGAGCCCTTCGAGTGTCCGTTCACGGAGAGCGAGGCGCGTTGCGAGGCCTCCCGCTGTCTGCAATGTGACCTGCGTTTGACCATCACGCGTCCGCGCTTGTGGAACGAATACTAGGGGGAGGGACACCTATGGACTACCAGCTTTCCGACGCACTGGGCACACCCGGTGCCACCACGTCCGTCTCCGCCGTGCTTGACGCCCTTGGGGCGGACGCCACCGGGCTCAAGGCCGTGTGGCTCTCCTATCCGGACGCGACCTTCGTCACGCCCGACCACTTTGACGACGAGCGCACCGTGTCTGCCGAACAGCTGCGCACCTATGCCGAGGGCGACTGCATGGCCGACGCCCTGTACGCCGTGATCGGCGAGCTGCGACAGGCCACCGAGTGCACCTGCACCTTTGGTCACGAAGGCGGCTTCCAGCTGCACACCATCCTCGGGGACGCCTGCTCCAAGCGGGGCAACCCCGCCGACGTCGCGCTCATCCGCGACCTGGCTCCGGTCATGCGGACCCAGGCCGTCTGCGACGAGGGGAAGGCCATGGGACGCGTGGCGCTCCAGGCGCTCGACCTGTTCGCCGACGAGATCGAGCCGCACTTTGCCAAACGCCAGTGCCCGACGGGAGGGTGCGCGGCCTTCAAGACCTACCATATCCTGGTAAGCAAGTGCACCGGATGCGGAGACTGCCTCAAGGCCTGCGACGACGGCGCGATTCTGGGCAAGGCGAAGTTCGTGCACGTTATCAACCAGCGCAAGTGCACGCAGTGCAACAGGTGCCTGGAGGCGTGTCCCGAGGGGGCCGTGGTGCGTGCGGGCGCCAAGAAGCCCAAGACGCCGCCCAAGCCCATTCCGGTGCGCCGCAAGTAAGCGACTGAGGAGGTACCCATGCACGAGATGGCCATGATGATCCGCCGGCAGTTCAAGGAAGGCGACGACATCCGTGACGCCGGGCTCACCACGCCCGACGACATCGAGCGCTTTGACGACATCGCGTATGGGCCGGACGCCGACTGGCAGCTGCTCGACGTGTACCGTCCCCGCGAGGCCGAACTTCCGCTGCCGGTCATCGTGAGCGTCCATGGCGGGGGCTGGGTGTACGGGGACAAGGATCGTTACCAGTGGTACTGCATGAACCTCGCGCAGCGCGGCTTCGTGGTGGTCAACTTCACCTATCGGCTGGCACCCGAGTTCCAGTTCCCTGCGAGCATGGAGGACACCTGCGCCGTGTTCCAGTGGACGGTCGAGAACGTGGCCAGCTATGGGGGCGACCCGGAGCACGTCTTTGCCGTGGGAGACTCGGCCGGGGGCCACATGCTGGGCCTCTTCTGCAACATGTGCACCAACCAGGCCTATCGCGAGCAGTTCGACTTCGCGCCGCCTGTGGGCTTTGTGCCTACGGCCGTGGCGCTCAACTGCGGTGCCTTCGAGATCACGGTCTCGGGCGACCCGAATGACCTGACGAGTGGCCTCATGGCCGACTACCTTCCCCATGGCGGGGACGAGCACGAGCTCGACCTGGTCAACGTGGCACCGCATGTCACGGGGGACTTTCCTCCCGCCTTCATCATGACCTGTGACGGCGACTTCCTCCATGATGCCGCGCTTCCGATGGCCAAGCTGCTGCGCGAGCTTGAAGTGACCCATGAGCTGCACATCTACGCTGGCATCGACAAGCAGCTGCCGCACGTGTTCCACTGCGACATGAGAAGCGAGGACGCCCGTCGGTGCAACGACGACGAGTGCCGCTTCTTCAAGCGCTTCGTGTAGGGGAGCGCAGGGGAGCGGGCGGCGAAGCTGGTGAGCGCCGACGTGGTGGCGGCCAAGCTGGAGCACGGCTACGACACCGACGTGGGCGAGGGCGGCGACC
>JAWRIT010000035.1:0-9959 GCA_040268355.1 Atopobiaceae bacterium | reverse complement strand
GGATGGGGGCGTGACCCTCCCGTGGCCGCCTTGATGCCGCCCTCGTTCGGCTCGGTCGCTAGCTCGACTGCGGCGTGTACGTCACGGTCTTTGTGGGGAATGGATTGGGTTCGTTGCCGTTCTCATCCCATAGGTCATTGGGATCGCCACTGGGGACATCAGCAACGCTGACTTCGATACTTTCTACCCGTGCGGGGTTCACCAGGCGGTTGAACACCATGGAGATGGTTGTGTCGAAGCCACACAGGCTGCTGGTGTTGTCGAGCTCGCCGTCCTTGTCGTACACCGTGTAGCTCGTGCCGTCCGCATAGTTCAGCTGCACCTTGCGCGTATAGTAGGGGTCATCCGACATGGTGACCTCGCTGCCGAATGGCGTGTCTTGCGCAACATAGAGGCCAGTTTCGTTGTCGAGGGCAAGGCCCAGAGGGGAGAGCTCAATCGTACCGCCGTCCGCGTTGGTGAGGGTGACGGAGGGAACGGGGCCTGCACAAGGTATCGTGAGGGTATTCTCAGTCACCTCGGCATCCTCATCGCTGTTTATCGGTTCTGAATACTCCGTAAGCGTGACCTCGGGCTGCTGACCCATGCCGAAGTCTTCACCGAGCGCGGAATAGGCATAGCCCACAAGGCGCTCGTCAGTGCTTTCATCGGGATCAATGTAGCGGAACTCGTCACCTGCAACAAACCAGACCATTAGAGCGTCGGGTCCGGGTTCGGCACCCTTGGTGCGGTTGGTTACCTCGTTCCAGGTGAGGGCGTTCACGCCCTCCTCGCGCTCAAGCGTGAATCGGTATACGAGGGCATAGTCGCTGCGTATGGCGTTGGAAATAGTGAGCACGTGGCCATCGGCGCTTTTGACGGTGACGGACTCGTCGGTCACGTACTGGCCAAGCAGGGCATCGGCCTCCTCCGGGTCGACATCCACGTAGTCCTTGGCGGGAAGCGTCACCGTGAGCGTATCCTCCGTGCTGCTGTCCGATTCGACCTCCATCTGCAGGGGTTCCACGCTCTCGCGGAATCCGGTGCCGAACACCTTGTTGAAGAGGTCAGTGTGGGAGACGACCGCGTTTGCGGTGACCGGTAGGGCGATGAAGATCGCTGCCACTGCGGCTGCAATCCGCCAGTCGACTCGCCCTCCCATGGCACGCAGCTTCGCTGCCACACCGCTGCCTTCGACCTCGGACAACAGTGCCTGCTTGCGCTGCGTGTAGGACTCAGAAAAGACGTGCGGCTCGAGCTTGGTGGTGCCGCCGGGGGAGGGGTGGGTACGCTTCTCGGTGGGTGTGGGGATCTGCGTGATCTTCATGAGAGGCACTCCTTCCTCATGCGTATCTCCGAGATGGCACGATGCTGACGCGTTCGTACGCTGCCCTCCGATATGCCAAGCTTCTCCGCCGTCTCTTTCACGGTGAGCTCGTTGGCGAATCGCTCGACGATCACCCTGCGGTATGAGATGGGCAGCGTGTTGACGAGCGTCCACAGGTCAGAGGCGGCATCATGCGACTCCTGGCGGTCGGCAGCAAGCTGGATGGCGAGCTCGTCGAACGTCTCGTGCTCTCTGGTGCGTGCGTTCTTTCGGTACTGGTCGATGGCGCAAGACTTCACGATGGTCCGGCACAGGCGTCGGGCATCGTTGGAGTCTGCGCGTGCCGGCAGTCCCTCGTTGCGCACGATGCGCTCGAAGGCCGCCATGACGGCATCCTCGGCTTGGCCTTCGTCATGCAAAATGGCGTACGCAATGCGGTACATCTCCTGCTCGTACAGCTCGAAGAGGCGTTCGAGCAGGCGTCGTCTGCGGGTTGCTCTCAAGATGGCCTCCACTCATCTGTGCCTTGCGACAGCCGACAATGCTTTTGGAGCGCTCTACTACATATAACGAAACGAGGGCACAAAATGTTACCGGCGGTTTCCGGCAGAGCCTTTGGTCTTGGTAGCTCTGAGGCTCCGCGCTCGAGGGTCAGCGGTCTCTAGGCACCTTGAGTAGCAGAGCTGGCGACAGTACGATAGAGTGATGTTAGATTATGCTAACAAAAAGGGAGAAGCGAGGTGTGCGTTGAACGCGACGCTGCTGCTAGAGGCGCTGTTGTGGTCCGTGATCTGGATGCTCTTCGTGGCGGTATCCGTTCGAGTCTTTCCGTTCACGATCGAGCACGACTATCCAGAGGAAGTGAGGCGGGTAGCCAAGCTTCAAAAGCCGTCTCCCAAACAAAGATGGCAGGGAGCGGCATGGGGAGCAGTCGGACTTACGATTTTGTTCGGTTTGCTCGTGATATTTGCAGTGACGCGCTTCGCCGGACAGATCCCGTCATTTTGGAGTGTCTTTGCCTACCTCTGGGTCATATGCATGGCGTGGAATCTGGTCGACCTAATACTGGTGGACTGGCTGCTGATTTGCACTCTTTCCGTCAGGTGCTTTGTTCTCCCGGGTACGGAACAATGTGAGGCGAACAAGGATTACGCCTTCCATTTCATAGGGTTTCTGAAGGGCTGCGTGGCCATGACAATCGTTGCGCTGCTGTTTTCCGGCGTATCCTACGGGATCATCAGGTGTCTCATGTAGCGCCTAGCGGAAGGCCGAGCTGGTATGACCACGCCTTTGGTGCCACTTACCGCTGCCCGCATCTTTGGCCTAGCTCTCGTCGTGGGAGAAGAGCCTCAGGTGCTCAAGCATCTGCTCGGCGGTGAGGGCGCGTACGTGCGGGTTCGCGAGCAGCTGCCGGTCGGACGTCACGACATAGTCGGCATCCGCGCGCTCGGCCGCGGCGATGATAAGGTTGTCCTCGAGATCGTTGTGCACGGTCCGCAGCTTGCGCGCCATCCAGACGTCTGCCGCGTCCATGCCGATGGGGGTGGCGATGTCACCCATGCCCTCAACGATGTCCCAGGCACTGTCTATGGCCGCCATTGCGCCATCATCGGTAAGCGTTCCTTGGACCTCTCGGGCGTATTTCTTGAGCTGTTGTGCGGCGATGTAGTACACGTCCTTAACCGTCGTGATTGCGTAGACGAGGTCAATCCCATGCGCGCGTGCATGGGCTATAAGCCTTCGGGCAGATTGATGACCTGCTCGCCACACGATGACGTCATCAAGCCATACGTTCGTGTCGAGCACGAGCATGAGGTTTTTCCTGTTCATGCATGCTCCTCCCAGTGACGCTCGAAGAGGGCCTGCATCAGGAGCTCGTTGTCATCGTCATCCCAGGGGGCGGAGGGGTTGATGCCGAGGGACGCCATCCGCAACTCTACTCTCTTGGCACGCTGAAGGTGCTGTTGAAGCTGCAGATCAGGTGCCATGACCTCGCCTTTCTCGGCGTCACCCTCTGCTGTGACCATAGGTTTGGGCGTGACCTTCTCCAGCAGCTTGCGCAGCCGGCCGGGCTGGTTGCGCAGCCTCACGGCGAGCTCCCACACGGCGCGCACCGCCTGTGAAGGCGTGTAGCCTGCTTCGGCGAGCGCCGCGTCGCCCTCGCGCTTGAGCGAACGGTCGAGCCTGACATTCATCTGCACAGCGTCGGTGGCGGCAGCCATAGTGACCTCCTTTGGGAAAGAAAGTATAGCTGCTATACATGTAATCTGTCAAGTCGGCCACCCCAGAATCGCCGGCGCCATAAGGCGGGCCGGACGGAGGGCCACGCCCCGTCAGGGCTACCCGCTGCATCGGGCCAACCTCTCCACAGACAGACCTAGCCGAGATCCTCGCCGTTAGACGCGATGACCTGCTTGTACCAGTAGAAGCTGTCCTTTCTGTACCTGCCCCAATCGCCGTTTCCATCGTCGTCGCGATCCACATAGATGAAGCCGTAGCGCTTTGCCATCTCTCCGGTCGAACAGCTGATGACATCGATGCTTGTCCAGGGGGTGTAGCCGATCAGCTCGACCCCATCATCTAAGGCGAGCCTCATCTGCTCAATGTGCTGCTTGATGTACTCAATTCTGTACGGGTCATGAATCTGTCCATGCTCAAAGCGGTCCCTTGCGCCGATCCCGTTTTCTGTGACCATGACAGGAAGGCCGTACCTGTCATACACATGGTTGAGGGTGTAGCGAAGGCCCACCGGGTCGATCTGCCAGTCCCATTCAGTTGCCTTGAGGTACGGATTCTTCGCTCCGCCCATGATATTGCCACTGACCTGCTGCGCCTCCTTGTCTGTCGTGATGCAGTTGGTCATGTAGTAGCTGAAGGAGTAGAAATCGACGGTACCCGTTCTTAACAGCTCATCATCTTCTGCCTCTACATCAAAAGCGATGTTATTTCTCTCGAAGTAGCGCTTGATGAAATAGGGGTAGGTGCCCTTGCATTGCACATCTCCGCTGAAGCAGTTTCTGATCTGATCTTCCTGTTGCGTTAGCAGGACGTCCTCGGGCTTCGGAGTCAGCGGGTATACGGTGATGTGGCAGATCATGGTCCCGAACCTGAACTCAGGATTGATCGACTTTCCCAACAGGACCGCTCGTGCGCTTGCCACAAACTGATTGTGCAGGGCAGCAAAACGCTTGTTGGGATCATCGACCTGATCGGTAAAGAACACTGTTCCCTCGTTCAGGATGCCGCCATGATTCCAGTTGCCCACCCTGGTCGTCAAGTCATTGATCTCGTTGAAGGGAATCCAATACCGCACAATGTCCTTGTACCGCCTAAAAAGCGTCTCGGCAAAACGAAGATAGTAGTCAATACACGCACGGCTGCTCCATCCATCGATCATCTTCACGAGGTGTAGAGGCAGCTCATTGTGGTAGATCGTCACAAGAGGTTCGATGCCGTACTTCTTTAGCTCGGCAAAGACGTTGTCATAGAATTCCAGGCCCGCTACGTTTGGCGTCTCTTCCACTCCGGTTGGGAAGATACGGGTCCAGTTGACGGACATCCTGTACACCTTGAAGCCCATCTCAGCCATCAGGGCGATGTCTTCCTTGTAGTGGTGATAAAAGTCGCTGGCCGTATGACTCGGATATACGTACGTGTCGGTGTCGATGTCTGGCGTCAGTCTCCGTGGCTGCGTGTGGCTCCCAGCGACCATGGCGTCTGCCAGGCTGGGTCCCTTACCGTCCTCAGCCCAAGCTCCTTCCACTTGGTTTGCTGCGGTCGCACCGCCCCAGAGAAACCCTTTTGGGAACGGCCTGATGTGATGGCTCATACCCTCCTCCTCTACTGAAAAAATGTACAGTAAACCTCTTTCAGAAAAGACTACCACAATAAACTATAACTCATTGAGCTAGCGCAAATAAGACAACATCGGACGATATAATGAAAAATTTCTCACTTAGAACCCTTGATCGCCCTCTTTTGCCATGGTATTGTCGGTAGTGAAATAAAGTTCATTGAAGAGAGGCGCAATAATGTCTGACCATATCTCGACTAGTCACGCCCCGGCTGCGATCGGACCCTACAGCCAAGCAGTCAAGGCAGGGAACTTCCTCTATCTGTCAGGTGTCATGCCGATCGATCCGACATCTGGCTCCCTCGTAGAGAGCAAAATCACGACACAAACCCTTCAGGTCCTGAAGAACATCGACGCCATTTTGGCGGCAGCGGGCTATGAGCCAAAAGACGTGGTAAAGACGACCTGCTTCTTGGCAGACATCGCGGATTTTGCGCGATTCAATGACGTCTATGCAGGCTATTTCACGTCTCATCCAGCGAGGTCGTGCGTGGCAGTCAGGGATCTGCCAAAGGACGCGCTGGTCGAAATAGAGGTAGTTGCATATAAGTAGGAAGGGAAGGGAGCGCTCTATGGACAACTACGACATTTCCGCAATCATTGCAGCCCTTGGCGGAAGGGGCAACATTGTCTCGGCTGCACATTGCGCCACTCGTCTGAGGGTGACTCCAAAGGATCGTTCGCGGGTCGATGTCGCCGCGCTGAAGAAAATCGATGGCGTTTTGGGAGTCGTCGAAGGTGCCACACAGACACAGATCGTGATCGGTGCCGAAGTAAATGCTGTCTACAAGGAGTTCTGTGAGGCAGCCGGCGTTTCCGAGGAAGAGGCCATTGACGAGGACCTTGATTCCCAGGACCTGAAGGAGGCGCTCAAGAACAAGAAGGGCGGATACCTGACCCTGTTCTTTGAGACAGTCGCGCGAATCTTCAATCCCATCGTCCCGGCTCTGGCTGGCTGTGGTTTCCTATCCGCAATCATTATGGTTGCCATGGCGCTCGGTGCCTCCATGGACTCCCCGACGTTTGCGAACTTCGTGGCAATCGCGATGGCAATCTTCACGTTCTTGCCGTTTCTGCTTGCCGCGAGTACGGCACGGGTCTTCAAGATGAACCAGTATACGGCCCTGACGATCTGCGCAGCCATGATGGCTCCCAGGTGGTCGACGTTGATTGCAGGCGGCGAGGTGTACAGCTCGTTTGCTGGCATTCCCTTCCGCGTGATTGACTATGGCGGATCGGTGCTTCCCATCGTGTGTGCGATCATCCTCGCCTCCTATATCGAACACGCATTGGACAGGTTTATCAGGGGACCGCTTAAGATCATCCTTGTTCCGGCAGGTACGATTCTTGCCTCTACGGTGGTGACCCTCTGGACGGTCGGGCCTCTCACGTATTGGATTGGCGAGATGCTGGCCAACGGGGTCAACTGGCTGTTCGAGAATGGCGGCTGGATCGCAGGCCTTGTGTACGGTGGCATCTATTCTGCGATGGTGGTGCTTGGCATCCATCATGGTATGGTCCCCGTGCTGACGCAGATGATTTCGACAAATGGCTTCAACCTTGTGTCACCTGCGTCCGGCTCGGCGAACATCGGACAGGCTGGGGCCGCTTTCGGTGTCTGGCTGAAGACAAAGAGCACCCAGCAAAGGGCAAATGCCGCCTCCGCCTCCATCTCTGCCTGTGTTGGCATCACCGAGCCTGTTCTCTATGGCGTCAATGTCCCTGCTGGCAAGCCATTCTTCTTTGGCTTGGTCGGAGGTGCGGCCGGTGGTGCAGTCGCCGGGCTGCTCAAGCTGAAGGCCTATGCGATCGGTGGTCCGTCCTTCCTCAGCTTCGGCATGTTCATGGGAGGGGACAACCCGTTTGTGAACTGCGCGCTTGTCATGGCCTGCTTCGCAGTCGCGTTTGTTGTCTCAGCGGTGCTGACCTATATCTTCTACAAGCCGGGGGAGTAGCTTGAGCTGGCAAACGCCACAATAGGGGGAGGTGAAAGCCTCCCCCTATTGAAGAAGGAGGTGCCGCAATGAAGGAGAAGATGATCCAGGCGTTCAGGACCGCCGAGGGTGGCCTGTTCTCAAAAGTTGAAAAGGCGGATGTGGGTGGGTCCTACCAGGAGATGGAAAAGCAGGGCATTGCCCTAATGGGATGGGCCGACCCATTCATGCCCGACAGATCCATGCCCGCACATGTCGAAGAGGCATGGATCGCCGCAGTGAAGGACGAGTCATCGCCGCACTACACAGCACCGATCGGCAACGAAGAGCTGAAGAAGAGGATAGCCGAGAAGCTGAAGCGTCAGAATCAACTGACTGTAGACCCACTTCGCAACATCCTGATCACCCCTGGCTCCGACGCAGGACTGTTCTTCTCCATACTGCCTTTCGTGCACAAAGGCGATGAAGTCATCATTCCGAGTCCGTCCTATCCCAACAACTACCAGGATGTCCGCATCATGGGAGGGGTTCCGGTTGCGGTGGAGCTGCACGCAGAAGATGGGTACCAGCTCGATGGGGAGGCCATCGAGGCCGCTGTTACCCCAAAGACGAAGATGGTCCTCCTGACGCATCCGAACAATCCCA
The DNA here is from genome assembly GCA_040268355.1 of Atopobiaceae bacterium. Taxonomy (GTDB): domain Bacteria; phylum Actinomycetota; class Coriobacteriia; order Coriobacteriales; family Atopobiaceae; genus UBA1367. The sequence goes on along the minus strand of JAWRIT010000035.1, from coordinate 2,221 downwards.
CTACGACGGTCTACACCAGGCAATCACTCGAGACCCTGCGTGACATCTGTGTGCGACACGATCTGATACTGGTGTGTGACCAGGCGTTCGAAGACTTCACCTTCGGCAAGGAAATGATCACACCCGCCTCTCTCGAAGGCATGTTTGAGAGGACGGTCACGGTGTTCTCGTTCTCTAAGGGCATGGGACTGAGTGGACTCAGAGTAGGTTACGTAGTCTGTAGCGACGAGATCATGGACAGCCTGTATGGATGCGCGGTCTCGGTGATAGGGGCGACCTCCACCTCCGCCCAGAAGGCGGTCATCGCAGCTATGGAGCACCCCGAGTTCATGAAGGAGTTTGAGAGCGCCTATGAAAGAAGGAGGCATGCGGCATTTGATATCCTGAACAGCATCCCAAACGTAACGGTAGGGCTTCCGGAGTCAGGCTTTTTGTGCTGGGTGGACGTGTCTAAGCTAGGAAAATCTACAGATATTGTCTCCTATCTAGCCAATGAGGCTAAGGTATCGGTCAACGACGGAGTCAACTACGGTCCCGGAGGTGAGGGGCATCTGCGCATTGTCCTAGGCGTTTACAGAGACGACCAGAAGGTAATCGATGCGCTTGAGAGAGTGAGGGCCGCCCTGACGGCATATCAGTAATGCTTTCCTGCGCGTAAGGAGTGCCACCCGGTGGAGAACATCAGACTGACCAACACAGATCGCAAGATTCTAAATTCCTATATGCCAGTTGTGCAGGGTCTTGCCGAGTATTTGTCCGACTGCTACGAGGTCGTCCTGCATTCGCTGGAGGATCTGGATCGGTCAGTGATTTGCATCGTTAACGGTGAGCACACGGGAAGAAAGGTCGGAGCGCCCATTACTGATCTTGCCCTGAACATGCTGAAGGAGATCAACGAAGGCAAGGAAGACAATATCGTCTACTTCAGCAGCAACAAGAGGAATGAGCCGCTGAAATCGACCACGATTGCGGTCCGCGGAGAGAATGACAGGATCATTGGGCTCATTTGTATCAACATGTATTTGAACGTTCCGCTGAACGACTTCCTCGGCTCTCTGACGAACAGCAACCATCGCCATTCCGGCCATCTGCCTGAAGATTTTGCGGCCAGCACGGAAGATCTCATACAGACGACGCTCGAGCATGAGATTCAGCAAGTTATGGAAGACAATGCGATCCTTCCGTCAAACAAGAACAAAGCGATCGTCGAGCGGTTGTATCAGAGCGGCATCTTCAAACTCAAAGATGCCGTAACGATTGCGGCCAAACGGCTTGGCGTGTCGAAGAATACCATCTACATGCACATCAGGAACTACAAGAGGCGATGACTTAGTTTGCATGTACCGCAAGGGGATGCGCCGCCTCTGAGGTGCAGGTGCGTTCAGCCAAAAGCAGGCGAATGCTCTTCTGTCGCTCTCTCTGTCTGGTGCTTGGCTCTCGCTTCCTGAGTCGACTGCCTTTTTTACACGCTCAAACGCTCCGATAGAGGCTCCCAATATCGACCACATTGGGAATTTTCGTGAGTGGTTACTCAGTAAACACTCATACCAGTACTCGCGATGCTTGGGTTGAAGATCGCGCTCGGAAAGTAGGATGCTCAGCGTCGATCGCTCGTCGAACTTGTTGCCCCATCTGCACTCACCCAGCAAGAACTTTTTATCGATGTCATCGCAAGCGATAGCATCAATGTCGGTCTGCTCGCGTCTCTTCTGATCGGCGCCCCGCCAGCTGCTAAAGCTCATGGACTCTTCGCAGGCAGGCCCGATTTTGGTGAAGTGTGGGCGGGAAATGCTCTCTTCGAAGCTATGGGATTCGTCGATTCGTGCAAGGAGGTACGGGGCGCCGCCGATGCGAGCGTCCTGGTGTATCTGCGGGCGGCTATCTTCGTCACCAGGCTGTTTGGGGAGCGGATGGCTAGAGATCGGACTTATGCGGTGTTTTTCTCGAATGGCATGAGTACCTAGCGAGAAAAGTGCAGGATTCAGGAGACCGATACCCTTCGGTTCGAGAAAAAACACCGCAAAAGTCCGATCTCTAGCCATCGATGGCGCGTTGATGACGGTTTCACCCTGTCATGTGTGCGAATGTTGCGGGCACGAGAGAGGCCCACTGCGCCCGCAAAGATCGCAAACCATTCGTGCATTGAAAAGAAGTGCAGGTAAATACGCAGGTAGCTGGCGTCATTACACGCTGAGCGCCGCGGACGAACGTGGGGGGGGGG
>JAWRIT010000034.1:0-14765 GCA_040268355.1 Atopobiaceae bacterium | reverse complement strand
CGGGAGCCGAGGCCCCCACGCCGCTGTCGGACTGGTTCGACGCCGGCGTCGCCAAGGTCTGCGTGTACGTGGACTCGGAGGAGGAACTGCTCGACCTCGCCGATCGTGGCCGCGAGCTGGGCTTTGTCTGTGCGCTCGTCCATGACGCGGGCCTCACCGAGTTCCACGGAGACCCCACCTACACCTGCCTCGCCTTCGAGCCCCTCCGCGCCGAGCAGATCGATCCGTTGACGGGCGAGCTGCCCCTCTACTGACCGGCGCTCGGTGTCATCGGGCACTGCGTATCGACCCGACCCGCCGTCGGCTCGATCGAGTCAAAGACGAACCGAATCAGCGGACACGGCGGCCCCAGAGGCCGCGCCACCGAGCAAGCTGCCGCTCGCCCGCCTACCCCAGCACGTCACCGGCGATGCGGGCGGTCTCGTTGGCATCCTTGGCGTAGTAGTCGGCCCCTACCATCTGCGCATACTCCGGATTGAGCACGGCACCTCCCACCACGACCTTGCACCAGGGCGCCTGCTCGCGCAGCAGCTGGATGGTCTCGGCCATGGCGGGGACGGTCGTGGTCATGAGCGCCGAGAGTCCGGCGAGCTTGACATGCTGCTCCACCACGCAGTCCACAAAGGCCTGCGGGTCGACGTCACGTCCCAGGTCTATGACGTCGTAGCCGTAGTTCTCGAGGAGCATGTGCACGATGTTCTTGCCGATGTCGTGGATGTCGCCTCGCACGGTCGCCAGCACCACCTTGCCCTTGCTGGGGACGTCCGCGCCATCGGAGAGGCCCTGCAAGGTCGAGAAGCCGGCCTTGGCCGCCTCTGCCGAGGCCATGAGCTGCGGCAGGAAGAAGGTGCCTTTCTCGAAGCGCACCCCCACCTCGTCGAGCGCCGGAATCAGCAGCTTGTCGATCACGTACATGACGTCGTGGGCAGGGTCGGCGTCATCGAGGACCAGCCGGACGGCATCGGGCACCGGATCCTTACGACCGGCGAGCACCAGGTCATGCACCTGCTGCTCCGGACCAGCCGCCTCACCGGTTGCGGAAGGCGTGGCCTGGGCCTCCTCCGGTGACGCCAGGGTGGCCGCAGGCGCGCCGCTCGGCGCATCGGTACGGCCCGCGTAGGTGGCCACGTACTCATGGGCATGCTCGTCCTCGCCCGAAAGCACGCGCCAGGACCTGACCACGTCCATGAGGCGCTCGTTCAGGGGGTTCACGATGGCCAGATCGAGACCGACGGCAAAGGCGGCCGACAGGAACGTGGCGTTGACGAGCGGGCGGAATGGAAGGCCAAAGCTGATGTTTGACACGCCAAGCACGCAGCGCACGCCCGGAAACTCCTGCTTGACCAGGCGGATTCCCTCCAAGATCTCCCGTGGGGCGCGCTGGTCGGTGGAGGCCGCCATGGCCAGGCAGTCGATGGCGACATCCTCGCGCGGAATGCCGAGCTCGTCGCAGGCGCCCACGATGCGCCGCGCGATGACGAGACGAGCTGCGGCCGTCGTGGGGATGCCGTTCTCGTCGAGCGTGAGGCCCACCACGGCGCAGCCGTAGTGTCTGGCGATTGGCAGGACCGCATCGAGCGACTCCTGCTTTCCGTTGCAGGAGTTGATGATGGGCTTTCCGGGGTAGCTACGCACCGCCGCCTCGACGGCGTTCGGGTCGGAGGAGTCCACCTGCACCGGCAGCGTGCTCACGCCCTGCAGCTCCGAGATCAGACGCACGAGCGTCGCGCGCTCGTCGATCTCGGGCAGGCCGGCATTGACGTCCAGGATCTGGGCGCCGGCCTCGGTCTGCCGGATCGCCTCGTTCATCACGTAGTCATGGTTGCCCGAGCGCAGCGCCTCTTTGAGCAGCCGCTTGCCCGTCGGGTTGATTCGCTCCCCAATGATGCCGACATGGCCCGAGGGGATGGCGACGAGCCGCTGGGCACTTGTGACCGTAAAATCCCGACGCGGCTCCCGACGGGTGACGGCACGGCCATCGAGCAGGGCGCGTTCCCCCGCGGTGAAGGCAGGCGAGGTGCCGCAGCATCCGCCGATGACGGTGACGCCCGCGTCGAGCATGTCCGCGACCGCCGCGCAGTATTCCTCGGGACCGATGGAGTAGGTGGTCCGTCCGTCCTCGACATGTGGCAGTCCCGCGTTCGCCTGCACCATGACCGGGCGTCCGGACCATCCCAGCATCCGCTGCGCCAGCGGCGCGACGTCGGAGGGTCCCAGCGAGCAGTTGATGCCAAGCACGTCCGCCCCGAGCGCCGTGAGCGTGACGGCCGCCACCTCGGGCGTGGTGCCCAAAAAGGTGCGACCGTCCTCGTCGAAGGTCATGGTGACGAACGCCGGCAGGTCAGAGAGCTCCTTGGCAGCGAGCAGTGCGGCCTTCGCCTCCGCGAGGTCGGCCATCGTCTCGATGACGAAGAGGTCGGCCCCCGCGGCGTCGGCGGCACGCACCTGCTCGGCAAAGAGCTCGTAGGCGTCGTCGAAGGCGAGGGTTCCCATGGGTTGCAGCAGGGACCCGGTGGGGCCGATGTCGGCAGCCACATAGCGCGCACCCGAGGCCCGCGCGCATCCGACGGCCGCCGTGAAGACCTCCTCGACCGTGGCGGCATCGCCGAGCTTCTCGCGGTTCGCCCCGAAGGTGTTGGTCGTCACGACCTCCGCCCCGGCGACCACGTAGGCGGCATGGATCTGGGTGATCTCGTCAGGGTTGGAGAGGCAGAGCAGCTCAGGGAGCTCTCCTGCGGCAAGTCCGCGCTCCTGGAGCTGCGTGCCCATGGCGCCGTCAAAAAGCAAGAACGCCTCACCAGCGAGCACGCGTCCAAGATGCGCGTCGCGCAGGCGCGGCGAGCGCGTGGCCTGGTGTCCGAAGGGGGTGATGGTAGCGACGGAGCTAGCTCCCACGACAGGTCCTTCCGGTCTGGCGGAGCGTACAGAACTCCGCAAGGTTACAAACCGAGCACGAGGACTCGAGCCCCGGCTGTGGGGTGGCATGCAGGCCCACGACGGCGGTGACGCTCTTGGTGGGCACCATGAGGTCCGTCGGCGTGAGCGTGATGCCGAGTTGACGCGTGGCGTCGAGCGCGGCGAGAAGCTCTCCTTGCACCGAGAGCGGCAGGTCCCCGTAGCCGGGAGAGAAACGCCAGCTGGTGTAGGCACCCTGGTCGGCGGCATAGGCGCGCACGTGCGCGTTGGCAGCGTCGGCGGCGCGCTCCACCAGGGCCGTCGCCGCAGCGTCAAAGATGACCTGGTCCAACGGGTCGATCAGCGAGAGACGACGGAGCTCCCGATCGACGTCGGCGCCCAGCGTCACCGCGAGAAGGGTGACCTCAGTCGCATCGGCGAGATGCGTGACGATGTCGTGGCCAGTGAGGCGAAGCGTGCAACCCATAAGGCCAATCGCCTCATCCGTGCGCTCGCCCACACGGAAGGCCGCCAGCCCTCCACGTGGTCGCGCGACGTCAAGGCAGTGGGCCACGACCGCCTCGATGCGTCCCTCCAGCTCATCGGTCAGCTCCTGGCCACGGTAGCCGAGGTAGCGCAGGACCTCACGGCGCTCGATCGAGTCGATCCTGTAGGTCTCGCGCGCAACGCGCAGCACACCGCTCGACATGGTGCCCCGCTAGGCGCTCAGATAGCCGCAGCCCACCAGGGCGTCATGCGTGGCGCGGCCTATCTCGGGTCGGTTCATGGTGTAGATGTGGATGCCGTCGACGCCGTTTGCCGCAAGGTCGACGATCTGCTCGCAGGCGTAGGCGACACCCGCCGCCCGCTGGGCGTCGGGGTCCTCGCCGGCCGCCACGAGACGTCTGACCACGCGCGCGGGTATGGACGCCCCGCAGTTGAAGGTCATGCGCTGCACCTGACGGACGCTGGTGAAGGGCATGATGCCGCAGACGATGGGCACCTTGATGCGCTTGCGGTCGCAGCGCTCACGGAAGCGATAGAAGTCCTCGTTGTCAAAGAAGAGCTGGGTGACCAAGAAGTCGATTCCGGCGGCGACCTTCTCCTTGAGGTGGTCGAGGTCGGCGTCGAGGTCCTCGCACTCCACGTGGCCCTCGGGATAGCAGGCACCGCCCACGCACAGCCCCCGGTCCTTGAGGTAGGAGACGAGCTCCGACGCATAGGTGAAGTCGATGGCCTCGCGTCCGGGCGCCCGGTCGCCACGCAGGGCAAGGACGTTCTCGATGCCGGCCGACTCCAGCCGGCGAACGTAGGCGTCTACATCGGAGCGCGACGAGCCCAAGCAGGTCAGGTGTGCGAGCGCCGTGGTCCCCACGCCCCGCTCGATGCGCCTGCCGATGTCAGCCGTGCGCTCCGAGTTGCCCGATCCCCCGGCGGAGAAGGTCACACTGATCCAGTCGGGATGCACCTCGCAGAGGCTGCGGGCAACGCGCTCGGCCTCGTCGACGGACAGGTCCCCTTTGGGCGGGAAGATCTCGAACGAGAATGACTGGCGTCGCGCCAGGATGTCACTGATTCTCATGGCAGTCCCTTCGGTTGCGGTAGCTGTCATGCTACCCATCCGGTGTTTCGTCCGCGTGAAGGGTTGCGAATGCCCCGACGCTGCCTCCCCTGCGGGATCGGACGCAACCTTTCGGATCGCAGCAATCGACGTGACGTCATCGGGGTCCTTGGACACCTCTTTCGTGCGAGCGGTGCGCCTCTTGTGGCGCGGCTTGAGCCCCACCATCTCGCGGGAGCACAGGAGGCGATTTCCGACCTTCGGGACGACCTTTGTGGCACACGATGCGTCGTGGAGGCATTTCGCGCCTTATAACGCCTCTGAGACGTTCACCCAGCTAGATAACCCGCCTCCTGCGGCTCGCCACACAAGGCTCGGTCTCGATTCCCCACGGTGAGACGAAGAGACCAGAGAAGGCGCAGGTCAAAGGCCCCAAAATTCGGTCCCGTTTCGTCACGCAGCAGAGACGGGACCTTTCCGCACCAGCTCCCACCTCGTGCTCTGTGAATGCCCATGGCACCCATCAGTGTCTTAGAGCCACAAAAAACGTCCCTTTATCTCTCTGTTAGTTTAAAAGATTATTATTTATCCTGCGGTTTTGTGGTCGGCACAAACGATATGGGGACGAATTCTGTGATGCTGACCGTTCCTGTGGACGGCACCACACACAAATTCGGCGGGCCAGACGCGCAGGAGTCGGCATGCCCAGCGCACAGGAAGCAGCAGGCCCAGCGCACGGGAGGCGACAGACCAAACGCACAGGGATTATCGACGCGCCCACAGGCGTGACCAGACGGTCATCCATACGAGCCGCTGCACCTCTATAGATCCACCTCGTTTCTATGGATCCGCCTTCAGCGACTGTCATCGACCCAAACGTCCCGCGGAACACAAGAACCTCCCCACCTCGAACGCCCCGAGCAGGTGGGGTCAGCGGCTCCTTCCGTTGATTCGCTCGGGGTCCCCTTGAGACGATGAAGTACACTAGATACATGGACAAACTCCCCAACAACAATCGGTCGAACGTCCGCATGAGGCTGGGTGCCCTTGCGCTCGCGCTCGTCATCGGCCTTGTCATGGGGTGGCTCAACGGAAGGGCTAGCACCACGGGTCTTGACGCAGCAACGGACGTCACGGCGGACCAGCGCCAGTCCCCGGCACCAGAGACCCCCTCGGCATCGCCGACGACGGAGCCAGAGCAGAGCTCGGACACGCAGGGCGACGCGGCTTCCGCCGACACATCCGCGCCGACCTCGACGACCACGGCCCCCACGCGCGGACCAACCGTGGACGAAGACGGCTGGTACACCTCAAAAGACGAGGTCGCCCTCTACATCCACAGCTTTGGCCACCTGCCCGGCAACTTCATCAGCAAGACCAAGGCGCGCGAGCGAGGATGGGTCGCCGCCGAAGGCAACCTCGACGAGGTCTGCCCAGGAATGAGCATCGGCGGTGGCCGCTTCTACAACGACGACGGCACGCTTCCTGACGCGAGCGGGCGCACCTGGACGGAGTGCGACATAGACTACCAGGGCGGCTTTCGCGGCCCAAAGCGCATCGTCTTCTCCAACGACGGGCTCATCTACTACACCGAGGACCATTACGAAACCTTCGAGCAGCTGTACTAGGCTCTCCACAGAGCCATCCAGAGGGGGCGCAGACACATGGACGGCCATCTCAACATGAACGACGTCTTCGAGGTCCCCATCGACGAGCGGGATCTGCAGGACATCAACACCGTGCACGACTACCTGCGCCTCTCGCTTGGCTTCCCCGAGCACTACGGCAAGAGTCTCGCCGCGCTCCACGACTGCCTGGGCGACATCTCCGAGCCGACGCGCTTGTATGTGATGCGTGACGCGACGATGGGCCCCGACAGCGCCTACGCCGAGCAGATGGACCGACTCTGCCTGGTGCTCTTGCGGGCGGCACGCGAGAATCCCGCGCTCTCGGTCTCGGTCAACACCATCCGCTGGCCCAAGAGTTAGGGGGCACCCATGGCACGCAGCGTGCTCATCAAGGACACCACCCGCGAGGAGCGAATCCAGATCGTGTCGGCAGGACTCGACTGGTGCGGCGACGCAAGCTGCGAGACCTGCAGCGGTTGCAGCCTGGGCGTGGGGGCCATCGACAAGATGTACCAGCCCTACATCGACGGCATCCTCGAGCTGGCCGAGATCAACCTGCTGCACGCGGCAACGCGCTACACGCACGGCTGACCGACCCCATGCGTGGGATGGCCGTGCGCCCCCACCCCTCACCGCACCAAAGAGCGCCTCTTTGCCACGAGACACTCGCGTATACTGGTCTGGTTACCACGTCTCTTGCACGCAACCAGGAAGGGCGCGCCATGGGCGAGCAGACATCCTCAGTTGGCACCGCCACCGCAGACGGCTCGCGGGCGTTCGTCGATTATCTGGCGCGCATGCGTCCCCAGGTGGAGGACCACCTGGCACGCCACACCCCGCGTCCCGACGAGCCGACGGCCAGCTCCGCGCCCGACCTCATGCGCTACCTGTACGAGCCGCTGGCGCGTTTCACGATGGCCGGTGGCAAGCGCACGCGCCCGGTCCTCACGCTGCTTGGTGCGCAGGCCGCAGGCGCTGACCCGATCTGCGCGCTCTCCACGGCGGCGGCCATCGAGTACTTCCAGAGCGCGGCGCTCATCCACGACGACATCGCGGACAACAGCGAGCTGCGGCGGGGCGAGCGGTGCCTGCACGTGAGCGATGGCGTCGGCATCGCCACCAACGTGGGCGACCTTGCGCTGGTCAACGTCGCGGCGGGACTGCTCTCGGACGCCTCGCTCGACAACGACACCTGCCTCAGAATCCTCTGCGAGCTGACCTACATGGAGCAGCGTACGATCGAGGGGCAGGCGCTCGATCTGGGGTGGGTGCGCGACGGACGCTGGGACGTGAGCGAGGAAGACTACCTGTTCATGGCCACGCACAAGACCGCCTACTACTCCGCGGCGACGCCCCTTGCCTGTGGGGCCATCTGCGCGGGGGGCACCGACGAGCAGGTCGAGGCGCTCTTTGCCTTCGGACTCGACGCAGGCCTTGCCTTCCAGCTGCAAGACGACCTGCTCAACCTGGTGGGAGACGCCACCCAGCAGGGCAAGGACTTCCGCTCCGACATCACCTCTGGCAAGCGCACGCTCCTGGCGGTCCACGCGCTTGCCCATCTGGGCGAGCCGGAGCGCAGCGAGCTCGAGCGCCTGCTCGACTCCTCCACCACCGATGCCGACGAACTTGGCCGCGCCGTCTCGCTCATGGAGCGTGCCGGCTCCATCGAGCACGTCCGCTCATATGCGCACGAGCTGGCCCAGGGCGCCAAGGGGCGCCTCGCTGGTGTCCAACTGGACGAGCACGCGCGCACCGTGCTCGAATCTATGGCAGACTTCTTTGTAGAGCGCCTTGGCTAGGCCGAAGGCGTACGGGCGAGGAGAAGACACATGGAACCCATCCGTGAGGGCGCTACCGGCGCCGCAGTAGAGGACATCCAGGAGCGCCTGGTGCGACTCGGGTACGAGATCGCCGAGGACGAGCGCACCGCTGGCACCTTTGGTCCGACGACGGGGGCGACCATCGCGCGGTTCCGGCTCGACCACGCCCTGCCGCTAGGCACCGAGATCGACTCGGCCACCTGGTCGACGCTGGTCGACGAGGGCTACCGGATGGGCGACCGCACCCTCTACCTGCGGCTCCCCAATTTCCATGGCGCTGACGTGCGTCAGCTGCAGACCTGCCTCAACATCCTGGGCTTCTCCTGTGGCGAGCCGGACGGCCGCTACGGCGTGCATACCGAGGCGGCCGTCAAGCAGTTCCAGGAGAGCCAGGGCCAGCTCGCTGACGGCATGGCCTTTCCCGATACCTTCGACGCCATCGAGCGCCTCCATCATGTCTGGAGCGGCAAGCCCGCCGCCGGGCCACACCCCATGGGTGGCATGGGCTTCGCACGGGCCGCCGGCGCGCTCGAGCGCATGCAGATCTCGCTCACGGCCGAAGATCCCATCTCGCGCAACGTCGCAGGGCGCATCTGGAACCTCGCCTCCGCCACGACCACCAGCAGCGGCCTCGACCTCATCGACAACGCCAACCACGCGCGCGAGGGAGACACGCTGGTGCTGATCCTGGCCTCGTCGCCCCAAGAGGGCAGCGAGAAGATCCCCAACCTCGCGACCGACGACATCGACACGCTCCCCCAGCGCATGCGCACTGCCTTGGAGAGTTCGCGTCGCATCCCCGCGCTCGTGCGGCTCGAGCTGCCCTTTGGCCTCGAGTACGACGGCTCCTTCACCATCGGCGACGCCCAGACCGTCGCCGTGACCCTGCTCGACGCCATCTGCGCCGCCTTCGAGTAGCGCCCGCCAGGTAGCGGCAAGACGGCCAGGCGGAAGGCGCCGGCAGCGGAAGGCGTCGCACCCGTCAGCCCCAGAGCGACCGCAGGCGCGCCGTATGCACGACAGGCCACCGGACGCATCCGATGGCCTGCTGCTTTGCCCTGGCTGGAGCACTAGGATTCGAACCTAGGTTGGCGGCACCAAAAACCGCAGTCCTAACCACTGGACGATGCTCCATCGCACTCGCTGCGCTGGGATCCCAGCCGAGCAGGACCAGTGTAGCAGAAGCCCTCTTTTCCGCTCGTCAGACAGGGGCGAACCTCCCCCGCACCCCGCCTCGCTCCCGCCGGAGCCGGGCTGCTCCTGTGAGCTTTGTTCTGTGCGCGCCAGCTGTGTCAATTTCACGTTCGTGGCTGCTATAGTAATGGTGTGTGCCATGTTGGCACCCATCCGGGACAGACGCCCCATCTTTGGAGGATTACATGTCAATGACCGCGATTATCCTCGCCGCAGGCGAGGGAACGCGTATGAAGTCAGCCCGGCCCAAAGTCGCTCATAAGCTCCTCGACAAGCCACTGGTCTGGTGGCCGGTCAACGCCGCACGCCAGGCGGGCGCCGACCGCATCGTCGTGGTGGTGGGCCATGGGGCCGACGAAGTTCGCGCCATCTTCGCCAACGATCCGACCGTCGAGTGCGTCGAGCAGGCCGAGCGCCTGGGCACCGGCCACGCCCTGATGTGCGTGCGTGACGCCCTGGGCGCCTTCAGTGGCCCCACCGTCGTGCTCTACGGCGACACCCCACTCATGCGCGCGGAGACCATCTCGCAGCTGGTCGCCGAGACGCGCGCGCACCACAACGCCTGCACCGTCCTCACCATGTGCCCGCCCGACCCAAGCGGCTATGGACGCATCAAGCGTGACGACCAGGGCCGTGTCGTGGGCATCGTCGAGCACAAGGACTGCACGGCCGAGGAGCGGGCGACGCTCACCGAGTGCAACTCGGGCATCTACTGCTTCTGCGGGCGGCGGCTCTCGGCCAACATCGACCGCATCACCAACGACAATGCCCAGGGCGAGTATTACCTCACCGACATGGTCGGCATCTACCACGAGCTCGGCGAGCCCGTCTCCGCCGTGATGGCCGACGACCATACCGAGCTCGTGGGCGTCAACTCGCGCCGGCAGCTTGCCGAGGCCACCCGCATCATGCAGCGGCGCATCAACGACCGCCTGATGGACGAGGGTGTCACCATGCTGGCGCCCGACCAGGTATGGGTCGGCGCCGAGGTCAGCATCGGGCGCGATACCGAGCTGCTCCCCCAGACCATGCTCTGGGGCGACACGCACATCGGCAGCGACTGCGTCATTGGCCCCAACACGCGCCTCACCAGCGTCACCGTGGGCGATGGCAGCAGCGTGGAGGAGACCGTCGGCACCGACGTTGTCATCGACCAGAGTGTGACCGTCGGTCCGCGGGCCTACCTGCGCCCTGGCACCCACCTCTGCGACCAGGCACACGTGGGCACGCATGTGGAGATCAAGAACTCGACCATCGGCCAAGGATCCAAAGTCCCTCACCTCTCCTATATCGGCGACACCACCATGGGCTCTGGCGTCAACATCGGCGCCGGCTCGATCACCTGCAACTACGACGGCGTGTTCAAGCATCGCACCACCATCGGCGACGACGTCTTCGTCGGATCGGACACCATGATGGTCGCCCCGGTCAGCTTGGGCGACGGGGCGCTCGTCGGCGCGTCAAGCTGCATCACGCATGACGTGCCGGCAGGGGCGCTCGCAGTCGAGCGCAGCGACCAGCGCATCGTGGAGGGCTACGCAGCCAAGCGTCTGGAGGCGCTCAAGGAGCAGAAGGCAGCAAGCGAGAAGGAGCAGGGGTAGATGTACAGGGATCTGAGCAAGCCACTCAACGTCGAGAAGGAAATCAAGCTCTACACCGGCACCGGAAACCACGCACTTGCCACCAAGATAGCCTCCAACCTCGGTCTGGAGATCAGCGGCCTCGAGGTCTCGAAGTTCGCCAACGGCGAGGTCTACGCGCGCTTCAGCGAGTCCGTCCGCGGCAGCGAGGTCTTCATCATCCAGTCCATTGCCGGATCCAACGTCAATGACCTGCTCATGGAGCTGCTCATTGCCACCGATGCCGCCAAGCGCGCGAGCGCGGCCAGCATCACGGCCGTCATCCCCCACTACGCCTACGCCCGCCAGGACCGCAAGGCAGCCTCGCGCGAACCCATCACGGCGCGTCTCGTGGCCAACCTCCTCGAGGCGGCAGGCGTTACCCGCGTCATCACGCTCGATCTGCACCAGGGCCAGATCCAGGGCTTCTTCGACATTCCCGTGACGCACCTGACGGCCCTCTACCTCTTTGGCGACTACTTCAAGACCAAGGACTTCGACTGGGAGAACACCGTGGTCGTCTCCCCCGATGCCGGTCGCGCCAAGCACGCCAAGAAGCTCTCCGACTATCTGGGCTGCTCGCTCGCCATCGCCCACAAGGGCCGTCCCAAGCACAACGTTGCCGAGGTCATGACCCTCATTGGCGAGATCAAGGACAAGACCTGCATCATCAACGACGACATGATCGACACGGCCGGCACGCTCGTCGGCTCCATCAACGAGCTCAAGCGCCAGGGCGCGGGCGACATCTACGTCTGTGCCACGCACGGCATCTTCTCTGGCCCGGCCATCACGCGGCTGCAGGAGGCGCCCATCGAGGAGTGCGTGGTCACCGATGCCATCCCGTGCTACATCGCCGACCGTCCCGGCTCCAAGATCAAGACGATCAGCGTGGCCGACGAGCTGGCAGAGGCCATCCACCATGTCTATGTGAACGAGCCCACCACGGCCATCTTCGGCGGCGACCTCAACCTGTAGGACCTGCGAACGCCACACGGCAGCGCGCCAGCATGGCGTGCTCCCCTCCCTTTCAAGGAAAAGGGGTCCCGGATTTGATTCCGGGGCCCCTTTTGCTGTGTCAGCAGGATGCGAGTGTGCCAGCTGGGTGCGGACACCATGCACGACAGGCTTATCCTGCGAGCTTCTCCGTGATGTCGGCTGCCGCCTGCTTGCCGGCGCCCATGGCGAGAATGACCGTTGCCGCACCGGTCACGATGTCGCCACCTGCCCAGATCTTGGGATTGGTCGTCTGGCCGGTCTTCTCGTCGGCCACCACATAGCCCCACTTGTTGAGTTCCATACCACCGATGAGCTCGGCAAACGGGTTGGCATTGGTGCCAATGGCGCTGATGGCCACGTCACAGGAGATCTCCTCGATGGCGCCCTCGATAGGCACGGGACGACGACGGCCGGAGGCGTCGGGCTCGCCAAGCTCCATCTTCTGCACGCGCACGGCGCACACGTTGCCGTCCTCGCCCGCCAGAAACTCCAGCGGCGACACGAGCGGCATGACCTCGACGCCCTCCGCCTTGGCATGGTGCAGCTCGGCCTTACGGGCGGGCATCTCGTCCTCGGTGCGGCGGTACGCGATGATGGCACGCTCAGCGCCCAGGCGCTTGGCGGTGCGCACGGCGTCCATGGCCACGTTGCCGCCACCAAAGACCACGACGCTCTTGCCATGCTTGGTGGGCGTGTCGTACTCGGGGAAGTTGTTGGCCTTCATGAGGTTCACGCGCGTCAGGTACTCGTTGGCAAAGAAGACGTTCGGCAGGTTCTCACCGGGGATGCCCAAGAACTTGGGCAGGCCTGCGCCGGTTGCCACGTAGATGGCGTCAAAGCCCTTCTCGCCCAGCAGCTCCTCGGCGTCCGCGAGGCGTCCCATGACGCTGTTGTACTCGAACTTCACGCCCATCTCCTGCAGGCCGTCGATCTCGCGCTTGACGACCGCCTTGGGCAGACGGAACTCGGGGATGCCGTAGACCAGCACGCCGCCGCCCGTCATGAACGCCTCGAAGACCGTAACGTCAAAGCCGTTGCGTGCCAGCTCGCCGGCGCAGGTGATGCCCGAGGGGCCCGACCCGATGACGGCGACCTTCTTGCCGTTCTTGGGCAGCATGGTGGGCTTGGAGGCAAGCTCCGGCTGGTCGCCCAGGAAGCGCTCCAGCTGACCGATGGCGACCGGCTCGCCACGACGGCCACGAATGCACTTGCCCTCGCACTGGTTCTCCTGTGGGCACACGCGCCCGCAGATGGCCGGCAGCATCGAGCTCTCGCGGATGGTGTCGAGACCCGCGCTGAACTCGCGGTTGTAGATGTGGGTGATGAAGGTGGGGATGTCGATGTTGACCGGGCAGCCCTCCACGCACAGTGGCTTCTTGCACCGCATGCAGCGCGAGGCCTCGGCGATGGCCATCTCCTCGGTGAAGCCGCGGTCGACCGGGCGAAAGTCACACGAACGCTCCGCAGCCGGCTCCTCGTTGTCCGGCGTGCGGGGAAGCTTCATGTCTGCTATCCAGCGACCCTTTACTTCTGGCATGCGCAGGCCCCTTTCTTCTCCTCGTAGGCCATGAGAGACTCTTGCTCCTCGCTGCGGTACGCCGCCTGGCGGGCACGCAGGTCATCCCAGTCGACCTTGGTGGCGTCGAAGTCCGGGCCATCCACGCAGGCGAACTTGGTCTGGCCGTCGATCTCGACGCGGCAGCAGCCGCACATGCCCGTGCCGTCGACCATGATGGGGTTGAGACTGGCGATGATGGGCGTGTCGAACTTCTGCGCCGTGAGGGTGGCGAACTTCATCATCGGCACGGGACCGACGCAGAAGACGTGGTCCACCTCGCCGCTCGCGAGCAGGCGCTCGAGCGGTGCGGTGACCACGCCCTTCTCGCCATAGGAGCCGTCATCGGTGGTGATGTGGATGTGGTCCTCGGGCAGGATGGATGCGAACTGGTCTTCCAGGAGCAGCAGGTCCTTGGTGCGCGCGCCCATGATGGCGTGCACCGTGTGACCAGTCGCCGCCAGCTGGCGCGCCACGGGAAAGGCGATGGCCAGGCCCACGCCGCCTCCGATGACGGCCCAGGTGCCCTCGCCCATCTCGGTCGGCTGTCCGAGCGGCCCGACCACGTCCTGCAGGCTGTCGCCCGCCTCGTAGCTCGAGAGCATCGTCGTGGTCTTGCCGATCACCATGAAGATGAACTCGACCCAGCCCTCCTCGGGGTTCCAATCCGCAAACGTGAACGGCACGCGCTCGCCGTACTCGTTCGCGCGCACCATCAGGAACTGGCCGGCATGGGCGTGCTTGGCCATTTCTGGTGCCGCTATGCGGAATTTGAACACCTTCTCCGAGAACTGCGTTTTCTGGAGGATCTTGAACATCAATCCACTCCTCTCCAAACCCCACCGTTACGCAACGGCTCCGCGTTCGCGCAGAGCCGAGAAATCCCTATCCCCGCGATGTCAAGCGAGCATGCGCGGAGCCACCCTCCATTGTATCGATTCCCCGCAGCCTCTGCGCCTCGAACCGCGCTTTTCACGGGCAGGCCAGGGCGCGACGCGACGAGATTCTCCTCGGATCCTACGTATGGCTCATTCAGGTCGTTAAAACTAATACTCGTTACCCGTCCGATTGCGAGCGGTCTCTACAGTCCTGTTGCTCCAATTGCAATTCTATCGATTTTCTGCAAGTATAGATATAGTCTGTAATTACAAAAAATAGCTGGAATCGAGACGTCATGAAGTTGCCGGAGCGTATCTTTGGGAAAGCGTTGGAAGTCGGCGACAAGCCGGACCTATCGCCGTACCCTGCCATCTACGGACTTACGTACGAGATTCGGATGGGGAGCGCAGGCGGTGTGCCGTGCCTGTTCGCGTTCTCCGAGGACGAAGTGAGGCTGCCGCTCCTCATCAAGATGGTCAAGCGCCTACAAGCGGACTTCAAGTGTCCCGTTGTGGTCGTGTGCCCAGCGCTGAGCGCATACCAGATGGAGCGCCTCTCCGAGGAGGGCGTGTCGTGGATCGTGTCTTCCGGAAACATGCTCATACCCTTCCTCGG
>JAWRIT010000033.1:0-3067 GCA_040268355.1 Atopobiaceae bacterium | reverse complement strand
GTAATAACGGGGAAATCGGATGGGGAAGGATGATTACTATCGCCCGAGGATAGTCGATGCTCTTGTCGGCGATATTCTCAGTTACTCCGGTGGACTCCTCATTGAAGGAGTACGTGCCTGTGGCAAGACAATGACAGGACTGCATCATTCAGCTTCAAAGGTGGCTTTAGATGCGGATACCCCCGAAATTCGCGCCGCACTCGATATCGATCCCGCGCTCCTTCTGGAAGGTGCTGTGCCGAGGCTGATTGACGAGTGGCAGGTTGCGCCGTCCATCTGGAATACGATCCGGCGGGAAATTGACAACAGGCAGTCCCCGGGGCAGTTTATTCTCACCGGATCGTCGGTTCCGGCGGAGGATGCCGCGCGTCACTCGGGTACTCATCGCATCTCCCGGGTGCGGATGCGTCCCATGACCTTATTCGAGCGTGGCCTGGGCGGTGGTGAGGTCTCGCTGGCAGTCTTATTCAACGGTGAGGAGCCGGCACCGGTATTGGACTCGGGCACGACTGTCCGGGATACGTTGGACGCATTGGTGCACGGTGGTTGGCCAGGCGACGCCGATCTTTCTACGGCGCAGGCACAGCGTCATTTGCGTGACTATGTAGAAGATGTCGTCAACGTTGGCATCGCTCGGCTGGATGGTGAACCGCGCCGTGATCCAGTCCGGGTGCAGGCGTTGCTGCGCTCATTGGCACGTCATATTGCCACGGAGGCATCCTTTGCCACTATCGCTAGGGATGTAGCCGCCGGAGGCTTGGCCGCACAGACTGCGGTTGAGTACGTCAACGCGCTCAAGCGGCTTTTTATCGTTGAGGAACAACCGGCTTGGGCACCCCATCTACGATCGCGTTATGCCGTGCGAACGTCTTCCAAACTTCACTTCGTCGACCCGGCGCTGGCTGCGGCCATTACCGCGACTTCGGTGCAACGGCTAATGCAGGACCTAGAAACAGCGGGGCTTTGGTTTGAGTCGCAAGTTATTCAACACTTGCGGACCTTTGCGGAGCTGCAGGGTGGTCACGTATACCACTACCGCGATAAATCAGGCAAGGAAGTCGATTGCATCGTCGAGTTCGACGACGGGCGCTGGGCGGCTTTCGAGGTCAAACTCGGACGGAGGCAGATTCCGACGGCGCAGGCAGCGCTGGCCGCAGTCGTCGCTGACATTGATACAGAACGTACCCCCGCGCCGGTTTTTACCGCTATTGTCACGGCGGACGGGCCGATTATGCGGCTGCCTGACGGCGTTCTCACCTTTCCGCTCCATGCACTGTGCCCTTAGCGTGAGGGGCAGCCCTCAGCATGGCTTCTCCTGGTCGGCGGAGTGGCGGATCCCGTACCCGACGGCGCACCGCAGTTCGTCAGGGATTACCACGACTACTACAAGACGCTGCGCGGCAGTCTTGATAGTGGGGAATGAAGGGTGGCTGTCAGAATCCCGTCCAAACGACGGAAAGCTTGATTGATTCTATTTAAGAAGTGGCGGAATTTCGCGGATTGTGTGGCCCGGCTCTGTTACACGATGCTCCTTTGGACGGGCCTGGACGCGCCATCGGCAGTCCACGGGAAAAGACAAGGGCACAGGTCGTCCAAGGTGATGTGGATCCCGTCCGCCCGCAACCCTAGACATCGACTTTGCCCACGCTAGGGGGTGGTGTCGCCTTGACCGTCTTTGCGTCGGCGCCGCTGGCGGTAGAGGCCAGCGGCAAGTGAATACAGCCCGATAACCGCGACCAGCACGCCGGCCCTCGAGATTTCTCTGTCAGCAATGGCAACGATCATCAGTAGCGCCAGGCCGCCGGAAAGGAGCGGCACGCCGACTCTCGTCAACCAACTGCCATCAGGGGAATATGATGTCCAACTCACGGTCTTCGCCCTCATCAACGCCTTTGTATGAGGTGAAGGTACGCCATATACACGGCGGGCGAAACGTTGGTGGATCGCCGAGCAATCGGCGGTCCACCAATTTCCCTACGGATGATGGGAATCGGAATGCCCGTGGGCGTGTCACCCATCATGCGTTTCAAGTGTGCCCCAGCGACCACCAAGCACGCGTTGATAGTCGTGCGGCGTGATGTGGGTGCCGTCGGTGCTATGAGGTGGTGTTGTTTCCACTGTCTTGGCGACGGCGCCGTTGACGGTACAAGCCAGCAACAAGAAAACACAGCCCGGCAATCGCGAGTACCGCGCCAGCTTCCCACGATCCTCTGCCTGTTGCGGTAACAAGTATGAGCAAGGTCACCCCAGCTGCAAGAAGCGAGACCCCAAGTTTCGTCAACCAGCTGGTACCAGGGGCATACGATGTCCAACTCACGGCCTTCGCCCTCATCAACGCCTTTGCATGAGGTGAAGGTACGCCGGACAGCTTGGCGTACGGGTTATAGGACATTTTGTGTTGCTGGGGGTCTTTTCCGGTCTGGTTCTGCTGTTTTGGTCCGGTGGTTTTCTTTCCTGCCAGTACGGTCCGTCGCGTATGGTCTTCGAAGTAAGCGGCCCGGCATCTGTCTGACTATCGCCTGCCGGGTTGGTGTCATACGTCTCCTCAACGTGAGGCAGCGATCCGGGCAAGGCGTAATATGCGGGGGTCGTGTCCACATCCCGTCCAAACAGCCGCAAACCCGCTGTGCGCTACCGGGCAGAACCGCATGAATCCGCCATTCATGCCAGGCGGATAATCCCGCCCATGATCGTTTGGACGGAAAATGGACACATTCTCGTGGCAGAGGCATGCTGGGCTGTGCGGGCTCGCCGCCGATAGTCATCGAAGGAACCACGTCCAACAAAACACCGACCTTACCGCGCCGTACCAGCGAAAAGTCGGCCCCGCAGCAACACATTCTGTCCGACCTCTTAGTTGCCCCCAACCAACTAAAACACCAACAAAACCGCACCAAAACAACGAAAAACCCCACCCAAAACAAAACGAAATGTCCTATAACCCTGGCGTACCTTCACAACTACAGTAGCGCTATCCTACATTCTCGTCAAGGCCTCGACGGGACTCATTACGGGTGTCCGTGAGGGAGGTTTGGTGCTTCATGTAGAAGTGCCCGTGCGAGTCGTG